>JBBREK010000131.1:0-12038 GCA_038203025.1 Planctomycetota bacterium
TCCGGTACGGCGCTCAGCCCCGGCACCACCCGGGTACCTCCCTCCGACCGGCTCATCGGACAGTCTATCCCCGCAGACTGGTCCGCAAAGAAGGACTTGATTCGGTGGTAGTATCTTTGTCGCGGCTCGGTTTCGTCGCACTGCTCCGAAACCGTGGGCGGATGGGCTTCGCCCAGTATATCCGCCCACCGCCACTCGGCGCCCGCCCCATCGCTGCACGACGGGGCCCCGGGCCTGAGTTGTTACCTCCTCCCTTTACCTTAGAGGGTGCAGTGGGTTCGTGGTTTGTGGTTCGCGGTTAAACCATCGATTACGGACTATTGGGTCTACACGTGGTCACCGTTTGGTGAACACCATCAACACACACACAACACGTGTCGCTACAACCGCGAACAGCGAACAGCGAACAGCGAACCGCGAACAGCGATTTCTAGACTTACCCGCCCAATCGCGCCGCCACTGCCCGGGCGACGGCCAGGACGCGGGCGGTGAGCTCTGGCAGCATCCCATCTGGCATGCTCTGCAAGGTGCCACCCAGGGCGATGGCGCCGAACAATGTGCCGCCGACCAGGATCGGGGCCGCCAGACGCCGGACACAGGGAGGTCGGACGCCCGCATCCCAGGCCACGCCGTGGGCGAGGAAGTGCTCGCGCGCGGCCGCGTCCGGCCACACCGGTGGGGCGCCGGTCAGCTCGGCGGTGAACCAGCCCCACGGCCGGCTACCCAGGTCGATGGTCACCGTGCCGACCTCCTGCATGGTCACGCCATCGTCGCTGACCGCCTTGGCCACGCCGACCAGCGACATGCCGCTCCAGGCCACCGCCAGCGCCGTGTTGCCGGCCGCAATCATCAGTTCTGGCAGGAGTGGTGCGGCGGCGATGCGGACCCGCTCGGCCGGGTCGCCGCGCGCCACCAGTCCGATAGCCATCAGACCCAGGACGTACGCTCCCCGCTCGGCCTTGACCAGCCAACCACGTCCAGTCAACGTCTGCAACTGTCGAGCTAGACTTGCTTTGGGAAAACCAGCTGCGAGCAGGGCTGTGAATGTCGAACCACGTGGACCGGCCGCGGCGACCATCTCGACCAGGGTCAGACCGACCTCCAGGGCTGGAACCGGCTTGTCTTTCATATGATACCTTGTATCGCTGGTGAAACTAAAATACAACAACGATAGGGCTGATCCGCGTGATCGAATACTCGAGTCTCGGCTACGAACTGGCGATCGGCTGCGTCGTCGGCTTCACCATCGGATTGACCGGGGTCGGTGGCGGCGTGCTGGCGATGCCAGCCCTGACCGCCCTGCTGGGCATGCCGGCGACCGCGGCGGTCGGCACAGCCAGCGCCTACGCCAGCATGACCAATGGACTCGCCTGCGTCGCGCACTGGCGACAGCGGAATGTCCAATTCGGCGTCGCCAAGTGGTTCCTGACCGGCGCCATCCCCGGCAACATCGCCGCCTGTCTGGTCATCGGCCATCTCAAGGCCACCGCCACCGACGCGCACGCAACCGAACGTCTCCAGGCCAATCTCAAAGCCTTCGTCGCCGGGGTCATGGTGTTCTCGGTCATGCTGATGATCGCCAACCTGATGCGCGACCTGCGCAGGGCAGAGGGACAGCGCGACCCACTCTACACCCCGACGCCAGCCGAGATCCTGGTCCCGCCGGCGCCGAAACGCCTGCTCGGCGTACTGCTCGGTTCGCTGGTCGGGGCGATCATCGGCGCCACCAGCGTCGGCGGCGGGGTGATCATCGTGCCACTGCTGATCATCTGCTTCGGCCTGTCGATGCGCCACACCGTCGGCACATCGACCTTCATCGCCCTGGTGCTGACCCTGTGCACGGCCCTGCTGTCGGCGGGGCGCGGTGATGTGCACTGGACCATCGCCGGCCTGATGTCGATTGGCTCGGTACTGGGCGTGCAACTCGGCAGTCGCCTATCGGGTAAGCTGCCGGACCGGGTCCTGCAGGGAGCCGTCATCATCCTGCTGGCCATCGCCATCATCGGCATGCTGTTGGCCCCGGCGGTTCCGAGGAGCGCGCCGTGATCGAACTCACCACGCTCGCGGCCGAACTCGCCATTGGTGCCTTCGTCGGCTTTACCATCGGCCTGACCGGCGTCGGCGGCGGCGTGCTGGTCGTCCCGGCCCTGACCGTGTTGCTGGATATGCCGGCGACCTCGGCGGTGGGCACGGCCAGCGCCTATGCCTTCCTCACCAAGATCTTCGCAGGATTCGAGCATTGGCGGCTGAAGACCATCGACTTCGCCATGGCCCATCTTTTTCTCATCGGAGCGGTCCCGGGCAACATCGCCGCCTGCTTGATCATCGGCCATTACAAGCAGCACGCCACCGATCCGACGGCACTGGCCGACATGCAATCGCAGCTGAAGGCCTTTATCGCCGGCGTCATGGTGTTCTCGGTCATCCTCATGCTGGCCAACCTGATGCGCGACTGGTGGAAGGACCGCCGCAAGTCCGATACCGGGGCCGAAATCACGCCGCAGCCGGCTACTATGCCCGTTGCCAAACGCGTGCTCGGCATCACGTTGGGGGCAATCGTTGGGGCGTTGATCGGCGCCACCAGCGTCGGCGGCGGCGTGGTCATCGTACCGCTGCTCATCCTCTGCTTTGGTCTGACCACGCGCTGTACCATCGGCACGTCGATCTACATCGCCCTGATCCTAACCTTGAGCACGGCGATGCTGTCCGCCGGCCGCGGCGACGTCAGCTACGTCACTGCCGGACTCATGGCCGTTGGTTCGCTGTTCGGCGTCTCGCTGGGCAGCCGCCTGGCCGACCGCATGGCTGAAAGCCTGCTGCAGACCGCGGTCATCGTCCTGCTGCTGGTGGCGATCGGCGCGATGCTGTTCGCCTGATCAGCCTGGATAGGCGCAGTCCGGCTCTTCAGCGAGGTAGTCGCCGCTGATGGCGAAGGCGCGGGCGCGGCAGCCGCCGCAAGTCGAGGAGAAGGCGCAGCCGCCGCACTTGCCGCCGAGCTGCGACGGATCGCGCAGATGTTCAAAGACCAGCGAGCCATTCCACACATCGGGAAAGGACTGGCGGCGCAGGTTGCCGCACTCGACCGGCAGATAGCCACAGGGAAAGACTTCGCCCTTGGCCGAGACGAAGCACACCGCCGAGCCGGCCAGGCAGCCGCGAGTGGTGGCGTTGACCCCGGCCTTATTGCCATGGGCGTGGCCGCGCAGGGCCGGCAGCTTGCCCTTCTGCCGGGCGATACGCGCGAACTGCGGGGCGCAGGTCGCCTTGACGAACAGGCGCTGGTCGTCCGATTGGTCGGCGAGCCAGCCGAGCACGGTCTCGACCTCGTCGGCGGAAAGGCGCTGGCTGTCGGTCAGCTCGACGCCGCAACCGACCGGCACGACGACGAAGAGGTGCAGGGCCTCGGCACCGATGGCGATGCAGCGCTCGCGCAGGTCGGCCAGTTGGGTGCGGTTGTGCTGGGCAACCGTGCAGTTGACCTGCGTGCCCACCCCGCGCGCCCGCAGTCTGGCCTGGCCGGCGAGGGCGGCCTCGAACGAGCCCTCCTGACCGCGGAAGGCGTCGTGGGTGGCGGCGTCAGCGCCGTCGAGCGAGATCGAGACGCGGGCGACGCCGGCGCCAGCGATGCGTTCGGCGATGGCGTCGTCAATCTTGGTGCCATTGGTCGCCAGGGCGAGGGTCAGGCCGGCGGCCCGGGCGTGCGCCAACAGCTCCCACAGGTCCGGACGCATCAACGGTTCGCCGCCGCTGAAAACCAGGATCGGCTTGGAGACCTGGGCGATGCCATCGATCATCGCCTTGGCCTCGGCGGTGGTCAGCTCGTCACGGGTCGCATCAAGCTCCAGCCGGCGGCAGTGCTTGCACGCCAGGTTGCAGGCGGCGGTGGTCTCCCAGAAGACCAGGCGGAGGTCGGCTGCGTGCATGTTGCAGATTAGCAGTGGGGCCGGTCCAGGGAATGGATGCCGGTCAAGCCGACGTGCTCAGCGCAGGCTGGCGACCAGGCGCCGGCAGGCCTCTTCGACGTCGGCTCGGTGACCAAAGGCCGAGAAGCGGACGAAGCCCTCGCCGGCCGGGCCAAAGCCCGAGCCGGGCGTGGTCACAACGTGACACTTCTCAAGGATCTCCCCGAAGACGTCCCAGCTGGAGCGGCCGAGGAAATGCGCCCACAGATAGGGCGCGTTGTCGCCACCAATGCACGGCACGTCCAGCGTGGTCAGGGCCTGGCGGATCAACGCGGCGTTGCCGAGATAGAAGTCGGTCAGGTGGCGCATCTCAGCCAAGCCGGCCGGTTCCAGGGCTGCCAAGCCGCCCTGTTGGGCGACGTTGCTGGCGCCGTTGAAGACAGTGGTGCAGATGCGATTCCAGTCGGACCACACCGACTCACCAGAGGCATAGACCAGTCCCTTCGGCACCACCGTCCAGCCCAGGCGGACGCCAGTGAAGCCGATCGGCTTGCTGAAGGAGTTGACCTCGATGGCACAGGAGGAGGCGCCCTCGATCTCGAAGATCGACTTGGGCAGGGCCGGATCGCGGATGTACTCGGCATAGGCGGCATCAAAGATAATAATCGAACCGCTGGCGCGGGCCGCAGCCACCAGGGCGGTGAGCTGGGCCCAACTGGCGACTGCGCCGGTCGGGTTGTTGGGTGAACAGAAGTAGATCAGGCCATTCGCCGGCAGCTGCGCCAGGTCGGGGAAGTAGCCGTTGGCGGCGGTGCACGGCAGGTAGTGGATGCCGGCATAGCCGGTGTCCTGCCACGCGCCGGCGGCGCCGATCAGCACCGAGCCGTCAACGTAGACCGGATACGAGGGATCCTGCACCGCCACCGCGACCTCGCGGCCGAAGAGCAACTGCAGGCGGCCGATATCGCACTTGGCGCCGTCCGAGACGAAGACCTCCTCGGCGGTGACCGTGCCCTTGTAGAACACGGCGGCGATACGCTCGCGCAGGGCGGTCAGGCCCTGTTCGTCGCCGTAGCCACTGTAGCCAGCAGCGGTGCCGAGGCGCCGGGCGCCCTCGACCAAGCCGTTGTCGATGTGCGGGGTCAGCGGCTCGGTGGTGTTGCCAATGCCCAGGCTGATGATCTTGGCCTCGGGATGGGCGGCGGCGAATTCGCGGCGCCGGCGACCGATCTCCGGGAAGAGATAGCCGGACTTGATGTTGGCGAGTCCGGGATTGCGCTTGATCATATTGCTTCCTTCGTCTTCCGCGCCGCGGCGTCGAACTGCGCCAGGCCCGCGAAATCCAGGGTGGAGAAGTAGTCGTCGATAGTCTCGGCCCGGCGGATCGACAGGACCGAGCCGTCGGGACGCAGCAGCAGTTCGCCGCAGCGCAGCTTGCCGTTGTAGTTGAAGCCCATCGCCCGGCCGTGCGCGCCGGCGTCGTGGATCGCCAGCAGGTCACCGGGCACGATGCGCGGCAGGCGGCGCTGCACCGCGAACTTGTCGTTGTTCTCGCACAGGCCGCCGACTACGTCGTAGGTCTCGGTGGCCGGGGCGTCTTCCTTGCCGACGACGCTGAGATGATGGTAGGCGCCGTACATGCCGGGCCGCATCAGATCGGCCATCGAGGCGTCGACGCCGACATACTCGCGGTAGATGCTCTTGGTGTGCACCGCCCGGGTCACCAGCCAGCCGTAGGGACCGGTGATGGCGCGGCCCCACTCCAGATGCAAGGCCACGGGATCGAGGCCGGCCGGGACCATGATCGCGTCATAGGCGGCGCGGATGCCGCGCGCCATCGCCTGGTAGTCGAGGGCCTGCTGGCCGGGCCGGTAGGGGATGCCGGCGCCGCCGCCGAGATTGACCGACTCGACACGGATGCCGGTCTTGGCCTGCACCTCGACCGCCAATTCGAAGATGATGCGCGCCGTCTCGATGTGGTAGTCGACGTTCAGTTCGTTCGAGGCGACCATGGTGTGCAGGCCGAAGCGGCGCACACCCTTGTCGCGCAGGCGGGTGAAGCCGACAAGGATCTGCGCCCGGGTGAAGCCATACTTGGCCTCCTCGGGCTTGCCGATGATCTCGTTGCCATCCTTGAGCGGACCAGGGTTATAGCGGCAGGAGATCCGCTCGGGAAGACCGGCCGCGGCTTCCAATGCGTCGATATGGGTGAGGTCGTCGAGGTTGATCAACGCCCCCTGCTGGCGAGCGGCGGCGAACTCGGCGGCCGGCGTCTCGTTGGAGGTCAGCACCACTGTCTCGCCGCGCATGCCAGCCTTGTCGGCGAGCATCAGTTCCGGCAGGCTGGCGCAGTCGGCGCCGAAGCCCTCATCCGCGAGGATCTTGAGAATGTAGGGGTTGGGCAGAGCCTTGACCGCGAAGTGCTCGCGGAAGCCCGGGAAGATCGAGAACGCCGAGACGATGCGCTTGGCGTTGGCGCGCATCGCCGCCTCGTCGTAGAGGTAGAACGGGGTGGGGAAACGCTCGGCCAGTTGCTGCAGCCGCGCCGCATCCACTGGGAAGGTCTTGTCGCTCATGGTCGGGGTGTCCGTGCGCTGCAATGGAGCGCAGCGGCGCGGGATTGTGCGATGCACCGATGCGGCGCAAGGCAGACCCCCCGCTCCCGCCACATCCCTCAAAACGCCACGAGCCCGCGGGAAACCCGCGGGCTCGTGGACCAACACGCAAGGCTAAGAACTACTCAATTACGCCGAAGACGTCGGTCTCTTCCATGACCACGTACTCCTCGCCCTGGACCTTGACCTCGGTGCCGGCGTAGCTGCTGAAGAGGATGCGGTCGCCCGCCTTCAGCTGCATGGCCTGGCGCTTGCCATCTTCCAGGACCTTGCCGGGTCCGACGGCGATGACCTTGCCTTCCTTCGGCTTGTCCTTGGCCTTCTCAGGAATGATGATGCCGCCGGTGCTCTTGTCGGCGGCGCTGCTGCGCTGCACGATGACGTGCGAGCCGATGGGCTGGAGGGCGGACTTGGGAACTGTCGACATGGTGACTCCTTGGTTTTGGGTTTCGGGTTTTGGGGTCCGAGTCTCGGGCCAGTCTGCAGGTCTGGGGGTGCGAATCCCGAAACCCGTAGCCCGAAACTCAACTCATTCACTTATGGACGGTGAAGTCCGCGTCTTTGATGTCATCGCCGCCGGCCTTGTCTGACGGCGGCGGAGCGTCGCCGCCGTCGGCGCCAGCGGCGGCCTCGGCCTGCGGCGGGGCCTGCTGCTGGGCACTGTAGACGCGCTTACCGAAGGCCATGGCGGCCTTTTCCAGTTCGGCGACAGCGGACTCGATGGCAGCGACATCCTCGCCATCCTTGAGCTTTTCGACTGCGGCGATGGCGGCCTCGATGTCGTCCTTCTCGGTGCCTTCCAGCTTGTCCTTATGCTCGTCGAGCATGTGGCGCATCTGGTGGCACATCTGCTCGGCCTTGTTCTTGGACTTAACCATCTCTTCACGCTTCTTGTCGGCCTCCTCGTTGGCCTTGGCCTCTTGGACCATGCGCTCAATGTCGTCCTTCGACATGCCGCTACTGCCCTGGATGGAGATTTTCTGCTCCTTGCCGGTGGCCTTGTCGCGCGCCTTCACCTCAAGGATGCCGTTGGCGTCGATGTTGAAGGTGACTTCGATCTGCGGCATGCCGCGCGGCGCCGGAGCGATGCCGGTGAGGTCGAACTGGCCAAGCTGGCGGTTATCGCGCGCCATCTTGCGCTCGCCCTGGAAGACCTGGATGGTCACCGCCGGCTGATTGTCAGCCGCGGTTGAGAACACCTGGGTGTGGGTCTTGGGGATGGTGGTGTTGCGCTCGATCATCACCGTCATCAAGCCGCCCTCGGTCTCGATGCCAAGGCTCAGCGGGGTGACGTCGAGCAGCAGCACGTCCTTGACTTCGCCGGTGAGGACGCCGCCCTGGACGGCGGCGCCGGCGGCGACCACCTCGTCCGGGTTGACGTTCATCTTCGGATCCTTGCCGAAGATCTCCTTGGCCACGCGCTGGGCGCTGGGCATGCGCGTCGACCCACCGACCAGGATGATCTCATCGACCTCGCTGGCCGACAGCTTGGCGTCCTTCAGGCACAGCTCGCACGGCTTGCGGCAGCGGTCGATCAGGCTGCGGGTGATCTCCTCGAAGGTGGCGCGGCTAAGCGTCTCGTTGAGGTGCTTGGGCTGGCCGTTCACCATGGTGATGAAGGGCAGCGAGATCTGCGCGCTGCTGACCTGCGACAACTCCTTCTTGGCCTTCTCCGCCGCCTCCTTGAGGCGCTGGTGGGCCATCGGGTCCTTGCGCAGATCGAGGCCGCCGTTGGCCTTCATGAAACGGTCGGCCATCCACACAATGATCGTGTCGTCGAAATCGTCACCGCCGAGATGGGTGTCGCCGTTGGTCGCCAGCACCTCGACGACGCCGTCGCCGACCTCAAGGATGGAGACATCGAAGGTGCCGCCACCGAGGTCGAAGATGGCGATTTTGCCGTTCTTGCCCTTGTCCATGTGGTAGGCCAGGGCAGCGGCGGTGGGCTCGTTGATGATGCGCTTGACATCGAGGCCTGCGATGCGGCCGGCGTCCTTGGTTGCTTGGCGCTGGCTGTCGTTGAAGTACGCGGGCACGGTGATCACCGCCTCAGTGACCGTCTCACCAAGGTAGTCCTCGGCCGCCTTCTTGAGGAACTGCAGAATCATCGCGCTGATTTCAGGCGGCGTGTAGGTCTTGCCGCGCACGTCGACCTTGACCAGTTCGTCTTGCGCGCCGACCACCTTGTAGGGGACCAGCTTCTCTTCGCTTTCGACCTCGGAGTGCCGGCGGCCCATGAAGCGCTTGATCGAGAAGACGGTATTCTCGGGGTTGGTGATGGCCTGGTTGCGCGCCATCTGGCCGATCAGGCGCTCGCCGTTTTCGACGAAGCCGACCACCGACGGCGTCGTGCGGGTGCCTTCCTTGCTGGCAATGACCACCGGCTCGCCGCCTTCCATGACGGAGACGCAGGAGTTGGTCGTGCCGAGGTCGATGCCGATGATTTTGCCCATGTGAGGTTCCTTCAGTGAAAGAGAGCGTTGATGACGCTGGTGAGGCGTGCCACCTCGACCGGTTTGGCCAGCAGGGTGATCGCACCCTCGGCCATGGCGGTACGGCCAAGCTGCTCGTCGGCACGCGCGCTCATCAGCACGACCGGCAGGCCGGGCGGATGCTCGCGTGTCCAGCTGAGCAGCTGGAAGCCGGTCATGTCTGGCATGTCGATGTCCGACATCAGCAGGTCGAGGCGCTGCCGTTCGAGCACCCGGATGGCTTCGCCGCCGTTGGCCGCCGTGCGCACTTCCCAGCCAAAGCCGTCGAAGGCATCGCCGAGCGATTCGCGCACCAGGCGGTCGTCGTCAGCGATCAGCACGATGTGAACGGCAGGGGCCATGACCAGGTTGATAGCATGGGGTGTGCCAAATCCGTGCGGGTCGTACTGGCACAAAGAGCGATATGATAAGGACTTGGGACCTAGGGCCGTCAGAGGTGGGTCTGCCGGTAGGTCAGAATGACCAAGGCTATGACGAGCAGGAGCTCGTCACTCCCAGGGTCACCCCAGCGCCTTGGCGAGCAGCGTCTGCACGCGCCGGGCTGCCGCTCCGCCATCGGCGACGGTGCCACCGGCCGCCAGACTGGCGATGTCGCGCAGCAGCTGCAGACCGTCGGCGACCTCGCCGCGCCGGGCCTCGTCGCCGTGCATGGCGACGAGGCGCTGCACCAGGGCGTGACCGGGGTTCAGCTCCAGGGTGCGCTTGCTCTCTGGGACAGCCTGGCCCATGCGGCGCATCATCGCCTCCATCTGCGAGGACATGGCGTGCTCCTCGGCGACCAGGCAGGCCGGCGAATCGGCCAGGCGACCGGACAGGCGGACCTCGCCGATGTCGGTCAGGGTCTCCTTGGCGAAGCCGAGGAACGACTCCAGTTCCTTGGTCTTGGCTTCGAGCGCCTTCTTGGCGTCGGCGTCAAGCAGATCGCCGACGCCCTTGGCAGCGTCGACCAGTTTGCGGCCATCGAACTCGGTGAGGTGCTGCGCCACCCACTCGTCGACCGGATCGCAAAGGAACAGCACTTCACGCCCGGCCTTGACGAAGCCCTCGATGGCGGGGTTGGTCTTGGCGGCGGCGAGGCTTGGGCCGGCGACGTAGATGATCTCCTTCTGCGTCTCGGGGGCGCGACGGATGTAGTCCTCCAGCCCGGTGGCGGGGCGGTCGGCTTCGGCCTCGGTCCAGGTGCTGCGCCAGCGCGCCAGACGCGCGACGCGGTCCTTGTTCTCCTGATCGGTGACAATGCCTTCGCGGATCACAGCGCCAAAGGAGGCATCGATCTTCGCCCAGGCCGCCTTATCGGCGTCCTCGGTCGACTGCGCCAGCTTGAGCAGATGGTCGATGACGCGTTTGCTCAACTGCTTGCGCAGCTGTTCGACCACCGCCTGCTGCTGCAGGATCTCGCGCGAAACGTTCAGCGGCAGGTCATCGGAGTCGACCACGCCGCGGACGAAACGCAGCCATTCCGGCAGCAGATGCTTGCAGTCGTCCATGATGAAGACGCGCTTGACGTACAGCGACACGCCGCGGCGCTCGCGCTCGAACAGATCAAACGGCTTTTCCGACGGCACGAACAGCAGGGTGGTGTAACTGAGTCGGCCTTCGACGGTGGCGTGGATCCGGGTCGCCGGGTCGTCCCACTGGTGGCAGGCGGTCTGGTAGAACTTCTTGTAGTCCTCGTCGCTGATCCCGTCCTTGGGCTTGGTCCACAGCGGCGTGCCGGTGTTGACCTGCTCCTGCTCGCCGTCCTTGCCTTCCTCTTTGGCTTCCTTGACCATGCGGATCGGATAGGTGACGAAGTCCGACCACTTCTTCACCAGGCTGCGCAGGCGCCAGCCGTCGAGGAACTCGCTGGCGTCCTCCTTCAGGTGCAGGATGACGGTGGTGCCGCGCGCGGCGCGGGTGATCGTCTCGGTGGCGTAGGAACCATCACCGGTGCTCTCCCAGCGCACGCCAGCATCAGCCCCGTCCCGCGCGCTGCGGCTTTCGACCACCACCTTGTCGGCGACCATGAACGAGGCGTAAAAGCCGACGCCGAACTGACCGATGAGCTGGGCGTTCTTCTTCTGGTCGTCGCTGAGCTGCCCGAGGAAGGCCTTGGTGCCGCTCTTGGCGATGGTGCCGAGGTGCTCAACCGCCTCGGCCTCGGTCAAGCCGAGGCCGTTGTCGCGGATGGTCAGAGTCTTGGCGTCCTTGTCGAAGGCGACCTCGATGCGGTAGTCGCTGTCGCCGGCCGACAGGTTCGGCTCGGTCAGGGTGAGGAAGCGCAGCTTGTCGCAGGCGTCCGAGGCGTTGGAGATCAGCTCACGGAGGAAGATCTCGCGCTCGGAGTAGAGGCTGTGGATCATCAGCTGGAGCAGCTGGGTCACTTCGGTCTGGAATGCGTGCTGGGTCATGTCGTGTCGTTCCGGCGTGGTTACACCCCTTGATGCAAAGCCTGTGCCAGCTATAGCCTGGGGCCGTGGCCACGATCGCCCTCTTCGGCGGCAGCTTCGACCCCCCCCACCTCGGCCACGTCCTGGCGGTGGCGTGGGCGCGGCTCTGCGGCGGCGCTGAGCGGGTGTGGGTGCTGCCGGCAGCCAACCATCCGTATGCGAAGACGCTGAGCCCCTGGGCGCAGCGCTGGCGGCTGTGCCAGCTCGCCTTCGCCGACCTGCCGTTCTGCGAGCTGCACAATGATGAACTGCGTTCGACCGGTTACACCGTCGACCTGGTCGAACGGTTGCAGCGCGAGAACCCCGGCCACCGCTGGCTGTTGGTTGGCGGCACCGACACAGCCAAGGATATGGCCAATTGGCATCGCGGTGCAGAGCTCATGCGTCTGGTCGAGGTGCTGTGCGTACCCCGCGGCGGCTTCGATGATCACTCCGGGGCCCTGCCGGCGATCTCGTCATCGCTGGTGCGTCAACGGCTGGGCACCGGCGGCGACGTCAGCGGTCTGCTGACGAAAACGGTTGCGGCCGATATCGACCGCAACCGCTGGTATCGCTGAACAGGACCGCGGGCTTCAGCCCGCGATCGTCTGACGCGGGCTG
>JBBREK010000132.1:0-11971 GCA_038203025.1 Planctomycetota bacterium
GGGTGGGTCGGCGCGCGGGGCTCGCCGCGGGGGGGGTGCCCGGCCCTGCGGGGTCGCGCGGGCGGGGGCCGGGCGGCGGGCTCGCGCTGGCCGCGGCCGCGGCCACCGGCGACGCCGCCTGGCTGTCGAACATCGAACTGCCGCTAGAGCACGTCGTCCGCCTGGACGATGGCCGCCGCGCCTGGCCGGCGACCTGGGAGAACCTGCTGCGGCTGAAGGACCTGATGCTGGAGGCCGATCCGCGCAGCACCGTCTTCCCCTCGGTCGCCGGTGGCCTGGAACGGCGCTCGCTCGGCGTCGGTGCCCGCTTCACCACCCTGCATTGGCCGGCGGTGGAATGGGCGATGGCCCAGCTCGGCCTGCCGATGGTCGCCAACCAGAACTCGATCCCGCGCGAACTGGTCTGGGATGTCACCGAGATGCAGGCCGGCACGTTGGCGCGGGTGCCCTTCCCGTTCATCGGCGGCACCGTGCCCGAAGGCCACCAGGGCCAGAGCGTGCAGGGCATGAGTCACGGCGCCGTGCTGTCCAAGCTGCGCACCGGCTTTCACCGCCGTCGCATCCCCTGGGGCTTCAACGCCGACCACCAGCCGGTCGGCGGCGACTACGACGAGCGTGAGGGCCGGCTCGCCTCGGGCTGCTGCCTGGCCAGTTCGATCACCTTCGACCTTTCGCCAGAGCTGAACAGCCCATCGGCCTGCCCGCCAATCCCGGCGACCATCCGCACCCGCATCGCCATGCGCCTCGGCTCGGTCGGCCTGCCGCTGGACGACACCGCCCTCGACGCCGAGTTGGGCCGGCTGTGGGGCGCGATGCTGAAGATGCAGCGCCGCGACGCCTCCTATCGTGCGGCGCGCGGCCGCTTCCGGCATGGCCGCGCCTACATCCGCGAGCTGTCGATCGACGAGCTGCCCGGTCTGACCGCGCCGTCGACCCTGGCGGTTGCCCTGGCGTTGTGCGAGGCCCTTGAGGTGCGCGCCGACTACGTCGCGCCGGCCTTCGGCTTTCAGAAGAACTTCCCCTTCGCTGACCAGGCCGAGCTGGAGCGCCGGGTCGCCGCCGCCTGGCAGGTCTGCCGGGCCTTTGGCTGCTCGATCGGCTTCCACAGCGGCAGCGGCAAGTCGGCGGAGAACTACCGCCTGGTCGGCCGGATCACCGGCGGCAATCTCGAGATCAAGACCAGTGGCCGTTACACCTACGAGTTCGGCCGCGCCCTGGCCGCCTCGACCGACCAGCGCGACCGCGCGCTGTGGAGCGACTGGTGGGCCTTCACCCGCGACCTCGCCCTGCGCTGCGCCCACGGTGGTGGCGAGGCCGAATCGCGCCTGGCGCGCGGCTTCATCGCCCACGCCCTGACGCGCAATGGCGTCGCCGAGGCGGAGGCGACAGCGGCGGCGGCCGATGCGGTTCGTTGCCGTGCGGCGCTCGCCGCCCTGCCCGCCGATCCCGACGCGATGACCTGGTTCGAGTACAATTTCCTCTTCGTCCTGGCGGCCGGCGGTAAGGCCGATCCGGCGTCGCTCGGTGACCACGGCGAGGCCGGCTATGCCCAACGTGCCCGCTTCTACGCAGTCAGCAGCCAGGCCCGGCTGGGCTACGCCAAGCGTGTCGCCGACTACCTCGTCTTTCTCGCCGAGACCACCGGCCTGGCGCCGGCCGACCGCTGTGCCGCAGTCCGGCGGCAGCTGGAGTCGACCCGGACGTGGGATGGGTTCCTCGCCGATATTGCCCCGTAATGTATTGCGAGGTGTTGCAGGATGTTGCAGGGCGGGCGACGCTCCGGCCGTCCCGGCGGCGAGGATTCAGACATGACCACCACCGCCCGTCCCAACGTCCTCCTTATCATCGGCGAGGACACCGGCCTGCATCTCGGCTGTTATCGTGATCCCGACGCCCGCACGCCAAACCTCGACCGGCTGGCGGCCGCGGGTCTGCGCGCCACCCATGCTTTCACCCACTGCCCGGTGTGCGCGCCGTCGCGCTCGGGCTTCGTCACCGGCCGCTACCCCTACAGCTTCGGCTCGCACCAGATGCGTTCGACGGTGGTCGATCCGCCGCCGATGTTCACGCGGGCGCTCAAGGACGCCGGCTGGCGGGTGAGCTGGCCGTCGAAGACCGACTTCAATTTCGACATGCGCGATCGCGACATCAGTGACAAGCACGACTGGCAGCAGCTCGGCCTGGCGACGACCGGCCCGTGGCTGGCCTACACCAACCTTGGCGTCACCCACGAAAGCTGCATGTGGCCAGAGACGGTCGAGGGCTGGCACCAGGAGTTGCCGGCGCTCTACCAGCAGCTGCCGCCCGAGCATCACCACGACCCGGCCGGCATTCGCCTGCCGCCCTATCTGCCCGACGTGCCTGAGGTGCGCGCCAACATTGCGCGCCACCATGACAACACCTCGGTGCTTGACCGCCAGGTCGGCGACATCCTCGCCCAGCTCGACGCCACCGGGCAGGCCGAGAACACCATCGTCATCTTCATGGTTGATCACGGCGCCGGCATCCCGCGCGGCAAGCGTTGGTGCTACGATCTCGGCGTGCGCCTGCCGCTGATCGTGCGCTGGCCCGGCCATATCGCCCCCGGCACGGTACACACCGGCCTGGTCGGCTGGGTCGACCTGGCACCGCAGCTCCTGCGCTGGTGCGGCGTCGAGCTGCCCGAGGGTCTGCAGGGTCGGCCATTCCTGGGCTCCGGCCGCGAATTCTGCTTCGGCGGCCGCGACCGCATGGACGAGCAGTTCGACCGCGTCCGCTTCGCCCGTTCGCCGCGCTGGCTGTATGTCCGCAACTTCCACCCCGAACTGCCCTGGGCCCAGCGCAACCTCTACATGGAAAAGATGCCGGCGATGACCGCCTGGCGCCGGCTGCACGCTGAGGGTCGGCTGACCCCGGCGCAGGCCGCGTGGTTCGTGCGCAGCAAGCCGGTCGAGGAGTTCTACGACTGCGAAGCTGATCCCTGGCAGGTCCACAACCTCGCCGCCGATCCGGCCTGTGCCGCCGAGCTAGCGCGTCACCGCCAGGCGCTGGAGGCGCATCTTGCCGAGGTCGGCGATCTCGGCGCCACGCCGGAGGTCGAACTGGTCGCCCGCGGCTTGGTCGCGGATCGGATCGAGGAGTTCCACAAGCGCGTTGCGCCGCTGCCGGCTCCGTTCGACAACCTTGGTGGGCCGTGGGACATGGATGGCAGCCGGTGGCAGGCGCCGGCCTGATCGTCGCTGTCAGTTCACCCGGCCATGCGCCAGGGTGCCGCGCAGACGGTGTAGTTCGGCGACCGGGTCCGGCGCCAGCATCAGCGTCTCGCCGACCAGTACTGCGTCGACCCCATGTTGTTCCAGCCTGCGCGTGTCGTCGCGTTGGCGGATGCCGCTTTCGCTGACCACCACCCGGCCGTCGCCGCGTAGGCCGGAGAGGAGCTCGATGGTCCGATCCAGCGAGACGGTGAAGTCATGCAGGTTGCGGTTGTTGACCCCGACCAGGTCGGCGCCGATGGCGAGGGCGCGCATCGCCTCGTCGGTGTCATGCACCTCGACCAGGACGTCCAGGCCGAGATCGCCGGCGAACCCGCGCAGGTCGCGCATCAGTCCGGTCTCCAGGCAGGCGGCGATGAGCAGGATGGCGTCAGCGCCGGCCAGACGGGTCTGGGCGATCTGGCGCTGATCGACAGTGAAATCCTTGCGGATGATCGGCAGCTGGATGGCGGCGCGCACCGCCAGCAGGTCGTTCAGCGAGCCCTGGAACCAGCGCGCATCGGTCAGTACCGAGACACAGCTGGCTCCGCCGTGCACGTAGTGGAAGGCGGTGAGGACGGGGTCGTAGGTCGGCGCGAAGACGCCTTTGCTGGGGCTGGCCTTCTTGCACTCGGCGATGACGTTGATCGGCCGACCGTCGGCGCGGGTCAGGGCGGCACGGAAGCCACGGCAGGGTGGCAGGTCACGCAAGGCGGCGCGGTCGACCGGGGGCAGCAGCGGCACCTCGACGGTGCGCTTGTGGGCGATGATCTGGTCGAGGATGGTGGCCACGCGGGCGGGATGCTGGCAGGGGATGGGTCGAGGGCAACGGGGCGGGCCGGCCGCTGCAACCAACCAACGAGCAAGGACAGACGCCCCGCACAACGTTGCGGTACGGAATCGGGCTGACATAATCTAGGCTCACTATGCTTCGCCTGCGTTGTGTTCCGCTGCTGCTCGCCCTCGCTGCCGGGATCCCCGCCAGCGAGGTCCCGGTTACGTCGCTGGGCGCCAGCGATGTCGAGTTGATCGACGAACGCGCCTGGGTTGAAAGCGTCTCACGTCGCCGCCAGGACGTGGCTAACGCCCCGGCCCCGGTCGAGGTCATCCTGATCGAGGATCTGCTGCTATCGCCGGCCTCCTCGGTACCGGACCGTCTGCGCTACGTCGCCGGGGTGGACGTCTACCAGCTGCGCCACGGCCAGTTTGAGGTCGGCCTGCGCGGCTACAACGGCCCACTCAACACCCGCGTCCTGGTGCTGCAGGACGGTTGGCAGTTCCGCCTGCCCGAGCTTGGTACGCCGATTTGGTCGGGGACGATCGACTACAGCGATCTCGAACGTATCGAGATTGCCAAGGGACCCGGCTCGGTGACCTACGGCGCCAACGCCTTCGGCGGCGTCATCTCGATGACCAGCAAGCCGATTCCGGAAACCACGCGTCTGACGGTGGTGGCGCAGGCGGGCGATCCCGCCAGCTACGAGAGCGACGCCACCCTGGCCGGACCGATCAGCGGCCGTTTCTACGGCAAACTTGGGGCCGGCTACACCCGGCTCGATGACCTGCCCGGGGTCGACAGCGGGCTGGCTTACCAGCCCAGCGCGCGCAACGACGAGGACACCGCCCGCGATACGGTGGCGTGGCGGGCTCGCGCCTTGCTCGGCGCCCGCCTGAGTGGCGACTGGGTGCTGGAGACGGCAGCGCGCACCGTCCGGCGTGATCCCTGGGAGGTGGTCGACGGTGCAGCCCAGGGCCCCCCGACCATCAACATCGATGACGACCTGTACACCGCTGAACTGCGTTCGCGCTGGTTGCGGCTGTCCCTCTCCGAGCGCCACGTCGATTCAGATTACCGCAACCTCCAGGCCTATTGGGACCCGACTACCGACTTCAGCTACCTGCAGTTCCGCTTCGAGGATGTCGAGCGGACGGCCCGCGCCCAGGTCGATGTCGATCTCGGCGCGCACCGCATCGGGCTGGGCGGCGAGGTGATGTCGTGGGAGTCGTCCTCGAACTTGTGGCGCTACGGCGCCAGCTACGACGACACCTCGACCTGGGAGACGGTGCGTCGTACCGGGGTCGGCTTCTTCGCCGAGGACCAGTGGCGGCTTGGCGACCAGCTGCAGCTGACCGCCGGCGTGCGCGGCGACCGCGACAGCCGTACCGGCAACCAGGCCAGCCCACGGTTGGCGGTCAACTGGACGCCGGCGCCACGCCAGTTCGCGCTGCTGTCCTACTCGCGCGGCTACCGCCTGCCCAACCCGCTGGAGAGCTACGAGGAGGACTACTTCATCAAGCCGAGCGACGGTCTGAAGGCCGAGCAGATCCAGTCGATCGAGGGTCAGTGGCGTCTGCGCGACGGTCGCGCCCTGGAACTCAGCGTCGGTGGCTTCTGGAACCGCGCCGACCACCTGATCTGGCGGCAACCGCTGCCCTTCGACGAGCAGCTGGCGAACTTCTTCACCTGGGTCGGTAACGGCCTGCCCAGTGACATCGGCCCCGGTCCGTTCTTCCAGTTCGATAACCTCGACAACCCCTACACCGTCTTCGGCGCCGAGGTCAGCGCCCGCGCCCAGCTCGGCGACAGCGGCTTCACCGCCTGGTCCAACGCCACCTGGCAGCACGGCCGCTATCGCGACGAGGTCCATTTCTCCAGCCCCGGCTTCAACGCCGGGCCGCCGCTGGGGACCATCTACCAGTACGACTACACCGTGCCGCGCGAGGCCAACGCCCCGCCTGACTGGAAGGCCAACCTCGGCCTCGACTGGGCCGCCGATGGCTGGTTCAGCACCGCCGCCGGGCGCTACGTCAGCGGCCGCACAGTCTACGACATCGGTCACACCCGGCTGTTCCGCAACACCCTGATCGCCATCCAGGACCTCGATCCCTACGTCGCTTTCGATCTGTCGCTGGGCTATCGCTTTTCTGCCACCGGCTCGCGCTTCCTCCGCCTGTCGGTCACCGACGTCTTCGACAGTGCGCACGTCGAGTACTACGAGCCGACCGCCGCCAGCCTGGTGGTCGCCAACGAGACGCAGTACGTTTCGAAGATCGGGCGGCAGATGGTACTTGCCCTGGGCTGGGACTGGTAGTCGCTGGGACCGCGCGCCGCTGGCGCGCCTGGAGGCAATACTGTCCGCCTCTTTCCGCTAGACCCGCTCCGCACGCTGGCGCAGCACCGCCTCCGCCACGGCGAAGTCGCCCGGTTCGGTGATCTTGAGATTGAGAGGATCGCCAGCGACCAGGGCGACGGCGTACCCGGCCCGTTCCAGCACCTCGGCGTCATCGGTACAGATCCAACCTTCGGCGGCGGCGCGGGCGAAGGCGGCGAGACCCTCGGTGCGGCGGAAGCCCTGCGGCGTCTGCGCCAGCCACAGGTCGCCGCGCGGCACCGTCGCTGCAACCAGATTGCCGGCGCCGGCGCGCTTGACCGTGGCCGGGCAGGGCAGGGCGACCAGGGCGGCGACATGCAGGTCGAGAGCGGCGAGGCAGGCGGCGATGCAGCGGGCCGGGATCAGCGGCCGGACGGCGTCATGGACCAGGCAGCACTCCCCGATGCTGGCGAGCAGGGCGGCATGCACCGAGGCTTGGCGGTCGGCGCCGCCGGTGATAACGCGTACTGGCATCGGCGCTCCGCGGCAGGCGGACCGCACCGCCTCGGCCAGTCCGACCGGCGCGGCAACCACCGCCTCGTCAGCGAACCCGGCGAAGGCGTCGAGGCAACGACGGAGGATCGGCACGCCGCCCAACGGCAGCAGCTGCTTGGGCACGGCCGAGCCGAAACGCGTGCCCGTCCCGCCGGCGGGCAGGAGCAGGCTGACGCTCATTCTGAGAACGGCGTCTTCGGCCCGCTGCCGTCCTTCGGCGCCAGGGCGCGCGAGGGGGGCTTGGCACCAGGTACCGGTTTGCGTGGCGGCGGTGCGCCGTGCCGGCGAGCGCCAGCCGCTCCGGGCTTCGCCGCGCCGGGCTTGGCGGCGCTGCGCGTCCCGGGTTTCACCGAGGGCTTGGCTTTGCCACCACCGCCGTACAGGCCATTGGGCAGCAGCCAGCCCTTGAGGAATAGGCCGATCGGAATGATCGTCAGCAGCGTCCACAGCATGACGTGGGCGGGGCCGTGCTTGACCGCACCGCCGAGGCCCTCGCCCTGGCTGACCTTCCAGCCGTAGTTGGCGGCCAGCAGCTTCCACGCCGACGGGTTCCAGAACCCGTTCCAGGTCAGCGACTGGCGGCCGGCTTCGAAGGCCTGCTTAGGACCAAGCGGAACCTGCAGGTGCATGTACCAGTGGCGCGAGACATAGTCGTCGTTGTCGCCGGCCTGCTTGTACATGCCGATGGCCTCGGCGAGTAGATGCTCGCGCCTCTCGCCCTGGGTGAGGGCGGCGAGCTCGCGGTTGCAGTGCGCCAGGTAGCGCACTGACGACCACCACTGCTGCGGGCTCAGGGCGGTGGTGTCGCGCTGGCCTTGCAGGATGTGCTCAAGCATCGACTTCGCCGCCGCCCAGTTGCCCTGGTCGAAGGCGTTCATTGCCAGGGTCATGCGCTCGCCATCGGTGTGCGCCTCGACGTTCTCCAGGACCTTGGCTGCCTCGTCGGTGTGGCCGCTGCGCGCCAGGGCCAGGGACATATTGAAGGGCAGGGCGCGGTCGGTGGCGCCGGCGGCGAAAGCCTGCTTGAGCATCGGTGCGGCCTCCTCCCAGCGTTCCAGGCGGAGCAGCGCGTCGCCTTTCCACAGCTTGCCGTCGCGGTTGGACGGATCGAGCTGGAGGCCCTCATCCAGCGCGGTCAGCGCCTGGCGCAACATCGCCGAGCCCTCATCGGCCTTGCCGGCGGCGAGCAGAATCTTGCCGTGTTCGAGCCGGGCGCGGCCGAGGCCGAGGCGGCTGTCGGCATCCTTCACGTCCGTTTTGGCCGCGGCGGCGAAGGCCTCATCGGCCTTGCCCAGCAGTTCGTCGGCCTGCTTGGGCGTCTGCATTGCCTGCACCGTCAGTGCGCGGCCCAGTTCGTAGAGCGCATCGCGGTAGTCGGGCTTGGCGGCGATGGCCCGGTTCAGGGCGGTGACGGCGGCAGGCAGGTCCTTGGCCATCTGCGCCTGCTTGGCGGCGATGAAGTCGAGGACCGGGGCCGGGCCCTGGGCACGGGTCTTGGCCAGAGCCAGGAACGACGCGAGCGTCTCGTCATTGCGCGCCATCAGGGCGGTGATCGCCGCCTGTGACGCGACCGCACCGCCAGTGTCGGTATCGTCAGTGAACAGTAGGGCGACCTTGTAGGCGTCGTCGTAGCGGCCGACGCCGGCCAGCGCCTGGATGCCGAGGGCGGCGGCGGCGGTATCGTTCTTGTTGATGCCCAATGCGACCCGGGCTGCCTTCCAGGCGCCGCTGGGATCGCCGGCGCGCAGCCGGGCGCTGGCCAGGGCGCGGTGGCCGTCCGGCCACTTCGGATAGGCGGTGGTGATCGCCTCGACGGCGGCCACGGCCTGGTCACCGCCGGCGCCCAGCGCCTGGGCAACCGGGGCCCATTCCGCCTCGCCCGGGGCGTCGGCGGCGAAGGCCGACATCGCGGCGAGAAGCAGGGCGGCGGGAAGGCGGGCGCGGTACAGCATGGGTGGTTTCATTCGGCGTAGCCGTGGGCGCGGGCCTCGGCGGTGATGTCGTCGGCGGTGCGGGTCGCCACCGGATGCGGTTCGACGGTGGCGGTGACGGAGACGGTGACGTCACCCGGCCACAGGTCGACGGCGAGATCGGCCGGGAAGCGCTGCCACCATGGCAGGGGGCTGCGCGCCACGGCGCGGCCGAGGCACAGCTGGCCTTCCGCATTGCGCAGCATCCAGATCGCCGGCAGCTCGAAGGGCAACGGCCCGCTGCGCTCCACCGCCGGGGCGCCGTCGTGCACCTCCACGCCGACGGCCGAGCGGCCGGCGGTCGGATCGGCACCGGCGCCGTCGACCCGGGCCCGATGCACCAGGCAGCCGGTGCAGGGCACGGTGAGGAGGGCGAGTGACACGAAAGACAGCAGATGCAGCGCTCGCATGCGTCGTGTACACTACCCTCGGCCCTGGCCTGCGGAAGCGTCGCCAGGGTGACTGTTGGCAGCGCGTCACTCGCAGCAGGATACCGCCAATGACCCCGGAACAGGGCGAGCTCCTCGCCTGGTATGCGGCCCATCGCCGCGATCTGCCCTGGCGCGCCACCCGCGACCCGTACCGCGTCCTGGTCAGCGAGACCATGCTGCAGCAGACCCAGGTGGTCCGGGTGGTGCCGTTCTACCAGCGCTTCATCGCCAGCTTCCCCGACGAGCGAGCCCTCGCCGCGGCCTCGGACGAGGCCATCCACCGGGCGTGGAAGGGACTCGGTTATCCCAGCCGGGTCGAGCGCCTGCGCGCTGCTTGCGCCGCGGTGCTGGCCCGCGGGGCCTGGCCGGACGACGTGACCGGCCTGCTGGAGCTGCCCGGCATCGGGCCCTACACCGCTCGCGCCGTCGCCGCCTTCGCCCTGGCCGCGCCGGTGGCGGTGCTGGACACCAACGTGGCGCGGGTGTTGTGCCGGCGCGACGGCCTGGCTCCGGCTGCCGGTCGCGAGGCCCTGCAGCGTGCCGCCGATGCCGCCCTGGCCGTCGACCAGCCGGTGGCGTGGAACAATGCCGTGATGGAGCTGGGCGCCCTGGTGTGCACGGCCCGGACGCCAGCCTGCGCCGCCTGTCCCTGGTCGGCGCGCTGTGTCGCCGCCAGGGATCCTGGCCGACTCGCTGTCACCGCCGCGCCGCTCAAGGCGGCGACCGCCAAGGTCGCCTATGGCGAACCGGCACCGCCGCGTGGCACCGCGGTGGTCAAGGTGGTGCTGGCCTTGATCCACCACGATGGCCGTTACCTCGCGCAGCGTCGGCCGGTGGACAAGCCTGCCGGCGGGGTGTGGGAGCTGCCCGGCGGCAAGGTCGAAGCCGGCGAGGACGAGCGCCGCGCGCTGGATCGCGAGGTCGCCGAGGAGCTGGGCGCCGAGCTGCTGGCCGCCCGCCACCTGCTGACCTGGCACCACCACTATCCCGACCGCTGGGTGCGCCTGAGCTGCTACCGCGTGCGGCTGTTCGCTCCGGACACAGTGCGGCCACTGGCCAGCGACGGCCTGGCCTGGTTCGCCCCGGCCGAGTTGCTCGCCCAGGTCTTCCCCGCTGGCACCGCCCCGCTGGTGGCGCGGCTGCGGCGATACCATCGGCTGAAATGAGACGAGAAAACGCAGTTCGTCGTTCGTCGTTGCTGCCATGCTGGCCACGCTGGTTGCGCTTAGAGACACCCAGCACCGTCCAGGGGGCACAGATGTAGTCCGTTGGACATAGGCCTGCCGTTGGCAGACCAGTGGGCTGTTAGTAGCCGCCGCTCAATCGTGACGTCGATCTCTGTATCTCTATTCGTATCCAAGGGGCCGCCTGTCGGCGCCCCCCTGGAGACCCCGATGCCGTAGCCGTCGTGGCTGCTGAGCTCGTGCTGCTGGCATAATCGTCGCGCCACTCACGGGAGCTTGCAGGCAATACCGCCTGCAAGCTCCCGGAGCTTGGCCATGATTCCATCATCCCTTCTGTCCTTCGAACGTCACCTGCGCACACGCGGACATCGGCCGTCGACGATTGATCGGTATACCTCCTGCGTCGCCCGTCTGGTGGCTCGGTCCGGTGTGCCGGCCGATGCCGTGACGACGGTGCATGCTTACGACTATCTGATCGAGCAGGGCAATCGGCTGCGCGTGTCGTCGTCGTGGTTCAACGTGATCTTCGTGTCGATCGTCCGCTGGTTCGAGATGCGTGTCGTGGCGTTGGATCTGCGAGGTCTGAAGCCGCAGAAGCGGCATCGGCATCGGCATCCGCCGCGGTGGTTGGCGCAGGACGAGGCGCGCCGCTTGCTCGCTGCGGTTCCTGATCGGCGCTATCGCCTGGCGCTTCAGGTTGCTCTGTCGACCGGCCTGCGGGTCAGCGAACTGATCGCCATGCGTGTGGATCATCTCGATCGTGACCGGCCGCTTCTGCGCGTGCCGTGCGGAAAAGGTGGTGATGGCCGCGTCGTGCAGGTGCCGCCGACCCTGCTGGTCCGCCTGCGTGATTTCTGGCGGACGTACCGCCAGCATGGTTTGATCTTCGAGCGTTGACCGGGTGTCGATGCGCGGCCGCTGCTGCCCACGACGCTCAATGAGGCCTTGGGCCGCGCCTGCGTCGCCGCCGGATTCGTCGAGCGCGTCATCATACATCGCCTGCGGCATACCTATGCCATCCACAGCCTGCGTACCGGCATGGACATCGTGACGCTCAAGGATGCGCTGGGGCACCGCTCCATCACCAGCACGATCCGCTACGTGACCCCCGATCTGCGTCGGCCATCGGGTCCGCCCATCGACCTGCTCGACCTGTTTGGGATCGACCCGTGATCGGCGCTATTGCTCGCGCCCATGGCGATGATCCGGAACTCGTCGCCCGGCTTCGACCATACCAACGCGCGGCGCTTGATGACATCGCTGCCTGCGGCACCTCCGCCTGCGGTATGCATCACGAGATCTGCGATAGCTGTGAGACGCATCGACTCGCTATGATAACTGTATGATAACTGGACACACTACCTTTACCCATCACTTGCCCATACACCTGTTTTGTCCGCGATAATCTTCTTGCCCTGGGTCGCAGCGAACGCTGCTCGTGCTGTGCGGTTTCCGACTGCCACGCCCTGGAATAGGCCGCCGTCGCTGATCGCCGTCCGCCAAACAACG
>JBBREK010000133.1:0-11734 GCA_038203025.1 Planctomycetota bacterium
ATTTATCTCTTGCTTTGCTTAATTTTTGCTAATCTTCATACTCCCCACTCACCCCCCCCCCGCTTACCTCATCACCCCCCCCCCGCCCCCCCCCCACCCCCGTGGGGCAATTTTCTAACGATGTCGCCTCCGGCCAAGCCGCTGGCGCAGGGCATTCCACCTCCTACCGTCCCCATCCCTTCAGGACCGCCATGAGCTTCGTCGAAACCGTCACCATCTTCGCCAAACGCCTGCTCGGTACGACCAACGAGTCCGCCCTGCGACGCATCTGGCCGACCGTCAACCAGGTCCGTGTCCTCGGGCCCAAGATGGCGACGCTCGATGACGTCGAACTGCGCACGCTGTCCGCCGAACTGCGCGAGCGGGTCAAGGGTGGGGCGCGGATCGAGACGGTACGCCCAGAGGCCCTGGCCCTGGCCCGTGAGGTCGCCGACCGCCGCCTGGGCTGCTGGAACGCTCTCGATCCCAAGCGCAACTTCCCCGAGGACGCCTGGGGCGAGGCCAAGTCCGCGGTCGAGGAGGCCCGGGCCAAGCTGGCCGAAGTCGACGCCGAGGGCAACCCGGTGCATCAGCCGTGGGACGTGGATCTGCCAGCCTCGGTCTACGCTGCCATCCGCGTCCGCTTTCCCGACTCAGTGCCGCCCTTTCGTATGCGGCCGCACGACGTGCAGGTCCTCGGCGGTATCGTCCTGACCCAGGGCAAGATCGCCGAGATGAAGACCGGCGAAGGCAAGACTCTGGTTGCCTCGCTGGCCTGTTACCTCGCCTGGCTGTCCGGCACCGCCGTGCACGTCATCACGGTTAACGACTACCTGGCCGCCCGCGACGCCAAGTGGAACGAGCCGACGCTGCGCTTCCTCGGCGTCACCGTCGGTGCGATCCAGTCGCAGATGCCGCCGTGGGAGCGCAAGGAGATCTACCAGCGCGACGTCACCTACGGGACCAACAACGAGTTCGGCTTCGACTACCTGCGCGACAACCTGGCCAAGTCCCCCGAGGAGCAGGTCCAGACCCGCCGCCAGTTCGCTATTGTCGACGAGGTCGACTCGGTGCTGATCGACGAGGCGCGTACCCCGCTGATCATCAGCGGCCCGGCCACCGGCCGCAAAGAGCACTACCAGAAGGCGGCAGATGTCGCCAAGGCCCTGGTCAAAGAGCAGCACTTCGAGGTCGATATCAAGGACCGCCATGTGACCCTGACCGAGGCGGGCATGGACAAGGCGGCCGACCTCTTCGGCGTGCCGAACATGTACGAGGCGGAGGCGATGCACCTGCCGCACTTCCTCGACAATGCGCTGAAGGCCCAGTATCTCTATCAGCGCGACAAGGAATACCTGGTCGGCGGCGGCAAGGTCAAGATCGTCGACGAACACACCGGCCGCATTCTTGAAGGCCGGCGCTGGTCGGACGGCCTGCATCAGGCGGTCGAGGCCAAGGAGGCGGTGGCGATCGAGGAGGAGAACCAGACCTACGCCACGATCACGCTGCAGAACTTCTTCCGGCTCTACGACAAGCTCTCGGGTATGACCGGCACGGCCCAGACCGAGGCCAGCGAATTCCACTCCATCTACAAGCTGAACGTCGTCTCGATCCCGCCTAACAAGCCGGTCGCGCGCGCCGACCTCGCCGACCTGATCTTCGGCTCGATGAACGAGAAGTTCGAGGCGATCATCAAAGAGATCGAGCTACTGCACGACATCGGCCAGCCGGTGCTGGTCGGCACCATCTCGGTCGAGATGTCCGAGCAGCTGTCGGAGCGCTTCACCAGGAAGGGCATCCCGCACAACGTGCTCAACGCCCGTCAGCACGCCCGTGAGGCCGAGATCGTTCTCGGCGCCGGCCAGTTCGGCGCCATCACCGTCGCCACCAACATGGCCGGTCGCGGCACCGACATCGTGCTCGGCCGCACCACCTTCGAGGCGGCGCTGAAGCACTGGCAGAAGCACGACCTGGCGCCCAAACGGCTCAAGCCTGACGCGCCGGAACTCGACGACGCCATCGTCCAGTTGTGGCATCAGCGCTTCCTCGGAGAGGATGCCGCCAAGTCTAAAGCGACGACGACGCCCGAGCGTCTCAAGGAGATCAACAAGCGGCGTAAGCTCGACGGCATGCCGCCGATGCCTCTGCCCAGCACGCTGCGCGAGCACGTCGACGTGCGTTCGCTTGGCGGCCTGCGCATTGTTGGCACCGAGCGCCACGATGCCCGCCGCATCGACAACCAGCTGCGCGGCCGTTCCGGCCGCCAAGGCGATCCCGGCAGCACACGCTTCTACCTCTCGCTCGACGACGACCTGATGAAGCGCTTCGCCGGTCCGGCGATGGCCTCGCTGATGCGCCGCATGGGCCTCAAGGACGGCATCCCGATCGAGAGCCCGATGGTCTCGCGCGCGGTCGAGAAGGCGCAGAAGCGCGTCGAGGAGTACTACTACGGCATCCGCAAGAACCTGCTCGAATACGACCAGGTGATGAACCAGCAGCGCCTGGCCATCTACGGCCAGCGCCAGCGCGTGCTTGAGGGCAAGGATCTGGAGAAGACGCTGACCGAGCTATACCGTGGTGGCATTGATGACCTGGTGCAGAAGAGTGCCGCCGATGGCATCCGCGGTCAGCAGCTGGCCGAGCGCCTGGCTAAGTCATTCGCTGAGGACACCGGCCTGCCGGAACCGGCAGTGGCCGAGCTTCCGGTCAAGGAGGGTGGCGACGCCTGCCTGGCGCATCTGTTTGGCGTGGTCGAGCGCGAGTTGGTCAAGCGCAAGGAGGCCCTGGCTGGCATCCACGACCAGGTTCTGCGCTTCCTGCTGCTCGATACCATCGACCGGCGTTGGAAGGACCAGATCTACGCCATGGAGCACCTGCGCCATGCCATCGGTCTGGAGGCGTACGCGCAGAAGGATCCGCGCATGCGCTACAAGGAGGAGGGCTACCACCGCTTTGGCATGATGAATGAGCTGATCCGCATGGACGTGGCACGCGTCTGGTTTCGTCTGCAGGTCCAGGTCCAGGACGAGTCTGGCCCGGCCGCCGCACCGCGCCTCGCAGCAGCCCAGGCCAATGGCGGACTCATCGGGCTCGACGGGCCGGCCCCGGCACGTCCGGGCAAGCCCAGTCCCAACGACCCGTGCCCGTGCGGCTCTGGCCAGCCGTTCAAGCGTTGCCACGGCTAATCAGGGCGTCTTGGCTTCCGGCACGGTGATCGACACCACGTCGTCGTAGCGCACATAGCCCTTGTCGACTCCCAGCACCACGCTGCCGTTGGCGTCGTAACCGACGCTGGAGACGATGCCCTCCTTGCGCGCACCATCGCTGCCGGTGAGGTAGCCGATGCGCATGCCCAGCAGGCGGCTCGCCGTCTCGGTCAGCGTGTTGGTGTCGAAGCGGTCGTTCAGCACCTGCTTGATATTGTCGACCGGGTAGTTCTTGCCGTCATCGGTTTGCAGCCAGACCTGCTGATCGACGACGCGGAATCCCTGGACGCGGATGTCCTTGTTGCCGTAGCCGACGTCGGGGTTCAGCCCGGCATCGAGGTAGGCCTGCTTCTCGGCGTCAGTCGCCGCCACCTGGGTGACGTTGACCACCGAACCGACCATCTGCTGGGCCCAGGTGACGTCGGCGCGGAACTTCTCGTTCTGGGTGTTGGCCAGGACCTGCAGCTGGCGCATGCCCTCCACCATCTTCGAGGTGTCGGACGGGTTCAGCGGGTCCTGATTGGTGATCTCGGTCAGCATGATCGAGAGGAAGTCGGCATTCCCGAAGGCCTGCTGGCTGGCTTTGGTCGAGGCGGCGGACGAGGCTCCGCTGGTCAGGGCTGCGATGCTGGAATCGGTCATGGCCGAGGCCTCCGGCGGAACAACGCAACCGCCGTGCCATCCTTTGGGCCCCACTAGTCTAGGCGATGCCGCCGTGGCGCGCAACCTGCTCACTCGCTCCATCACCTGGGCAGGTCTAGGCTTGTGCAACCGGGGGGCGGGCCCCATGCTCCGCCCTGTCGATGCTTCTCGGCCTTATCAGCGACATTCATGGCAACATGGCCGCTCTCCAGGCGGTGATACGCGACATGGAGGCGGTCGGGGCCGAGAAGGTCCTGTGCCTGGGAGACGTCGTCGGCTACGGACCTTTTCCCGGCGAGTGCCTGGATCTGGTGCGGCGCTGCGGCGCGGTACTCATGGGTAACCACGAGGAGGCCCTGCTTTACGGGGCGGAGAACTTCAATCCGCGCGCCAAGCGGGCGATCGACTGGACCCGTGACCACCTGAAGGCCGCCGGCGACGAGCAGACGCGCAAGAACCGCTGGCACATCCTGCAGAACCTGCAGCTGCACTGCAAGGTCGGCGACTTCCTCTTCACCCACGCCAGCCCGCGCCAGCCGACCCGCGAGTACGTCATGCCGCGCGACGTCGCCAACCAGCCGAAGATGGACGAGATATTCTCGCTGATCGAGCACGTCTGCTTTGTCGGCCACACGCATCTGCCAGGTGTCTTTCTGCCGGACCGCAGCTTCACCAACCCAGTGCAGCTGTGGAACCACACCTACTTCATCGAGCCGGGCGAGAAGGCCCTGGTCAACATCGGGTCCGTGGGCCAGCCGCGCGATGGCGACCGCCGCGCCTGCTACGTCGTACTCGACACCGATCCGGGGGCGCCACGGGCGGTGTTTCGCCGGGTCGAATACGACGTCGAGGCCACGGCCAAGGCCATTGAGGCCAACGACTTTCTCGACAACTACCTCGCTGAACGCCTGCGCCAGGGGAGATGATCATGCTGGGCCCCAAGCTCGAATGCGTCGTGTCGGTGTCCGGCATCCGCGGGATCATCGGTGACACCCTGATGGTCGAACAGGTCCTCGGCCTGGCCCAGGCCTTCGGCGTCGCCATCGCCCACTGCGAGACGGTGGTGGTCGGCCGCGATAGCCGCACTACCGGGCCGCTGCTGGCGCAAGCGGTCGCCGCCGGCCTGCGCGCGGTCGGCTGCGAGGTCATCGATCTGGGCATCGTCCCGACCCCGACGGTGGCCATCGCTGTGTCCGCATTCGGCGCCTTCGGCGGGATCATGATCTCGGCCAGCCACAACCCCGCCGAGTGGAATGCGCTGAAGTTCTTCAATCGCGATGGGCGCAACGTCGACGCTACCCAGCTCGACTGGATTCTTGAGTGCTACAAGGACCCGCCGATGGGCCGCCACCGCCGCTGGGATGCGGTCGGCACCTGGCGCGAGGACCGCAGCGTCCTGGACGTGCACCGCAAGCGCGTGCTCGATGCGGTCGATGTCGCCGCCATCCGCAGCCAGCGTCCGACGGTGATGATCGACTGCGTCAACGGCGCCGGCTCGGTGTTGGCGCCGCGTCTGCTGGCCGACCTGGGCTGCAACGTCATCGCGGTGCACGACCGCCTCGACCTGCCCTTCCCCCGCGATCCCGAGCCGACAGCGCACAACGTCCGCCATCTCGGCGCCCTGGTCAGGGCGGCCAACGCCGATGTCGGCTTCGTCCAGGACCCGGATGCCGACCGGCTGGCCATCGTCGACGAGACTGGCCGCTACCTTGGTGAGGAGTATACCCTGGTACTATGCGCTGCTGGCCGCCTGTCGGCGGCTGGACCCAGCTCGCTGGCCTGCACCAACCTGTCGACCAGCCGCATGCTGGAGGACGTCGCCGCCCGTTACGGCGCCCGCGTCGAGCGCACCAAGGTTGGCGAGGCCAATGTCGTCGACGGCATGCAGAAACACGGCGCGGTGATCGGCGGCGAGGGCAACGGCGGGATCATCGATCCGCGCGTGGTGCTCGGCCGCGACAGCCACATCGGCATGGCGCTGGTGCTTGAACTGCTCGCCAACCTCAGGACGCCGCTGTCGGAGGTGATCCGGACCATCCCGGCCTACGCCATCCACAAGGAGAAGGTGGCACTGGACCGTAAGGCGGTGGCCGCGGCCATCCCGGCGCTCAAAGAGGCGGTGTGGGCCAAGGGCGCGCAGACTGACGAGCGCGATGGTCTCAAGCTCAGCTGGCCCGACCGCTGGGTTCACCTGCGAGCCAGCGGCACCGAGCCGGTCTCGCGTATCATCTCCGAGGCTCCAGGCATGGAGCAGGCCCGTGCGCTCGCTGACCACGTGCGTACCGCCACCGGAGCCCTGCCCGCGGAGCTTTGACATGACCGACCAGAAATTCTTCCCCGGTTTCGAAGGCGACGACGAAGCGCAGAAACCGGCAGCACCGCAACCGAAGCCTGCCGTAGCGCCAGCTAAGCCTGCCTTTGATCCGTTCGCCGAGGTCAAAGTCGATACCAAGGCGCCAGCACCGCCACCGGCCCAGGCGCCGGCTGGCCGGGCAACCAAGGCCTCGCCGCCGCCGCCGCCGCCGCCAGCAGCAGCAGCAGCGGCAACCGACGAGGACGCCGACATAAAGCCCGGGTCGCGGAAAGACCTGTGGAAGTGCCCGCATTGTGCTGCCGGCAACAAGCCCGACCGCAACACCTGTCGGACCTGCGGCAAGAGCCCGGACGAGCCGGTGGTGATCCCGTGGTACCGCAACAACGTCATCCGCGCCGGCATCCTCGCTGTCATTGGCCTGATCATCATCGGCATCGTCCTGGTTACGCGCGTCGATCTGTCGCTGCACGAGCCCAGCCTAGCCAACGTCGACAAGGCGCCGCGCATCGGCGGCAAAGGCCTCGCCTTGATCGAACTGGGCAGCGGTCTGAAGCTGGAAGGCGAACAGCAGATCAGCGTCTGCGGCCGGGTCGCCGCGATCGGCTCGGGACCAGGAGGTACCATCCTGATCGCGCTCGCCCTCGGCCCGGCTGCCGCCGACGAGAATCCCGAGGCAAAGCCGGCGGACGGCAGCTTCGAGGTCGCTGGCGTGGTGCTGGCGTGCAGCGCCGAGGACGGCTTCGATCCCAAGCCGGGGCAGATCATCAGCCTGACCGGGGTCAGCGGCATCCTGGTCAAGGACGGCCGCATCGCCGACACGCCGGCGGGGATCATCCCGGTCGCGGTCGGCGAGCATCGCACCGCGGCGCCGTAGCCGCCGGCTTTAGCCGGCACGGTGGGCGGACTTCAGTCCGCCCTGAGTCGGAACACCATTGCCCCGCGGCAGGCTGAACCCTGCCGACCGTGCCGGCTAAAGCCGGCGCTACGGACCGCGCTACATCACCAGGCGTAGCGGCGTCTCAGCGGCGGTGATCATCGCCTCTTCGCCGGGTTCCAACGGCACGGTGACGTTCGGCCCGTCGAGGTAGAGCGCCATCCCGGGCACCGAGGCGGTCAGTTTCAGGCTGCGCGGCGGCAGCTGGCGGCCGTGCAAAAGGTGGAAGCGGCCGAAGGCGTGGAATGGCTCGCGCACCTTGAACAGCAGGGCCGGTTGCAGGGCGAACACCGGATCCATACCGGCGGAGTGGATGCCACCCGTCGATCCGGCGGCGGTCGACACCCACACACCAGAGCTGCGCTGCTTTTCGCACACCGCACCGTCGTCGATCAGATAGCGGCTCATCGCCGCAGGATTGCGGTTGGTGAACAGCGCATCGTTGAGCAGGTTGAGATCGGCGGTCGGCGTGCGGCAGCGCAGTCGGGGGATATCCTGGAAACCGCACCTGCCGGCACCCCAGGCATCGAGGATGCGTGGAACATCTTCGGCCCTAGCCCGGGTGAAGTGCCCAAGCGAGGTCTGCGGATCGGAATTGACGGTGAGAAAGGGGGCCGCGGTGGGCAGGGTGTTGGCGGTGAACACGGTCCCGTCGCCACCGGCAGTGACCACCAGATCGACGCCCTCGGCATCCTGGGGCTGCAACCGGGTGACCAGGCGTTCACGCACGGTGAACCTAGCCAGGGCCTGGCGGACCGTGGCGATCGCGGCCTGCTGGCGCTGCGCCGAGTCGCGCAGCTTGGCTTCGCTCATCGCGCCGCTGGCCTCTAGCCGGGCGATGGTCGCGACCGGCAGGTGGTCGACCAACGGTACCTTGGCGATGAATAAAATGGTCTTCATGCGTACCTCGCCCGGGTCTCGGCATCGGCCGCAACGATCTGTTCCAGGCTGGGTTCGACGGCGTTGGTCAGCTGCGACAGGGCACGCTCGACGGTGGTGAAGATGTCGAGGAAGCGCGAGCGGCCGGCGAGGAAGGCGTCGACCGCGACCTCGTTGGCCGCGTTCATCACCGCCGGGGCCAGGCCGCCGAGACGGGCGGCGTGGTAGGCCAGGTCGATCGAGGGGAAGCGTCGGCGGTCGGGGGCCTCAAAGGTCAGGCTGCCCAGGTGCGCAAAATCCGGGGCTTCGACTGGTCCGGCGACGTGGTGCGGCCAGGTCAGGGCATACTGGATCGGGGTGCGCATGTCCGGTCGGCCGAGCTGGGCCATCACCGAGCCGTCGCGGTAGGCGACCAGGCTGTGGACCACGCTTTGGGGATGGACGAGGATGCGTACGCGCTCGGCGCAGACGCCGAACAGCACCTGCGCCTCGATCAGCTCCAGCGACTTGTTCATCAGCGTCGCCGAGTCGATGGTGATCTTCGGCCCCATGCTCCAGGTCGGATGTTTCAGTGCCTGTTCGACGGTCACGGCCGAGAGGTCGGTGACGGTGCGGAACGGGCCGCCAGAGCTGGTCAGCAGGATCTCGGCGACCTCGGCTTCGGCATGCCCCTCCAGGCACTGGAAGATGGCGGAATGCTCGGAATCGACAGGCAGGACTGCGCCGCCCGCCGCTTTGGCCGCGGCCATGACCAGGGGTCCGGCCATGACCAGCGGTTCTTTGTTGGCGACGCACAGGCGCTTTCCGGCGCGGGCCGCGGCCACTGTCGCGGGCAGGCCGGCGGCGCCGACGATGGCGGTGACCACGGCGCCGACCGCTGGATCGCAGGCCGCTGCGCACAGCGCCTGCGGGCCGGCCTCGGCACGCACGCCGCTGCCATCGATCAGGCGGCGGAGTTCCGGCAGCAGCGACTCGTCGCCGATCACCGCGACCTGCGCCCGGGCCGCCACCGCGCAGCGCGCTAGCTCGGCGACCTTGCTGTTGGCCGTGACCGCATGCACCGGGATGCCCAGCCGTCCGGCGACGTCGAGCGTCGAGGCGCCGATCGATCCGGTGGCGCCCAGGACGCAGATCGACCGCGAGCGGTGGTCGTCGGTCACAGCAGCTCGCGCAGATGCCTGAGCAGCAGATCGGTCTGTTCAGGGGTGCCGACGGTGATGCGCAGCTTGCTGTCGAGCCCCGGCTTGTCCCACCAGCGCACCAGCAGGCCGCGGTCCTTGAGTCCGCGGTACAGTTCGCCAGCGCGTGCTCCGACTTCACAGAGCAGGAAGTTGGCGCCGCTGGTTGGCCAGGTCCATCCCAGTCCGGTCAGCAGGCGTTCCAGCCGCTGCCGTTCGGCCAGCGTCCGGCGCACCAGCTCCTGATGGTAGTCGGCATCCTCCAGCGCGGCCACGCCGACCGCCTGGGTCATGGCATTGACGTTGTAGCTGTCCTTGACCTTCATGAAGGCGTCGACCAGCGGCTCGGCGGCGAACAGCAGTCCGAGCCGTGCGCCAGCCAGGCTGTAGCTCTTGGAGAAAGTGCGCAGAACGATGAGGTTGGGATGCTGGTCGAGGTGCGGCAGGATCGAGCCGCCGGGGCAGAAGTCGACGTAGGCCTCATCGACCACCAGGATCCCGTCGTGCGCATCAGCGAGGTGGCGCAGCTGGTCCACCGGGACCACCGTGCCAGAGGGATTGTTGGGATTGGCCAACAGCAGCAGCTTGGCACCCAGGCGTGGCAACACCGCCGGCAGGGCCCAGTCCCGCGCCCAGTCGACGTGCTCGATCGGTACGCCCTGGATGGCGGCGAGGTCATCGTACAGCCCGTAGGTCGGCCACGGACACGCCGCCCGGTCACCGGGGGCTAGCAACGAGCGGTAGATGATGGTTAGGCAGTCGTCACTGCCGTTGCCGGCCAGGACCTGCCCGGGAGTCACTCCGTAGATCGCGGCCGCGACCTCGCGCAACCGGCGGGCGCGCGGATCTGGGTACATGCGCACGCTGTCATCGGCCAAGCCGGCGAGGGCGGCATGCACGCTTGGGCTGGGCGGCCAGGCACACTCGTTGGTGTTCAGCTTGATGCAGTCGACGACCTGCTCGCCCGGCGTGTAGCCGCGCATGGAGCGGATGTCGGGACGCAGGTGGCGCAGGCCGGCGACGGGCTGGATGGTCTCGGTCACGGGTAGGAGGCTACAGCGGGCGCCGGTTCTCCAAGCGGCTGCCGTCCACTCAGGCGCGCGGATCGCCGTCGTCCTCGCTGGCGGTGACCCGGGCCAAGCCGGTGCTGTCATGCACGCTCTGACGCAGCAGCCACAGCAGCCCGAGCGTGCCCATGATGAAGGCGATCCAACCACCGGGCGAGGACGAGGGCATGTGCGACCGGCTGAACAGCTCGACCGGTCCGGCGAATGGGCTGAAGGCCAGGACCAGGCGTTGCTCGTCGCCGTCGAGGAAGATCGCCGCCAGGGCCGGCAACAGGCCGGTGACCAGCAGCACGGCGACGGTGCAGATGCGGCGGGCCACCGGACCCTGACAGAAGCGGCCGAGCGGGCCGCGGGCAATCAGGTCGCCCAGGGCGAGGACGAAGAAGCCGTAGCAGGCGATGATCAGGGCCGGGGTGTCCGGCATCTGCGGTGCGCACAGCGTCAGGCTGAGTCCGGTCAGCAGCAGGGTGCAACGGGCGCCGCGCGTGGCACCCGGGCCGAGGATGGTCATCAGGGTGCGACGCCAGCGTCCGCCGCTGCGGATCGACTGCAGCTGGCGGGCGGTGATGTCGATGTCCTCGGTGATCGCGAATAGGCCGAGCAGCAGGCTCCAAGCGACGCCGATGCAGGAGGACACGGCCAGGACCTCATCGAAGTTGCCGGCCATGCTGCTCCATCCCGAGCTGGCGGCGGCCCAGACGACCAAGCCGAAGAGCCAGAGCAGGCCGTTAAGCCAGATCAGCGACCAGATCAGCCGTGGGCCGCTGCTGCGGTCGAGGGCGCGGTGGGTGAGCAGACCCGACCCCAGAACCAGGGCGAGGGCCATGGCGGCGACCCAGCTGTTGACCAGGGCGAGTAGACCGATTACGGCGTCGGCATCTCCGGCCAGCAGTTGGGCGAGCCAGCGCGACAGGCCGCGCTCGCTGCCCACCCAGGCCGCCGTCAGCATGATCCAGGCGGCTAGCAGACCGAGGACCATGAGCAGTCCCAGCCCTTGCCGAGACTGGCGGTTGCTGCCGATGCACGCGATCGCGGCGCCGACCGCTCCGAGCAGGGCACCGACCATCGGCAGGGCGACGAGGGCGAAGAGCACGCTCGGCAGATCGAGTCCGCGCAGCAGGTAGCTCATCACCAGGAACGGCGCCAGGGCGGCGGCCCCAAGCAGGCCGAGGATGAGGTTGCTTTGGACTACGCCGACGACGATGCGGATCGGGGGCAGTCCGGTCAGCTCGATGAGGTCCCAGGCGGCGGCACCACGGTCATTGGCGATGGCGCGAGTGGCGGCGTTGGCCTGTAGGCACATCAGCGCCGTCCAGATCGAGGCGACGGCGGCGAAGAGGCCGCGGCCGGCGCTGCCGCTGCCGCTGCCGCTGCTGCCGCCGGCAGCCGAGGCAATGGCTGCGGCGATCACCGCCACCAGCAGCATGAGCAGGAAGGCGCCGAGCGAGGCCTTGTTGCGCATCTCCTGGCGCACCCGCCGCACCAGCATGGGATTGGCGCGTTCGCTCCACAGCAGCATCCGGGCGGCAAGGGTA
>JBBREK010000134.1:0-11701 GCA_038203025.1 Planctomycetota bacterium
TTGGTCGTGAGCGTCGACGAGAAGCCGACCATTCAGGCCATCGAGCGCGCCACCGGCTATGTCCAGACCAGCAGTGGGAAGATCGTCCGGGGGATCAAGAGCACCTACAAGCGAAATGGCACCATCAATCTATTCGCGGCCTTGAATGTAGCCACGGGCGCCATTCATGGCAAAACGACAGCCACCAAGAAGCGTGTCGACTTTCAGCAGTTTATGGACGAGGTGGTCGCCGGCCTGCCGAAGGGACGGATGATCCATGTCATCCTCGACAACCTGAGCACACATAAGAAGAACGAGGACTGGCTGGCGGCTAATCCACAGGTCCGGTTCCACTTCACGCCCACCTCTGCCAGTTGGCTCAACCAGATCGAAATCTGGTTTGGTATCCTGCAGAGAAAGGCGCTCACCGGGGCCAGCTTCTCCAATATAGCTCAACTTATCCAAGCCATCACCGACTTCATCCGGGTTCACAATCAGAAGGCGGCGCCGTTTGTATGGAGGAAGCGCGAGGTGAAGGGCGCGCAGCTGAGGAATACAATTGTCAACTTACGCAATTAGACACTAGGGCCACCCGGGTCAACACCTCGCGGCCGCTATCGATGAACACCTCAAGGACGCTGCGGTCAAACCAGAGGTCGAGATCCAGCGCGCCGGTCACGGTGAGCTGGTAGCTTCCGTCGGCCAACGACAGGGTGGCGCCGTCCCAGGCCAGGACGAATCCGCCGACGCGCAGCTGTGCTGGGCCGGCGAGCTGGGCGCGGATGCGGCAGGCGTCGCCCACCGCTAGCAGCGTGCCGTCCCAGCGCATCGTTGGGCCGTTGAGCAGTGCTTCGACGGCCGGATGCACGCATTGCCGCACCTCGTCGCCCACCACCGTCACCAGGCGCGGCAGGGCGAGGCAGCCGTTCCAGCCGCGGCTGCCGGGGAAGCCGCGGATCCAGCCGAGCACTACCGTACGGTCGGCCTCGTCGGTCAGGGTGTTGGTGGCGTAAAAGGAGTCGTGCAGATCCAGCCGGCCCCGCGCCTGGACGGCGAGGGTGCGGCCGTCGAAGACGCCCAGGCGCCATTCGACCGGACGAAAGGGGGACAGCAGCAGCAGCAGCCGTTCGTCGGGCAGGACCAGGATGTTGGGACATTCAGCGAAGCGGACTTCACCCTCAGCGTCCTGCCACAGCGTGCCGGCCGGCGACAACCGACCGAGGTCGCCGGAGGCGGCCTCGAACAGCGTCACGCGCGGTCCGTCGCCAAGCACGACGAAGGTGCGTCCACGCCAGCGGAAGATGAAGGGATCGCGGGCGGCGGGATCGGTCAGCGGACCGATCAGCGGCTGCCGGTCGCGCTGCCAGGCGATCAGCTCCGGGTCGAGTGGCGAGGCCCGCCATTGTTCGAATGGACGCCGGCCGAGGAAGGCGACTGAGGTGTAAAGCAGGCGCGGCGTACCGTCGGCGTCGACGGCGACGCAGCCGCTGTAGCAATGCTCCTCGCCGGCCAGCACCTCGGGTGCCAGGGCGATGGGCAGATGCTGCCAATGCACCAGGTCGCGCGAGCGGGCGTGGCCCCAGTGCATCGACCCCCAGGCATCGCCGAAGGGGTGATGCTGGTAGAACACATGGAACCAGCCGTTGTGGCGGATGGTGCCGTTGGGGTCGTTCAGCCAGCGTGCGGGTGGCAGGAAGTGGCAGCGTGGTCGCTGATCGTCGTCGGCGCAGTGTGCGGCAAGGGCGTCGACGTAGGCCTGGGCGCGTGCGATGGTCGGGTCCATGCCTGCACACTAACGACTACCAGATGACAATACCATGCAGCAGAACGTCGGTTAGCATATGTTCCTGTGACGCATCGGCATCTCGTAGCGGTCGAACGCCAGGGTGATGCGCTCGACCTCACCTGTCCGTATGTGGTCGAGGTGGACCAGGATCAGTCCGGCATCGACAACCGCAACGCCATGCCATGGAGCCGGCTGTTCCTCATGCATCCCGAGGGGCCTGCCGCCGCCGATGCGGTCACCGATGTGCTGAGCGGCCGTCGCCATGCGTTGCGTCCAGGCGGTGTGCTGCTGATGCCGGCAGGACGCCTCTACGCCTTCCGTTTCCATGCGGGTATGCGCATGTTGGCGGCGCATTTCCGCCTCGACTGGGCGCCAGGGTGCGACGTCTTCGCCGACCATGCTGCGTGTACCGTCATCTCCGGGCAGGCCGAGCTGGTGCGGCGGGCCTACGCCGGCCTGGCTCTGGGCGAGGGCCTGCGCACCGCCGCCGTCCTGCGTGGGGCGCTGCTGATGCTCGCCGGGCCGTGTATCGGACGCCTGCGCGTGCTGCCGGCGCGGCTGCGCAGCGCGCTCGAACGCATTGAGTCGGACTGCCGCGCCGATCTGGCGGTGGGCGCGCTGGCCCGCGAGGCCGGGTTGTCGCGCGAACGCTTCAGCCGCGTCTTCCGTGCCGCGGTCGGAGTCGCGCCGATGGAGCACGTCCGTCGCCGGCTTGCCGCCCGCGCCTGCGGCCTGCTGTTGGAAGGCCTGCAGGTGCAGGAGGTCGCCGCGCGTCTGCATTTCTCCAGCCCGTTCTGGTTCTCGCGCTTCTTCGCCACGCGCATCGGCCTGCCGCCGCGCGACTTCCGGCTGTCCGTCACGGTCGGCACCTGACGACTCAGTAGGAGGTGCCGAGACGGGCGGCGAGCGGTGCAAGGGCAGGATCGTCGGCGCTCAGCAGGGCTTCCCCGGTACGAGCCTGGATTCGCCAGACCCGCGGCGGACAGCCGAAGCGGGCGGCGAACCGCCGGCTGAACAGCTTGGCGTCGGCGAAGCCGCAGCGCGCGGCAACCGCGCCCACTGCCAGGTCGCCACGCGCCAGCAGGGCGGCGGTGCGCTGCAGGCGCAGGCCGCGCAACGCCGCCAGCGAGGCGCGTCGGCACCTCGCTGGCGAGGGACGCGAGGGTCTGTCGGTGGGCATGCTGCACCCGTGGGGCAAGACGGCCTCCAGCGTCTGATCGAGCATTTCGTGGGCACCGAGGAGATGGCCTACCTTCTTGCTGACGACTCGAAACCGGTCGAGGCGCTGTTTGTGGCGATGCGGCGCAACCACGTGGCCGCGGTGCGCCTGTGCGCCGAGCGCGGCCCCTACGACTGGTGGCTGAGCTGGGAGGACAGCTCGACGCAGAACTACTCGCCAGTCCAGTATCGCCGCTGGATCGCACCGGAGATCGCGCAGTGGTGCGCCGAACTGGCGAAGCACCAACGCCGCTACATGCAGCACGCTTGCGGCCACGTCCGCCTCCTGCTGCCGCTGATGCGTGCCAGCGGCATCGCGGCCATCGAGAGCGTCTCGCTCCGCCCGACCGGCAACGTCACTATCGACGAGGTGCGCGCCGTCTTCGGCAGCGAGCTGGGCATCATTGGCGGGATCGAGCCGGTTGAGCTGTTCAGTCTGCCGGACGTCGGCTTCGATGCCTACGTCGAGGCGACCATGGCGGCAGGAGCCGGTGGCCCCTTCGTGCTCTCCAACAGCGACTCTTGCCCACCAGGCGTGCCGGTCGAGCGACTGCGCCGCATCGCTGCCATCGTCAGGTCGGCCTGAGCCGGTCCGGCTCAGACACGCACCACCAGCGGCACCACGATCAGCACGACGCCAATCACGATCGCCAGCCACAGCTGCGAGATGAAGTAGGGGTAGACGCACAGGGCGATGCCGGCGATCAGCGGGATCGGACGCTGCTGTGTCTTGCCGTAGACGAAGTAGCCGGTGCCGACGGCGCCGGTGATGACCCCGATGATCAGCCAGGTGGTGAGGTCCAGCCTGGTGCTGATGCTGCGTGATGGCAAAGCCATGCCACCGGCAGTCGATGCTGCCGAGGCAGAGCGTTGCGTCTGCGTCCGCAGACTGACCGTCTACGCCATGCACCAGATCCTCGCCAAGGACGCCTTCATCTGCGACATGGACGGCGTCATCTACCACGGCAACCAGCTGCTGCCGGGGGTCATCGCGTTTGTCGAGCACCTGCAGAAGACAGGCAAGCGCTACCTCTTCCTGACCAACTCCAGCGAGCGCTCGCCGCGCGAGCTGGCGCAGAAGCTCGCCCGTCTCGGCCTGGAGGTGCCGCCCGAGCGCTTCTATACTAGCGCCCTGGCCACCGCCGCCTTCCTCGCGGTGCAGTCGCCGGGCTGCAGCGTCTACGCCATCGGCGAACCGGGCCTGCTCAACGCCCTGTACGAAGCCGGCATGACCATGAACGACGTCAATCCGGACTACGTCGTCATCGGCGAGTCGAAGTCCTACACCTACGACACCATGACCAAGGCGATCCGTCTGGTCCTGGGCGGGGCGCGGCTGATCGGCACCAATCCCGACACCACCGGCCCGACCGAGGGCGGTCTGGTGCCGGCCTGCGGCAGCCTGGTCGCCCCGGTCGAGCTGGCCACCGGCTGCAAGGCCTACTTCCTGGGCAAGCCCAACCCGCTGATGATGCGCAGTGCGCTCAAGCGCCTGGGCGCGACCCGCGAGCAGTCGGTGATCATCGGCGACCGCATGGACACCGACATCCTCGCCGGCATCGAAAGCGACATCGACACCGTCCTGGTACTCACCGGCGTCACCGCCGAGGCCGACCTGCGGCGCTACCCCTACCGCCCGCGCCACGTCGTCGCCGGCATCGCCGCGCTGCTCTGACTGGGCCGTGAGATGCCCCCGCATCCGGGATACGGTTAGGCAGAGGGGGACGCCGTGATGGAGGAGGCAGAACTGGTGCGCCAGGCCCGCTCGGGCGACCGGGACGCCTTCGGCGGTCTGGTCCGGCTGCACCAGGCCCGCCTGCGCGGGCTGGCGGCACTCTCCATCGCCGGGCGCGAGGATGTCCATGACGTGGTGCAGGAGTCCTTCGTCGACGCCTGGCGCGGTTTGCCGGGATTTTATGACGAGGGCGAGTTCGGGCCCTGGCTGCGCACCATCTGTCGCAACCGGGTGCGCAAGTTCCTGCGCGATCGCCTGCCCCGGCGGCGGCGCGAGCTGGCCCTGGTCGACGAGGCGCTGATTGCGGCGCCCGATCCGCTTGAGGACGACCGGCGCCTACCCGCCCTCAGGGCCTGCCTTGAACGCCTGCCCGCCACCCAGCGCCAGCTGCTGACGCAGCGTTATCACGACGACCAGCCGGTGCAGGACATCGCCGCCGCCCTGGGACGCAGCCCCAACGCCGTGTCGATGCTGCTGCTGCGCCTGCGCACGGCGCTGCTGGCATGCATGGCCGAGCGGATCGATGGGAGCGGGGCATGAGCGCGGAACTCGAACCGCTGATCGCGGCCTATCTCGACGGTACGCTGGATGCTGCAGGGGCACAGATCCTGGCCGAGACGATCCGCGGTGGCGGCACGTCGGCGCGACTGATCCGCGAGCACCTCGCCCTCGCCGGTGAGCTTGCCCAGGCTTGTGACAGCAGCGATGGGGCGACGGTGGAGCGCGCGGTCGCAGAACGCATGCGCGCCGACGGCTCTGCCACCGCCTTCGTCGCCGCCGTCGGCCGTGGATTGGGCCGGCGCAGTCCGCGCCGTCGCGCCCGGCGGACCTGGCCGGTGGCGCTGGCTGCGGCTGCGGTGATCGCCGTGGCGCTGACCGCCTGGTGGCAGCTGGCCGCGTCGCCCGACCCCGTCGGAGCCTGTCGGATCGTCGCCATGGCGGGTGGCGGCGCGGTCGATCGCAATGGCCTGGCGATTCCCGCCCACGACGGACAGGTGCTGGTGGTCGGCGACCACATCACCGCCACCGCGTCGCTGACGGTGAGCTTTCCCGACGGCAGCCGCATCGCTCTGGCAGATGGCGGCGTCGCCAGGGTGGTCGGCCCGCAGGCGCTGCGGCTCGAACGCGGGCGTCTTGACGCCGAGATCGCACCGCAGCAGGCGGAGATGCCGTTCGCGATCACCACGCCGGAGGCCGCGGTGACCGTGCTTGGCACGGCCTTCACCGTGGTTGCTGATGCCAGCGGCACGCGGGTGGATCTGTATCGTGGGGTGGTGCAGCTGGCAGGGGTCGCCTCGCGAGCCGGCATCACCCTGCACGCAGGCGACAGCGCCCGGGTTACGGCCGACGGAACGCTGGCGACGATACCGGCCTGGCGTCCGTTGTTCCCAGCCCAGCTCGCCGGTTGGCAGCAGCAGCATGGACACTGGGAGCTGATCGGTGGCAGCGTGCGCGGCAGCGATCCGGCGGGCGGTAAGGCGCGCCTGCTCGGGGAACAGGATCTGCTTGACCTCGAACTGGTCTGCCGGCTGCGCATTGCAGGCGTGGAGTCGGCCGAGCTTCAAGTCGGCGACTACAACTGGTTCTTCACCATTCCCACGACGCCGGGGCGGTGGGTCGAGGTCAGGCTGCAACAGCACGGCGAGACGCTGAGCTGCACCGCCGACGGCCTGGTGCTGCCGCGCGAGGCCGGAGACGGCGCGGCCATGCGGCCCGGCCCGTTGGGATTCTATGTCGCTCCGCACGGCAGCCTCGAGATCACCGACGCCCAGATCGCCACTCCCGCAGGAACCACGCCATGACTCGTCGCCTGCCCAGCTCTTTGCTTGCCACGGTGCTCGCCTGTAGTGCGGCCTCCGCCGTCGAGCGCATCAACCACGCAGGACGCATCCTTGGGCCGGTGCCGTCGGTGACGACCCCGATCCTGTTCAACACCGCCGCCGCCGACGCGGTGGTCGCGGCGATGCAGATCCTGCCGCGGGACAGCGCCTGGAACGAGGACGTGTCCGGGCTGCCGCTAGCGGCCAACTCGGCGGCGATGATCGCGATGATCCGCAACGACGTCTATGCCGGCAGTCACGCCGACCGCCGCCGGCTGGTGGTCTTCAAGGAGATGAACTACGTCCTGGTGCCGGACGCCCAGGCCCGGGTGGACATCGATTTCACGGATTATCCCGACGAGTCGGACGACCTCAAAACCGGCAGCACACATCTCGGCTGGTGGCCGATCCCGGGCAACCTGCCGGTCGAGACCTGGCCGTCCGAGACGTCGGGGGTGACCCTGTCGGCGTGGCAGCGCGACACCGCCGGCGGCGATCGGCACAGCATCACCGTCATGCCCGGATCAGGATGGATCTGGGAGACCTGGCAGACGCTGCTGACCAGCGGCACACCGGCCTGGCGGGCCTCCAACGGGGCCAAGTTCCCGCTAACCAGCAACACCCCGCGTCCGGCCGGTTGGACCTCAGGCGATGCCGCCGGCTTGCCGATGTTTCCCGCCCTGGTGCGCTACGACGAGGTTCAGCGTGGCGCCATCGAGCACGCCATGCGCATCGTGGTCAAGCGGTCGCGCCAGGCCTACATCTACCCCGCCAGCCATCAGGCCGGTTCGACCACCGACCCCGACGTACCGGCGATGGGCCAACGGCTGCGTCTGAAGGCAACGTTCGCCATCCCCGCCAGTTGGAGCGCGGCAGAGCGGGCCATCGCCGCGGCGCTGAAGACCTACGGCGCCATCGTCGCCGACAACGGCGGCTTCTTCTCGATCTCGATCTGCCCCGACGACCGCTGGCCGAGTGGCGCCTTCAGCCATCTCGCCACCGGCGCAGGCAGCGACTACCTCGACATCAACAACTTCGAGGTGGTGCAGGCGACCGGAGCCTCCGCTGGTCCGCGTTCGCCCGGGGCCCCGACCGCCGCCGCTGGTGTTGACCAGTCGGTGACCATCGCTGCCGGTGCGGCGTTGGTCGGCAGCGCCACAGGCAGCGGCCTGACCGTGCGCTGGTCGGCCTATGCCGGCGCTCCGGGGACGGTGACGTTCGGCGATGCCACCGCACTGGCCACTACGGCCATGTTCAGCGCCATCGGCACGTATACCCTGAGGCTTGCGGTCAGCGATGGCGTGCACACCCCAGCCTACGATGCGGTGGTGGTGACGGTGGCCGTAGGCACCAACCCGCTGCCGGTCCTCAATGCGATCACCCCGGACGGCCGCAACCAGAACGGCGGAGCCTTCGTCCTCACGCTGACTGGCACGAACTTCGTTCCAGCCACGGTGGTGCATTGGACGGGCCGGGTGGATCTGGTCCCATCGGGCGGGAGTGCGATCAGCCTGACCTGCACCGTGCCCGCCGGCTACCTGGCGATCTCCGGGATGGTCGGCATCAGCGTCAGCAACCCCGGGCCAGGTGGTGGAACCAGCGCCGAACAGCAGCTACAGATCGTTGCGGGTGGGACGGTTCCGCAGGCCGGCACCGGTGCTGGCGGTGGTGGCGGTTGCGGTTTCGGTGCGGTGGTCGCGCTGGTCGGATTGGCGGGAACGCTGGCGGCCAGACGCTGTCGGTAGCGGTGCCGGCGAAAGCGCTGCCCTGGATCCGGCACCAGCCTAGGCTGCCGCCGCATGCAGCCCTGGGAGCATCTCGACAGCGCCGCGATCCCGGGTGGTGGCGAGATGCATCTGTGGCAACGCGCCGGCCTCTACGCCATCCGCGTCGGGCACGACGAGCTGATGAACAGCCACGCGCACGGCTCCGAGGAGGCGCTCGCCACCCTCGCCCGGGCCCGTCTTGGCGACCGGCCACGGCAGCGCATCCTGATCGGTGGCCTGGGTATGGGCTTCACCGTAGCGGCGGCGCTGCGTGGCCTGCCTGCCGACGCCCGCCTCACCGTCGCCGAGCTGGTGCCGGCAGTGGTGGCGTGGAACCGCGGAGCGCTGGCGCATCTCGCCGGCGATCCGCTGCAGGACGCGCGCGTCGACATCCACGTCGGTGATGTCGGCGAGCTGCTGCGGGCGCAGGCGGCGGCCTACGACCTCGTGCTGCTCGATGTCGACAACGGTCCGCGCGGCCTGACCGCGGAGGCCAACCACGCGCTCTACGGCACGGCCGGCCTGGCGCGCGCCCATCGCGCCTTGCGCCCTGGCGGCGTGCTGGCGGTGTGGTCGGCGGCGATCGACGAGGCCTTCACCCGTCGACTGGCGCAGGCGGGTTTCACCTCCGAGATGGTGCGGGTGCCGGCGCACGGCAGTCGTGGCCCGCGCCACGTCATCTGGCTGGCGGTCCGTCGCAGCGTGCCGAAACCAGAGACCGCCCAGCGGCGCGGCGCTGGGCGTCAGGATTCCGGCCGACCGACCAGGGCGCGGTAGCGCGCCGGGGTCAGGCCGAAGCGGGTGCGGAACACGCGGCAGAGGTGGTTGGCGGCGGCGAAGCCGTTGGCCTGGGCGATGGCGTGCAGCGGTCGGGCGTCGGCGAGCAGATCGTGCCGCACCAGCTCCAGTCTGGCGTCGAGCAGGGCCCGCGATGGCGTCAGGCCGGCGTTGGCGCGGAAGCGCTGGGCCAGGGCGGTGGCGGTGCAGCCCTCGCGGCGGGCGAGATCGGCGACGGTCGGGGCGCGGGACGGCTGCTCGGCCACCAAGTCCTGGGCTGTGCGCAGCAGCACAGCGCGTTCGCCGCCGGCGGTGGCGGCGTCGGCAAAGCGACGGATCGCCACCGCCACCGCGAGCACGGCCGACTCGACCGCCCAGGGATCAGGTTGCCGGCGGGCGGTGAACAGCAGCTGGTGCGCGACCAGGGCGTCGACCAGGGCGGGATCGGCGGGCAGCTCGGGGCAGCTGCCGGTCAGTTCGATCGCCCGGGTGATGGCGGCGGTGACGTAGCTGTGGCGGAACCAGCTCCAGAGGAAACGCCAGTACTCGCCACCGGGGAACCAGTAGCGATGGGCCGAGGGGATGATGGCCATGAACAGCCGGCCCGGGCCGACGACGTGCTCGCGACCGTCGATCCCGCGGAAGCAACCGCTGCCATGCGCGGTCAGCTGGATGGTGGCGTGCGGGCGAGCCCGGTCGCAGGGGCGCTTAAGGCCGTCGAAGTCATAGGAGGTCGACGAGGCGATGGCCAGCCCAGCGGCGGATTCGCTGCCATCGATACCCTGATGCACCGTCCACGACATCCCGCCGCGCCGTCGCCACAACTTGTCCCAGGCCTCGGTGGTATCCATGCCCGACAGCGTCGGGGCTGGTTTGCGGTCGGGCAAGCCGGTGGCGGGCGGTTCATGCAGATGTGGAGCATGCACGGGGCAGACGCGCCTGGGTTGGGAGCGCCCGTTGGCCATACTGCAAGGGCTACGACCGATCCACGGAGTCCGAGCATCATGTCCATGAAACCCGTATTCCTCTCGCTCTCCCTTGTCGCCGCGCTGGGCGCCGCCGAGGTCAAACTGATCAGCGGCATCGACGCCCTGGCGACCGTCAGCGGGCAGGTGCTTACCCCAGAACGCTTCGACGCGCCGGATCAGAGTGGCCAGGCTCTGCGCCTGACGCCGTCACGCGTAGCGGAGCAGGAGTGGCAGTCGTCGATCAAGATCGAGGGGCTGCTGGCTGGCGTCGAAGCGAGCAAATCGGTGCGTGTGTCGTTCATCGCCCGACGAGCGAACGGCGAGGCCGGCAGAGCCGAACTCAAGACCGTCGTCATCCAACGCTACAAGCCCTGGGGCGGCGTCGCCTCGCGCAAGTTCACCATCGGAGCCGACTGGGTGCCGTGCACCTTCACCATGCCATCCAAGCTGACCCTGGAGGCAGACCAATTGACCTTCACCCTGCAGAGCCTGTCGGCTATCGACATCGCCCGGCTTGAGGTGGTCACGGGGGAGCCATGAGCATCGTGACCATGCAGACAGACCGGATCGTTGGATCGGCAGCGGACGACATGGCCCCCACGCCCCCCGATCGGATCGTTGGCAGGCGCCTGCGTGATGGCTTCTCGCTGATCGAGCTGCTGCTCGTTGTCTCGATTGTCGCGGTGCTGTCAGCCATGCTGCTGTCGGGTATCAATCAGGTGCGCGAAGCAGCGCGCTCCGTCGCCTGCCTGGGCAGTCTGCGGCAGATCGGTCTGGCAGCGCAGACCTACTCGACGGACAACCGGGGACAGATCGTTCCCTTCATGGATCTGGTGAAGGGACAGATGTGGACCAAGCTGCTCAACGAGTACATCACCGAGCGCAACGCCTACAACGATGACGGGACGGTGTTCGACATGACCGAGTTGACCACGGGACGGAACGTCTTCTGGGGCTGTCCGAAGTTTGAGGGTCGCTACGATCAGCTTGGCGTGCTGCAGAAGTCCAGTTCTGCTTACGGTATGGCGAGATCTCCGAGGTACGGCGATGACCTGACCCCGCTCCCGATCTGGACCTCGGGCCAGCCAAAGTACTACCTCTATACGCATCAACCGATGTTCATGAACTCGGTGACCTGCCGCAGCCAGCGCCTGATGTTCGCTGACAGCCGCGACTGGCAGATCTGGAAGGGCGTCAACATGGCTCCGCCCCGTCGTGTGCTCACCGCTGGCGCCGTGTGGCTAGACGTGAATGGACCGCGGCATCGCAACTGGACGACCAACGTGTGCTTCTATGACGGCCACGTGGCCGCGGTCGCCGCGGATAAGGTCTCCCTGACGTTCACTAATCCGGCGCTATACGAGCCGTAGTCCAGAGCCACAGCCAGGCGGATCGCCTGGCAGAACAGGAACAGATAAGGGGCAGGGCGGACGAGGCCACCGGGAGGAATGGAGAGCCGGTGTAGGCAAGGGCAAGTGTGGCTGCCAGAGGTCAGGGACCTGCCTGAAGGCGGAAGGCTGAAGGTTGAAGAAATGACAGCAGGCGTTGGATAGGGCCCGCGCGCAGCGCGCAGCGAGTCTTCCGCCTTCCGCCTTCCGCCTTCCGCCTTCCGCCTTCCGCCTTCCGCCTTCCGTCTTCCGCCTTCCGCCTTC
>JBBREK010000135.1:0-11668 GCA_038203025.1 Planctomycetota bacterium
CCCCCACCCCCTCGGATCCCTCCATGCCCCGCTTCCTCCTCGTTCTCGCGTGCCTTGCCTCCTTCCTTTCAGCCGGCGACTCCGGCGATGCACCCAAGGTGGCCGTGCTGCGCCTGGTCGATGCGATCAACGCCACCCGCAGCTACCAGGGCCGGATTGAGGCCTTCAAGCAAGAGAAGGCGCAGATCGACGTGCGGATCAAGGAGTTCGACGAGACCATTCAGAAGCTGACCACCTCGATCGAGGCCATCCCGGCCGGCAACGAGAAGCTCGGCCAGTTGCAGGAGGATCTTGAGGCGACCAAGGCGCGACGGGACGCCTACGGCCGCCGGGTCACCGGTGAGTTCGAACGCCGCCAGATCGGCATCATCCGCGAGCAGTACCAGGTCGCCCTCGCCCTGCTTGCCGAGTTCTGCAAGGTCCGCGGCATCAAGATCGTGGTACAGGCCGCCGACAAGGACATCAGCGCCCGCGACCTCATGCTGATGAACCTGCGCGTCGAGATGCAGACCGCCCTGTTCTACGACGCGGATCAGGACATCACCGACGCCTTCATCGGCTTCGCCAACCAGAAGTTCGCCGAGAAGACCGGCGATAAGCCGGTCGACAAGCCCGCTGACAAGCCCGCTGACAAGCCCGCTGACAAGCCGGCTGACAAGCCGGCCGTTGGAGCGCCCTGATGTCGCCAGGGATGAGCGCCACCGTCGGCCAGCTGGCCGGCGCCACCGGCGGGCACATCGTGCCCGCTCAGGGCCTGGACGAGGCCGCCGCGGCTGGGCGTGTGCTCACCGGGGTCGCGGGCCTAGGCGATGCCCAGATCGGTGACCTCAGTTTCCTCGCCAATCCCAAGTACCTGGGGCTGCTGCCGACGACGCGCGCCGGTTGCATACTCATCGGCACCGCCCAGCCGCTCCTGCCGTATGCCGTGCAGGTGGTGGTGGCGAATCCCGACCACACCCTCGCTCAGCTGGTCGAGGCCTTCGGGCCGAAGCCGGTGCATCCCGAGCCCGGTATCCATCCGACGGCGGTGATCGGTTCGCGCGTCGCCATCGGCGAGCGCTGCCGCATCGGGCCCTACGCCGTGGTCGGCGACGACTGCCAGCTGGGCAACGATGTCGTCCTGCATCCGCACACCGTGCTCGGCGCCCAGGTGACGCTGGGCGATGGCTGCGTCCTTTTTCCGCACGCCAGCGTGCGCGAGCGCTGCTCGCTCGGCGCCCGGATCGTGCTGCACAATGGCGCGGTGATTGGCTCGGACGGCTTCGGCTACGCCACGGTTGACGGGGTGCATCGCAAGATTCCGCAGATCGGCACCGTGATCATCGAGGACGACGTCGAGGTCGGCGCCAACGCCGCCATCGACCGCGCCCGTTTTGGACGCACCCGCATCGGTGCTGGCACCAAGATCGACAACCTGGTGCAGATCGCCCACAACGTCGACATCGGCGCGCATGGCATGATCGTCGCCCAGGCCGGCATCGCCGGTTCGACCCGCATCGGGCACCACGTCGTGCTGGCTGGACAGATCGGCCTCGCCGGCCACCTCAACCTGGGCAACCACGTGACGGTGACGGCGCAGAGCGGCGTGGGCAAGAATCTGCAAGACGGTGCAGTGGTGCGCGGCTCGCCGGCCCAGGAGTTCAAGGCCGAGATGGCCCAAGAGGTGGCGCGGCGCAAGCTGCCCGACGCTCTCGAACGTCTGCGGCGAATGGAGGCGCGCCTTGCCGAGCTGGAGCGCCGGGCTGGCGGAGGCGGACCGTGAACGTGCAGCGCACCATCGCCGCCGATGTCAGTGTCACCGGCGTCGGCTTGCACAGCGGCGAGAGCTGCACCGTCACCTTCCGCCCGGCGCCGCCGGATTCCGGCATCGTCTTCGTGCGCGTCGACCTGCCCGGCGAACCGGTCATCCCGTCGCATCCTGACCATTTGTGCCAGCGCATGCGCCGCACCGCCCTGGCGGTAGGCGACGTCGAGGTGCACACCTGCGAACACTTCCTCTCGGCGGCCTACGGTCTGGGCATCGACAACCTGCGCGTCGAGTTGGACAAGGTCGAGTTCCCCGGCCTCGACGGCTCGGCCCGCGACTTCGTCGAGCTGCTGCGTGGCGCCGGCATCGTCGAGCAGGGCGTCGAGCGTCAGGTCTTCGAGGTCACCGAGCCGGTGTCGGTCAGCGACGGCCGCACCTCGCTGATCGCCCTGCCGTGGAAGGGCGGCCTCAAGATCACCTACACCCTGGACGACCACGGCGGCGCCCTCGGCGGCGCCCAGGTGGTCGAGGTCGAGTTGACCGAGCAGGGTTTCGCCGAACACATCGCCCCGGCCCGCACCTTCTGCCTGAAGAAGGAGGTCGAGATGCTACGTGCCGCCGGTCTGGGCAAGGGCGCGAACTACGAGAACACCTGCGTCTACGACGGCACCCAGGTCGTCGGCACGACGCTGCGCTTCCCCGACGAGGCGGCACGCCACAAGGTCCTCGACCTAGTCGGCGATTTGGCGCATGGCCGCCGCCGCCTACATGCCCACATCATCGCGGTGCGCTCCGGCCATCGCGAGAACATGCTGCTGGTGCAGGAGCTCAACCGGCGCATCGCCGCCGCTGAGCGCCCGCGCGTAGTGCTCGACATCAAGCAGATCCTCGACCTGTTGCCGCACCGCTTCCCCATGCTGCTGGTCGATCGGGTGATCGAATACGAGGCGGGCAAGCGCATCGTTGGCCTGAAGGCCGTGACCATGAACGAGCCGTTCTTCCAGGGGCATTTTCCGGGAACGCCAGTCCTGCCTGGCGTGCTGCAGCTGGAGGCGATGGCCCAGACCGGCGCAATTATGCTCATGCTCAACGAGGAAGCGGGCAGCAAGCGTCTGCCCTACTTCATGAGCATGGACAAGGTCAAGTTCCGCCGTGCGGTCGGCCCCGGCGATGTCCTGCGCATCGAGATCGACGTCCTGCGCCTGCGCAACCGCATGAGTGCCTGCCAGGCCAAGACCTTCGTCGACGGACAACTGTGCTGCGAGGCCGAGATCCGCTCGGTGATGATGGAGCCGTGAAACCGGTCGCCGGCACATTCCTGGTCGCGGCCGCCACGTTGGGGGATCCGAACTTCATGCGCTCGGTGATCTACCTCGTCGAGCACAATGATTCGGGCAGCATGGGCCTGATCATAAACCGGCCGCTTGAGATGCCGTTGTCGGCGATCTGGGACGGGGTGCCGGCCGGGCTGGCCCAGGCGCAGGTGGCGGCCGAGGGTGGTCCGGTCGAACGCGATCGCGGCCTACTGCTGCACTGCCTCACCGACCTGCCCGGCAGCCAGCGCATCGGCGACGGCCTGGCCATTGGCGGCGAACTGGCCGGCCTGGCCAGCCGCTTCGCCGATGGCGCCGACCGTAGCGGTCCGCGCCTGTTCCTTGGCCATTCCGGCTGGGGTCCGGGCCAGATGGAACACGAGCTGGAGCAGGGCTCGTGGCTGGTGCGGCCGGGAAACCTCGACCATCTGCTGGTCGCGCCGCCGGCCGAACTGTGGCGCCGGCTGCTCGACGGTGGGCACGGCCTGCCCGAGCCCTCGGTGAATTGAGCCTGGGACCGCGCGCCGCTGGCGCGCTGCCTCTCTACGGCTTCGCTTCCTTCTCCGTCTTCTCCTCGGCCTTCTCCTTGGTCGCCTTCTCCTCGACCTTGGGCGCATCGCCGACCGGCGCCGCTACCAGGCGAAGGCCGTCACCCTCGTCAATGGCGAGGATCAGACTGGTGGCGTCCTGCGAGCGGCTGAAGAACGACACCTTGGGCAGGACGACCGAGCCGGTCTGCTGCTCACCGATCGCCACCGTCGCCGGCACGGCGAGGTTGCCGGTGACGGTCGAACCGTTGTCCAGCACCAGCAGGAAGCGCTGCGCCGGCACCGTGACGCTGGTCGAGGCGGTGGTGATATTGCGCAGGTGGACGGTGCAGCCGACGATCCACGGCTTGCCGCCGGCATTGACCGGCAGCTGCTCGGCCGTGACCACCTCGACCCAGGCGATCAGCCGCTCGCTGGGCTGGGCCAGGGTGCGCGGGCTGCCGCCCAGCCACCACCAGGCGATGAGAAGTCCGACGATCAGGCCGACGAGGAGCAAGAGGAGGAATCGGGCCATACCCAAGGGTGCCACCAGGAAAACGCCGTGCCAGAGTAACGCCTCTGGCCCGGGGCCCCGTCGCGCAGCGATGGGGCGGGCGCCGAGTGCGTTGGGCGGATATAATGTGCGAAGCCCATCCGCCCACGGTTTCGGAGCCGAGCGACGAAACCGAGCCTCGACAAAGTCCGTGGGGGCAGGTCCGCAGGGCCGCAGGGCCGCAGGGCCGCGCTCCGTGGGGATTGGCGAATGTGCGACAACCCGGAGCGCGGCCCTCCGGGCCGCCTGAGAATTGTGCCTTTTCTTCAGCCGCTTGTCCGGCAACGGTTGCCCAGGAATGGCCAATCCCCAGGGGGGCGAAGCCCCAGAGCAGTCAGAGGCCGAGGTCGGCACGCAGGCGGGCAGCGTCAAGCCCGCCGACCAGGGTGCGCAGGTTGGCGTACAGGCTGTGGTGGCCGTAGCCGCCATGAACCATCTCGTCGAGGGCTGCGGCTGGGGTCCAACCCTCGACCGCGATACGCCAGCCGGCGATCACCGCGCCGGTGCGGTCCGAGCCATGCCAGCAGTGCACCGCCACCGGTTTGGGTGCTGCCAGGACCAGCTTCAGCGCTGCGACCAGCTGCTCATAGGTCAGTTCGCCGGCAGCCAGCTTGATCTCGCTGACCGTCAGCGCGGTGCCTTCCGCTTCGTCGGCATCGCTGTGGTATTCGCGCAGGTTGACCACGCCCTTGATGCCCAGGCCTTCCAGTTCCTTCATCTCCTTGGACGATGGCTGCTCGCAGCGGTAGAGCTCGGGCGAGACGCGGTACCAGTTGCCGAGCTCGGCGCTGATCACCGGCTGGGCCCACTCCGACGGGCGGACGCGCGGGACGTCAGCGGCAGTCAGGGCCAGGGCGAGAGCGAGAAGCAGGATGGGGCGCATGCCGGAGTGTAGCCCTGGGAGCGACGAGCTCCAGCTCGTCGCCTGTCGTCAAACGCAGCGGCCCGGGGCGATCGCCCCGGGCCGCATGCTTTGGCATTCCAGTCGTTCAGCCGAGGTTCAGGACACCGCGCCGGCGACCGGCTTGTCGTCATCCTTCAGGTCGGTGATCATCGCTTCAACGGTCAGCATCAGACCGGCGATCGAGGCGGCGTTCTGCAGCGCCGCGCGGGTCACCTTGGCCGGGTCGACGATGCCGGCCTTGACCATGTCCTGGTACTCGTTGGTGCGGGCGTTGTAGCCGTAGTTCTCGTTCTTGTTGGCCATGATCTCGGCCACGATCACCGCGCCGTTCTGGCCGGCGTTCTCAGCGATCTGCTTGGCCGGAGCATCCATCGCGCGCAGCACGATCTCGGCACCGAGCTTCTGGTCGGTGTCCAGCTTCTTGGCCACCGCCTCGACTGCGGTCTTGGCGCGCAGCAGGGCGACGCCGCCGCCGGCGACGATGCCTTCTTCGACCGCCGCACGGGTGGCGTGCAGGGCGTCCTCGATGCGGGCCTTCTTCTCCTTCATCTCGGGCTCGGTGGCAGCGCCGACCTTGATCACGGCGACGCCGCCGGACAGCTTGGCAAGGCGCTCCTGGAGCTTCTCCTTGTCGTAGTCCGAGGTGGTGTCCTCGATCTGCTGCTTGATGCTGGCGATGCGGCCCTGGATGTCGGCCTTCTTGCCGGCGCCTTCGATGATCGTCGTGGTCTCCTTCTCGACCTTGACGTTCTTGGCGGTGCCGAGATCGGCCAGTTCGACGTTCTCCAGCTTCTCGCCGAGGTCTTCGGCGATGAACTTGGAGCCGGTGAGAACGGCGATGTCCTTGAGCATCTCCTTGCGGCGGTCGCCGAAGCCCGGCGCCTTGACCGCGCAGACCTTCAGCACGCCGCGCAGCTTGTTCACCACCAGGGCGGCGAGGGCTTCACCCTCGACCTCCTCGGCGATGACCAGCAACTCGCGGCCGCCCTGGGCGACCTTCTCAAGCAGCGGCAGGAATTCGCGCAGGTTCGAGATCTTCTTCTCGTAGACCAGGATCGCGGGCTTCTCCATCTCGACCGACTGGCTCTCGGAGCCGGCGGCGAAGTAGGGGCTGATGTAGCCCTTGTCGAACTGCATGCCTTCGACGAGGTCGAGCTTGGTCTCGATGCTCTTGGCCTCTTCGACGGTGATGACGCCGTCCTTGCCGACCTTGTCCATCGCCTCGGCGAGGAGCTTGCCGATCTCCTCGTCGTTGTTGGCGGAGATGGTGCCGACCTGGGCGATCTCGGCGTTGTTCTTTACCTTGGTCGAGAGCTTGGCGATGGCGGCGACGGCGGCTTCAACTGCCTTGTCGATGCCGCGCTTCACTTCGGTCGGGTTGGCGCCGCTGGCGGTAACCTTCAGGCCCTCGCGGTAGATCGCCTCGGTGAGGACGGTGGCGGTGGTGGTGCCGTCGCCGGCGACCTTGGAGGACTTCTCGGCGACCTCCTTGACCATCGCGGCGCCCATCTGCTCGAAGGGGTCCTTCAGCTCGACTTCCTTCGCGACGGTGACGCCGTCCTTGGTGACGTTCGGCGAGCCGAACGACTTCTCGATGACGACGACCTTGCCGGTCGGTCCCATCGTTACCTTGACGGCGTCGTTGAGGGTCTGGATGCCGGAGAGGATCTTGCGACGGGCATCGTCGCCGAACATGAGCTGCTTGGCCATGTGAGTATGTCTTTCGTTGAGTTAAGAGAGGGGGTCGAGTTCAGTTCACTTTGGCGAGGATATCAGACTCGCGCAGGATGATCACTTCGACGCCGTCGACGGTGATCTCGGTGCCGCTGTACTTGCCGAACAGGATGATGTCACCGGTGGCGACCGACGGGGTCGAGCGCGTGCCGTTGTCGAGCAGCTTGCCCGGGCCGGCGGCCAGGACCTTGCCCTGGGTGGGCTTCTCTTTGGCGTTCTCCGGCAGGAGGATGCCGCCGGCGGTCTTCACTTCCGGCTCGGTGCGGACGACGACGACGCGGTCGTCTAGGGGCTTGATGGTGGTCTTGAGAGCGGGCTTGGCAGCCATGGTTGTATGCCTTGTATCAGTGTGGTTGGTGTAGGTGGTTCAGCTTGGGCTGGACGACCAGCCGACCGGAAGACCGGTCGGCTGGTCGTGGCGACTCAGAAGTCGCCGGCCCCTTCCATCTCGTCGCCGCCGCCGTGGCCGCCGTGGCCGCCCTTGGCGTCCTTCTTCGGCTCCTTGATCTCGGCGATCATCGCTTCGGTGTTGAGCAGCAGCGTCGCCACCGAGGTGGCGTTGATCAGCGCGCTCTTCGACACCTTGACCGGGTCGATGACGCCGCTCTTGATCAGGTCCTCGAACACGCCGGACTTGGCGTTGTAGCCGATGGCACCCTTCTCCTTGGCGGTGCGGTTGGCGATCACTTCGCCTTCCTGGCCGGCGTTCTCAGCGATGGTAATGGTCGGCAGGCGCAGGGCGCGCTTGATGATGTCGGCGCCGACCTTGATGTCGCCCTGCAGGTTCAGCTTGTCGATGGCTTCGGCGGCGCGGATGTAGGCGGTGCCGCCACCGGCTACGATGCCTTCTTCGACCGCAGCACGCGTGGCGTGCAGCGCGTCGTCGATGCGGTCCTTGCGCTCCTTCATCTCGGCTTCGGTGGCCGCGCCCGGGCGGATGACGGCGACGCCGCCGGCGAGCTTGGCCAGGCGCTCCTGGAGCTTCTCGCGGTCGTAGTCGCTCTTGGTGTCCTCAATCTCCTTGCGGATCGACTTGATCCGGCCCTGGACGTCGGCGCGCTTGCCGGCGCCTTCGATGATCGTGGTGTTCTCCTTCTCGATCTTGACGCTCTTGGCCGAGCCGAGGTCGGACAGTTCGACGTTCTTGAGATCGATGCCGAGGTCCTCGAACAGCGCCTTGCCGCCGGTGAGGGTGGCGATGTCCTCAAGCATGGCCTTGCGGCGGTCGCCGTAGCCCGGCGCCTTGACTGCGCAGCACTTTAGTACTTTGCGCATGTTGTTGACCACCAGGGTGGCCAGGGCCTCGCCCTCGACGTCCTCGGCGATGATCAGCAGCGAGCGGTTGGCCTTGGCCACCTTCTCAAGCAGCGGAACGAGTTCCTGCACCGATGAGATCTTCTTCTCGTTGATCAGGACGTAGGGGTTTTCCAGCTCAGCGGTGAGCTGGTCCTGGTTGGTGATGAAGTTCGGGCTGCTGTAGCCGCGGTCGAACTGCATGCCCTCGACCACGTCGACCTCGTCGGTGATGCCCTTGCCTTCTTCGACGGTGATGACGCCGTCCTCGCCGACCTTCTGCATGGCGTCGGCGATCATGTGGCCAATCGCGTCCTCGCAGTTGGCGCTGATCGTGCCGACCTGGGCGATGGCCTTGAAGTCACCCTTCACCTTGATCGCCTGCTTGTCGAGATTGGCGATGACGGCGGCGACCGCCGCGTCGATGCCGTTCTTCAGGTCGATCGGGTTGACGCCCGAGCTGACCGCCTTGAGGCCCTGCACGAAGATGGCTTCGGCAAGCACGGTGGCGGTGGTGGTGCCGTCGCCGGCCTGGGTGCCGGTCTTCGAGGCGACCTCGCGGACGAGGCGGGCGCCCATGTTCTGGAAGGGGTCACGGAATTCGATCTGCTCGGCGACGGTGACGCCGTCCTTGGTCACCTGGGGCGAGCCCCACGACTTATGGATAACGACGTTGCGGCCTGAGGGGCCGAGGGTGCTCTTGACGGTACGGGCGAGCTTCTCGACGCCCAGGCGGATGCTCTCGCGCACCTCTTCGTTGAACACGATCTTCTTGGCTGCCATGTGTGGTCGCTCCTGGTAGGGTAAGGCGGGTTGAGTTGTGCTCTCGCGATTGCACGCAACGTGCCAACCGGATTGGGCTGGGGATGGGTCAGGTCGGCCTGGACGCAGGGTCCGAACAGACCGATATGCAGCAGGTCATGTCGGAATGACTTACTTGCCCGGTGTGGTGCTGGCTGGTTTCGACTCGGACTTGGCGGGCGCGATCGGCTTGCTCTCTGGCTTGCTCTCTGGCTTGCTCTCTGGCTTGCTCTCCGGCTTGCTGTCTGGCTTGCTACCCGACTTCGTTTCAGTCTTGGTCTCGGCCTTGGTCTCGGCCTTGGCCGGCGCGGTACCCTCGGACTTCTTCTTCGCGGCATAGTCCTTCGAGCGGTTGTAATCCGTCTCCCAGAATCCGGAGCCGCTGAAGATCACACTGCTACCAGTGGAGAGCAGCTTGGTCAGCTTCTTTGACTTGCAGGTTGGGCAGACCTTCAGCGTATCGTCCTTGATCGATTGGTAGATCTCGAAGGTTCCGCATTTCGGGCAGCTGTAGTCGTAGGTGGGCATGCTGGGGGAGAGCAAAGCGGGGGCCAATTGGTCATTGCCTCGGTTCGCGGTCCGCGGTTCGCCGTGAACCTGACGCGACCAGCCATGGTATCCGCACCGCACCGTCTATCCTGTCGACCCATGTCCGCTGCTGGTCCCTACGTCCCCCACCGCCTCGGCTACGCCCGCCGGCGTTCGCACCAGGTCATGGTCGGGCGGGTACCGGTGGGTGGCGATGCGCCTGTGGTGGTGCAGAGCATGTGCACGACACCGACCCAGGACGTTGCTGCGACCGTGGCGCAGGCCGTCCGACTGGCCGAGGTCGGCTGCCGCATCGTGCGCGTCACCGCCCCGGGAGTGAAGGACGCGCAGGCGCTCAAGGCGATCCGGACCGGCTTCGATGCCGCCGGCTTCCGTGACATCCCGCTGGTCGCCGACATCCACTTCATGCCCAATGCCGCCCTCGAGGCGGTCGAGCACGTCGAGAAGGTGCGGATCAACCCCGGCAACTACGCCGACAAGAAGCGCTTCGCTGTCACCGAGTACAGCGATGTCGAGTACGCCGCCGAGGTCGAGCGCGTGGCCGAACGCTTTCGCCCGCTGGTGCGGCGCGCCAAGCAGCTCGGTCGCAGCCTGCGCATCGGCACCAACCACGGTTCGCTGTCCGACCGGATCATGAACCGCTTCGGTGATACGCCGGCCGGCATGGTCGAGAGCGCTCTGGAGTTCATCCGCATCGCCGAGGCCGAGGATTTCCGCGACATCATCATCTCGATGAAGGCGTCGAACCCCAAGGTCATGGTTGCAGCCTACCGCCTGCTCGCCGCGCAGCTGGACGCGCATGGTATGGCCTACCCGCTGCACCTCGGCGTCACCGAGGCTGGTGATGGTGAGGACGGACGGGTGAAGAGCGCAGCCGGCATCGGCGCGCTGCTCGAGGATGGGCTCGGTGACACCGTGCGCGTCTCGCTGACCGAGCCGCCCGAGGCCGAGATCCCGGTCGCCCAGGCGCTGGTCGCGCGCTACGCCGGCTGGCGCGAGCGCCTGGCACCGGCCGGCTGTCCGGACGAGGCGATTGATCCGTACATCTTCCGGCGACGCAACGCCGAGATCGTGCGCCTCGGCGAGGTGCCGCTCGGCGGCGGCCAGATCCCGCGCGTGCTCGCCATCCCCGGCACTGCTGCCGGCAAGCCGCCCGCCGACCTGATCGTCGCCGATCCCAATCTGTGGCCGGCCGAGCCGCGCCAGGTGCCTGGGTTCACCGGCAACCAGAGCAGCGGCGTCCGCCAAGCGGTCTGCGCCGCCGCTGGCCAGACGCCGGTCGTGCATCTGCGCGGCGAGACCGCCTCGCCCTACGTGCCGGAGCGCAGTATCGTCCTGCTTGGCATCGACGATGCCGACCCGGCCGGTTCCATCCGCCGCTGTCTTGCCCTGCTGCCCGAGCACGTCGTCGTGGGCATCGCCGAGCCGGGCGCGCTCGGCGAGACCCGCGCCTACCGCCTGCTGGCGGCGGTGATCGAGGACGAGTTCCGCATTGCCGAGGCGCGCAGCGCCGGTGCCGGCCTGCGCCAGCCGATCTGCCTCGCCCTGCCCTTCGTCGCCGACGATCTGGCGATCAGCGCCATCGCTGGCGGTCTGCTCATCGACGGCATTGGCGACTGTCTCTACCTGCCCGGGGCGCGCGATCCGCGCGGACTTGCTTTCACCCTGCTGCAGGCGGTCAAGGCGCGCACCACCCGCGCCGACTATGTCGCCTGTCCGAGTTGCGGGCGCACCCAGTTCGACCTCTTCGAGGTCACCGCCCACATCCGCGAGCGCACCGCGCATCTCGACGGTGTGGCCATCGCGATCATGGGCTGCATCGTCAACGGCCCCGGCGAGATGGCCGATGCCGACTTCGGCTTCGTCGGCAGTGGCCCGGGCAAGGTCGACCTCTATCGCGGGCGCGAACTGGTGCGTCGCAACCTCCCCTTCGAACAGGGGCGCGAGCAGCTGATCGAGCTGATTCGCGAATCTGGCAAGTGGCGCGAACCGACGGAGTGATCAGCCTAAATGCCGCAGTGGGTTCGCGGTTCGCGGTTCGCGGTTGGACCATCGATTACGGACCATATTGGGTTGTAACAACTCAGGGGCTTCGCCCCCGCGGCTCTGCGGGCCTGCCCCCACGGGCTGGTAAGAGCTAAATCGTCGCCGCTGGCCTTCCTGGTAGGCATACCGGGAGGGGTGACCAGGGTGGCACTCGCTGACGGATAGCACGCCTTCGGGCAAGGGGCTCGACCCCGTACAAAG
>JBBREK010000136.1:0-11469 GCA_038203025.1 Planctomycetota bacterium
GGCATCCAGGAGGCCATCGACAGCGGGGCCGAGGTGGTCTACCTGCCCAATGGCGGCTACAGGATCGAGGATACCATCATCCTGCGCGGCAGCCTGCGCAAGCTCATGGGCTGCGAGGCACGGATCAACGCGGCCAAGGACCTCGAACCGCTGATCCGCTTCAGCGGGGTCAGCGCCAAGACCGTGATCCTCGAACACCTTGGCATCGCTGGCGACGTCGAGCACGACTGCGACCAGACCCTGGTCATCCGCAAGTGCGATGCCGGCTACCGCAACACCCCGCGCGGCACCGGCGATGTCTTCTTTGAAGACGGCATGTTCGACCATCCCCGCGTACTCTATCCGCAGAACCTCTGGGCGCGGCAGATAAACTCCGAGTTCGGCGACCGCCCGAACTTCACCAACCGTGGCGGCAAGGCCTGGATCCTCGGCATGAAGGTCGAGGGCTGGGTCAGCGCCATCCGCAACATCGGCGGTGTGACGGAATGCTACGCCCTCTATGCCATGACCGGCAAGGAGAACACCAATGGCACCCCCTTCGTCGAGAACCGCGAGGGCTGGGTCGCGGTGTCGCTACGCGACGGCGGCCAAGGCAACCATGAGATCAAGCTCAGGGATACCTGGGACGGGACCACCAAGGAGGTCAAGAACTGGCACCGTGAGTGGGGTCTGCTGCTGGCCGGGCAGCGCTTCGACGCAGCCACCAGCACGCCGGCCGGGCCGGGTGCGGCCCAGGGCAAGGCCATCGATTGCCGCAGCGTGGAACTCTCGTGGGGCGCGGCTCAGGCCGGTCCGCGCGGCCTCAGCCACTACCTCATCCGCCGCAACGGCCAGCTCGTGGCCGGCGTGCCCGGTGACAAGCCTGCCTTCACCGATCGCGACCTCGCCGAGAAGACCGCCTATGCCTACGAGATCAGCGCAGTCGGCCAGCGCGGCGGCATCTCGGCGCCGGTCAAGGTCGCCGTCACCACACCCGCGGACAGCGTCGCGCCGACGCTGACGAGCGTAGCGATCTGGCCCAGCGACCAAGCCTGCATCACCCTCGACTTCGATGAGGCGATGGACGCGAAGATGGCGGCGAACCCGGCCAGTTACGCGCTGAGCCCGGCAACCCAGATCAGCAAGGCCGTGCTCAGCGCCAGCGGTCGGCGGGTGGTTCTCAGCCTCGCCAAGCCCCTGGGCGACGGCCAGGCGTGCACCCTGACCTACAGCGGAATCAGCGACTGCGCCGGCAACACCCCGGCCAATCCGACGGCGGAGTTCACCGCCTGGCAGCAGGGTGACGGCCTGCGTCTGGAGTTCTGGAACGCCAAGGACTCCTTCGAGGGCAAGCCGGTCGCCACCACCACCGAAACCCGCGTCGACCACTGGTGGGGCGACGGCAGCCCGCTGCCTGGGGTCACCCCTGGAGCCTTCAGCGCGCGCTGGAGCGGCATCCTGCGGCCGCGCGCCACGGGCGAGTACCACTTCAACACCGGCGTGGTCAGCGGCTGCCGCATCATGGTCGACGGCAAGGTGGTCCACGACCAGTGGGGCGGCGGCAATGAATGGACCTGGAGCGGTCCGGTGAACCTGGAGGCCGGCAAGCACTACAACCTGGTCTTTGAAACGCACGCCATCAGCGGAAGGGGCGGCGCCCGCCTCAAGTGGTCGGGGCCGGGCATCAAGGACGAGTTCCTGAACGAGCGGGTGCTGTTCCTGCCCCAGACCAAGCCATGAATGCAGGGGCGTGCCTGGCGCCCCATCTCCTGCTGGCCCTCGTGTTGATCCTGCCGCTGGCAGCGGCAGAGCGGGTTCCGTCGGCCACTCCCGAAGCCCTGTCGCAGTGGGACGAGCAGCTCTACGCCCGCGTGCAACAGCAGGTCGCGGCCGGCCACGGCCCCAGCCTGCGCTACCTCGGCGCCGATGCCTATGTCGACAGTGCAGACCAGCGAGGACGCATCGCTTTGCGCCTGGCCGACAGTGCGGTCTTCGTGATTTGGTCGCAGCTGGATTGGCCAGCCCGGATGGAGGTCGTCCGTAGCGTCGCCCGCCAGGATGGCGACCCCGCCCGCGCCCTGCTGGCGTTCCACCTGCTGGCCGACGGCCAAGAGGCGGAGGCGAAACGCCTGCTCGCCATGCTGCCAGCGGACGAGCAGGCGCGCGTGCGCAGCGGCATCATCCCTGCGCCGGAACCGACGGTTGCCAAGGCGCCATCGCCAGAGGCTGTTCCGGATGACCTGTCGACACCGCGGCCGCTACCGCTGCAGTTCATGCTGTTTGATGCCGTTGCAGTGCATAGCGAGGACGGCCAGACCATGGGCCCGACCGGCTTTGGTCACAAGCCGACCTACACCCGCCACCAGGACATCCCCACCAACTGGAGCAAACCGATCGACTTCCTCGGCGGCAGCCACTACATCCGTTATGAAATCGTTGAGAAGCCCAACCGCCGTAAGGTGCATTTCTGCACCGTGATCAGCACGCCGATGGAGGCCAAGGACAAGCAGGACCTGCCCAGCCATCCCGGATCACCCGACTTTCTCGTCCCGGGCGTCGAGATCGAACAGGGCGAGTTCGCCACCGGCTTCAAAAAAACCTACCAGGGTAAGGCGTGGCCGTGGTCGACCCTGCCGGTGCGCTTCTGGGAGGATACCTACCGCTTCGGCTGCAAACAGTACGGCCCGTCATCCGTGTTCCCGCTGAAGGTCCGGCTGACCATGTATCTGGTCGCCAAGGGCGCGATCTGGCATCCCTACGGCAACGTCGGTGGCCTCGACTTCCGCACCTTGCGCCGCTTCTCCGAGGGCGCACGCGCAATAAGCGAGGGCAAGCTGGGCACTGCCCTGAAGCTGGCTCTGCGCAGCCGTAGCAGCAACAGCGAAGCATGCTGGGTAGCAGAAGCGCTGACTACGCATGCCCAAACCCGCTGGCAGGAGATCGAGGACTATTGGGCTGAGGAACCCGACTGCGCCAGCGACGAAGGGGCGGCGCTGGCCGCGGAATACGCCGGCAGTGAGGTTGGCAACCGCCTGCTGGCACAGAGCCGTGCCATGGAGCAGCACCAGCGGACGGTACGAGCGCGCCAGGCCCGTCTGATCTGGCGTCAAGTGCTGGATGCCTCCAACCGTATCGTGGTGCCCGACGGCCTGGGTGACGAAGGCTGGAACGCCAAGGTCACCATGCCGGGCAATCTGCAGCGGACCTACGCCAAGGAGCTGACCATCATCCGTACCGGCGTCGCCGACGTCCTGCCACTCATCGACGGCAGAAACTGGCCACGCATGGCCAAGGCCCTGCTGCACAACCTGGGGCAGCCAGAGCCGTAGGCGGACGAGTGATCAGCGGCCCGTCCACATCGCATTGGCGGGCGACGTATCGAGTACCGGTCCGCAGGTCGACCAGGGATCCAGGGCCTCGACGCGACCATCGATGAACAGGAAGTTAGATTTGCCATGGTGGGCGACCCGGAATGCCGTTCCCGCCGGATCAGAACCACCACCACCCCTGCTTGATGCGACCGGGGAGTATCCGGCTGGAACGGCTGCAAGCCCACCGGAATCGCCATCATAGGGCAGATACATGTTCGGCGGATCGGTCCAACGCGAATTGTTATAGACAGCGTAGAGTTTTACCCCAGCCGCCGTCATCCCCCAGTGCTCCGCCAATTGTATGGTTGTTCCAGGATGCTTGAAGCTGGTGGTGTATCGACGGTTATCTGACAATCCAGGGATGCCTACGCTGAATCCTGGCCAACCAGCGCCAAATCCACTGGTATTGGTATCTAAACACGTCGTGTTCATCCCATAATGCATGAAGACAGCTTCAGTCGAATCGCCCACCGGGAACAGTTGGCTCCAATCTGGCTGCTTTGGTGCACCCGGACAGGTAAAGATCTTTCGGACCCAATAATCATGATTCCACTGATCCTTCCCAATTATATCAACATATGGTCCCAGGTATGTGGCCCATCCGTTGTGCCATGAACCCTGTCCGACAACGCCGAATGGAGTCAGACTGTTGTTGATGCCTGGCAACCACGTGTAGGTCGTCTCGTAGGTCGACGGCGGAAACATCCCATCGTAATCATTGGTGAATACGAGCAGGTAATTGCCCAGTTGACGCATATGGCTGGCGCAGATTGTCCGTCTAGCCATCCCACGCACGAGACTGACCGCCGGCAACAACATCGCAGCAAGGATGGCGATGATCGACACCACCACCAGCAGTTCAATCAACGTGAATGCCTGGCAGCACCTGCGCTTGCGTCGGTTCATGGCTCGCCTCGCTATAAGTCTATAGCACCCAGACCGGAAGTCATGCGCGAATCCGCCCGTCGGATGGCCTCAGTGGCCGGTCCACATGTTGGGCAGGCTTGGGTCGGATGAACACGTCTCCCACGGCGTATAGGCGGCGACGCGGCCGTCATGAAACACGTAGTTCGACCGTCCGCGATGCGACACGCGCAGGGTAACACTCATCGAATTGTAGTCGTCAGCCCAGGGGAATCCAGGCTGCCAGCTGCCCCAGCTATCCGGCGGTTGGAGGCGCTGCTCCTCAGTATCAAGCGGCTGGCGGATGAAGGGCGGATCCGTCCAGTAGGCGAAGGGCGATTCGATCCCCCCAAGCAGGCTGTGGTTCGCGCCGCGATGCTCAGCCAGCAATATCGTTCCTGCAGGGTTGGGCATAAGGCTAAGCATGCGCCGGTTGTCAAGCATGCCGGGGATACCGATGCCAAAACCGGGCCACCCGCCGGTCACGTGCGTCGCGTCTGGGCCGTCAGGGTTAGTCATGCCACCGTGGTAGCCGAGCATGGCCGTGTTCATGCCGTAGCTTGCTGACATGAACCAGTGGTTGGTGAAATCGGTGCCCTGACGCGGACCGAAACGGTTGGATGCACACATGAAATACTTCACCAGGCCATCATGCTCGCCCCACGCGTTCTTGCCGTCACCCTGGGTGAAACTTTGCTTGAGGTAACTGAACCATGAATTCCAGCAATTCCCCATCGGTTGGCCGTGGACACCGTAATTTGAACCGTTGACAGTAAGCCATGGCATGTGATCACGAATGTAGGCTGGCGTGATCATCCCGCGATGTTCTCCGGCATAGAGCAGTTCTAACATACCAAGTTGCCGCAGGTTGTTGGCGCACACCGTCGTCTGCGCGAGGGCCCGCACCGTGCGCAACGCCCCGAGCAACATCCCAGCCAGGATGGCGATGATCGACACCACCACCAGGAGTTCGATTAACGTGAACCCGGATCGTCCGCGCACGCCCATAGACGATGGCCCTGCGAGTCGCGCCGATGAACGGAGATGGATTTTAGCCATACGTATGTTCTAACAGTAGACATTCGTATGTAAAGACTTGTCTGGATTATCGGGTGCCCCGTAATGTAGAAATTGAACCCGCATGCGACAAAAGACTCGGTCGGCACCGCTTCAACAGCTTTGGTTCGGCCTGTGGCCTGAAGACTGCCTTCGACACTGGTCCAGGATGCCCCCTTTGGTCAAGGGTCAGGCACTCGTCACGAAGCCCAAGCACCCGCGTTATTGTTCCAGAACGTGTTTTAACATTCATCCTGCGGAGGTCAGCATGTCCACCGTCGTCCATCCACTCAGCCTCCTGCTGATCGCGGCCACCTGGCTGTGGGCACAGGATCGCCCCGAATTCATCCCGCCGGCCGACAGCAAGGTCGTCAACGTGAAGGCCTACGGCGCCAAAGGCGACGGGGTGACCGACGACACGGCCGCCATCCGGGCGGCAATCGAAGCCAACATCGACAAGAACCGCTACGCCGGACCAGCCTTCTACTATTTCCCGGCCGGCACCTACCTGCTCAGTGGACCAGTCGAAGGACGCGCCGCCGATCATACAGCATGGAGCGCTGGCTGGCGCGCCGGCGTCATCCTGATCGGACAGTCGCGCGAATCCGCGATCCTGCGCCTAAAGGACGCAGCGGACGGCTACGGTGATGCCAAGCAGCCACGCTACGTCGTAGCCACAGGCAGCGAGGATGATCAACCGCACGAGAGCGGCCGGGGCAACCGCGCCTTCCGCAATTCAGTGATCAACCTGACCATCGACCTCGGCCGCGGGAATCCTGGCGCCGTCGGCATCGACTACATGGCAAGCAATCGCGGTACGATCGAGAACGTGCTGATCCGAGGCGGGGTAGACTCTGGTTGGTGCGGCGTACGGATGGATCGCGACTGGCCGGGGCCAGCTCTGGTCAAAGGGTTGGAGGTCCAAGGCTGCGACTGGGGTGTGCACATGGACAACCACTGGGAGTACAGCATGACCTTCGAGGATCTGACCCTGCGGGGTCAGCGTGTCGGCGGCTTCTACGTCAAGAACAACGGAGCCTTCATCCGTCATCTCACCAGCATCAACCGGGTGCCGGCAGTGGTGGCGAAGGATGACGGCAACAGCCTGGTCGTCCTGCTCGATTCGACCATCACCAATGATGGTGGCGGTGCAGGTGCCGGCCTTGTCCTCCAGGGCCTGGCGTATGTGCGGAACCTGACCTCCACCGGCTATACGGTAGCCATCGACGACATCAGCCCGCGCAATCAGGACGTGGCCGGGGATGCCAAGCTGCCGGTGAGGGTCGCCGAGTACCGCCAAGGCCAGGTGGTCAGCAACCTTGGTGGCAACGTCGCCGCCCTCGGCCTGCCAATCGAAGAGACGCCGCTCTACTGGCCGAAGTCAGCCGATGAATGGCTCAATGGCGCGTCGGACCTGCAGGCCGCGGTGGACAGCGGCAAGCCGGTGGTCTACCTGCCGGCCGGTGGGATTGTCCTGCAGAAGACCCTGGTGATCCGGGGCGGCAAGTTGCGCAAGCTGGTCGGCATGCAGTCCTCGCTCGGCTTCGAGAAGGACAAGAAGCAGGTCGCCATCCGCTTCGAAGGTGATGCCGCGAGTTCGGTGATCCTGGAACATCTGTGGATCGATGGGGTGGTCGAGCACACTGGCGCCGGCACGCTGACGCTACGGCATTGCGACTTGAATGGCGGGCCGGTCGGACTGGTCGCCAGCGGACCGGGCAAGACGTTCATCGAGGATGTCGTCGGCCGCTGGAGTATCGGCAAGGGCCACCGCCTATGGGCCCGCCAGACCAATGCCGAGTTCGGCGAGAAGCCGCTACTGACCATCAATGGCGGCACGGCGTGGATCCTCGGCTTCAAGACCGAGGGCGACAACGTCTGCCTACAGCAGACCGGTGGCGCCGTCGAACTGCTCGGCGGGTTGTTCTACACCTTCAACTTCGACGGACGCCCAGCCGTCCAGGTCGATGGCGGCCAGTTCTCCGGCTCCTGGGTCTACAGCCGCAACCGCCGCAACCTGCATGTGCGCGAACGCCAGGCCGGTGGCGATTGGAAGGACTGCGTCACCGGCTTCAGTCGTGGTCTCGCGCTGTTCTCGAACAAACCGGCCGCCGAGCAGCCGAAGCCCTGAGCGGTCGCCTCAGCCGTCCGACGGTGCCGGACCCGAGGTGTCGCCCAGCGACAGCCTGTAGGGCAGACGCTCGCTGGGCAGGCTGCGCTGCGGCCGCTCGATGCGCTGCCGCAGCATGCCGACAGCGCGCACGCCAAGTTCGCGGAAGGGATTGACCACGGTGGTGAACCGCCGGCCCATAAGCAGTGGGAATTCAGAAATCGTGGTGATGGACAGACGTCCTGGCACCGCCCAGCCGAGCTGGTCCGCTGCCATCGCAACCGCGATGGCATCCATCGCTCCGTAGGTGACCACGGCAGTGGGCTGCAGCGATTCCAGACCTATCCTGACGAGGTCGACCTGGGCGAGCCCTGGCAGCGCACCTTCATCGGGGAGGATTCCCGCCCCCGCCAAGCCAGCGTCTGACATTGCCTGCTCGAAACCGCGACGCCGGTCATCCCGACTGATGTGCCGATTGTTGTCGGTGTGGTAGAGCAGATCCAGGTAGGCGATACGACGATGTCCAAGCGCCAGCAGGTGTTCTACCTGCATACGCGCTGACTGTTCATCGTCTGGGCGGATCGCGTCGGTGCCGCGCTCGACGTTCAGCCACACCGCCGGGATGCGGTGGCGTTCGATGATCCCGGTCAGCGGCGGCGGGGTGTGGACCTCGTAGTTGAGCAGCAGTCCGTCAGCCGACAGGTCACGCAGCACCGCCGGCAGGCGGGCCTCGTCGGTCAGGACGCTGTCCTCCAGCCGCAGGATGCCCAACTGCAGCCCCGTGCCATCGACCGCGTCGTGCAGTCCGGCGAGAATCTCGGCGTGCAGGGTGCTGACCGAGACGCCGTTGCCCTGGACGATCAGCAGGTGCTCGGTGCGGCCGAGCCGGGTGGCGCGGGCCATGCGGTTGGTGCGGTAGCCCAGGCTCATGGCGGCATCGGTGATGCGTTGCCGCAGGTCGGCCGCCACCAGATCGGGATCGGTGAAGGCGCGCGAAACGGTGCTTTGATCGACTCCCAGATGGCGCGCGAGATCGGCCTGCGTCACCGGAGCGCTGCGGGGCATGCCAAAGTCTACGTATCCCCCCAAGGCATGCAAAGGCGCCCGTCCCAAGGACCGCGGACTTCAGCCCACGTCGAATCCCGTTCAGGCACTTCGCCCACTACGCCGCCACACCCCAGGCGAATCCCCATACCGCCGCCTAAAAACAGCGTGAAAATGCGACAGGTCGCCAAACCCGCAGCGCAAGGCCACGGTCGAGATCGGCAGATCGGTATGGCGCAGCAACGCCTCGGCCGAGCCCAGCCGGGCCTCGGCGAGCAGGCGGGCGAACGGCGACCCGTACAGGCCACTGACCACGTGCGAAGCGCGCGACGGACTGAGGCCGAGTTCGCCAGCGAGATCGGCCAGGCCGACGTCCTCGCCATGGCGCAGCAGGAGGAACCGGTCGACAATCTCGCGCCGGGTGCGCGGCAGCGGCAGTGATGCCGGACGGTCGACAGTAAGTCGGGCGCAGAGATTGCGCAGGGCGTCGAGCAGATCAGGCCAGGCGGCCGGCAACTCGGACGCGGCGCCCAGGCGCACGCCCGAGGCGCGCTGCCGCACCGGGGCCGGGGCGGCAGCGTCGCGCCACACCCCGGCGAACAGAACCCAGCCGACTTCCCCACTTCGCTGCCAGGGCACCACCAGCTCGACCAATCCAGCGTGGCAAGCCTTGAGGAAGCCGTCCGGGTGCAGACGGCAGGCCTCGCGCAGCGCCTGCCCATCGCCGGCGACGCAGGTCCGTTCATGGCCTGAGGCCTTTACTGCCCGGCAGATGCGGTGCTCGTGCCGTAGCCGTCGTTGTGGCAGGCGATGCACCAGCAGACCAGCAAAGTCGTGCACCGCGACCACCACGCCGTGTAATCGTTCAAAGGCGGCGATCGCCTGCTCGGGTTCCATGGCGGCAGCATAGCATGAAAACCCATGTTTGCAGCCTGCCCCCCTGCGACCGTCCGCCGACTGCCGTCATACTCGCCGCCATGAGCAGACTCGCCTACTTCCGCCCCGACCTGATCAACGCCCGGCCCGAGCGCCTGGACGTCGACCTGTGCATCTACGGCGGCACCTCCGCCGGGGTGATCGCCGCCGTCCAGGCGGCGCGCCTGGGTCGCAGCGTGATCCTCCTCGATCCCACCGATCATCTCGGCGGCCTCAGCGCCGGCGGCCTCGGCTGGACCGACTTCGGCAAGCAGGCCGCGATCGGCGGCCTGTCGCGCGACTTCTACCACCGCGTCGGCCGGCACTACGGCCGCGACCAGGAGTGGCGCTTCGAACCACACGTCGCCGAGGCGGTGTTCGGCGAGCTAGTGCGCGAGCACGCCATCACCGTGATCCATCGTCAGTACCTGGATGCGGTCGCACTCGACGGGGCGGCCATCCGCAGCGTCAGCATGCTTGGCGGCCTGCGCGTGACCGCGCGCATATTCATCGACGCCACCTACGAAGGCGACCTGATGGCCAAGGCCGGCGTGCCGTTCACCGTTGGCCGCGAGTCCAACGCCGTCTACAGCGAGACCCTCAACGGCGTCCAGGTGCACAACAAGCACCAGTTCGACCGGGCTGTCGATCCGTACGTGAGGCCGGGCCAGCCCGACAGTGGACTGCTGCCGGGCATCGACCCAAGCCCGCTGGAGCCGACCGGATCCGGCGACCGGCGCATCCAGGCCTACAACTTCCGCATGTGCCTGAGTGACGATCCCGCCAACCGCATCCCCTTCGCCAAGCCGACCGGCTACGTCGAACAGGACTACGAACTGCTCGCCCGCCTGCTGGAGGCCGGCTGGGACGAGACCTTCAACAAGTTCGACCGGCTGTGCGTGCGCAGCAAGACCGACACCAACAACCACGGGCCCATCTCGACGGATTCCATCGGGCAAAACCACGCCTGGGCCGAGGCCACCTACGCCGAACGCGAATCGCTGTTCCAGGCCCACGTCACCTGGCAGGCCGGTCTGCACTGGTTCATGGCCAACCATCCGCGCGTGCCGGCGTCCCTGCGCAGCCGCTACGCGGTCTGGGGTCTGGCCAAGGACGAGTTCCCTCAGACCGGTGGCTGGCCGCACCAGCTCTACATCCGTGAGGCCCGACGCATGGTTGCCGACTACGTCGTGACCGAGCACGACTGCAAGGCCCACCACCGTGCTGAGGATCCGGTCGGACTGGGTTCGTACAACATGGACTCGCACAACTGCCGGCGCTTCGTCCGCGACGGCCGGGTGATGAATGAGGGCGACGTGCAGGTGCCGCCGACCGATCCCTACGGCATCAGCTACCGCGCCATCGTCCCGCCGCGCACCGGCACGCCCAACCTGCTGGTGCCGGTGTGCTGTTCATGCTCGCACATCGCCTACGGCTCGCTGCGCATGGAGCCGGTGTTCATGGCCCTCGGCCAATCAGCGGCCACCGCCGCCTGCCTGGCGCTGGACGCCGGGGTCGCGGTGCAGGACCTGGCGTATTCCGCCCTGCGCGAACGGCTGTTGGCCGACGAACAGGTGCTGGAGTGGTCGCACTGACGAGCCTGGGACCTCAGCGCAGCCAGGCTTGGAACCACTGCTCGGGGTCGTCGCCCTCGCCCCAGGCCGCCCACTGCTTGGGCACACCCCAGTCGTCGTCGTGGACGACCACCTGCACGGCGAAGCGTTCGGCGCCGAAGCGAGCACGCGGCACAGCTGCCTCGTACCAGGTCTGCCGCGACGCCTCGTCGCGGCGTTTGATCAGGGCGATCTCGACCGGAGTGCCCAGCACCATGCCGTTGGTCAGGCGCAGCACGGCGTGGTCCCCGGGCCGGTCAACGTCGTCGCACACCGCCACCGCCACGCGCAGGCTGGTGCTGTCGTCACGCAGCCAGATGCGGCCGGAAAGATCGTCGGCTCCCTGGTACCAGCGATGGCTCCTAAATCTCGGCCTTCCCGTCTTCCCGCCTTCCTGTTGTCCCTGCTCGTTCGGCAAAGATGCGATGAAACGTCAGCCGACTCCCGGTGAAAATCTGGGCCCTCGACGGGGCCTGGC
>JBBREK010000137.1:0-11313 GCA_038203025.1 Planctomycetota bacterium
ACCAGGAAGCGCATCACCGACCTGACCGTGGCCGAGTACCAGTTCACTATCCGCAAATCTGAAGATCTGATGGAGGTCGACGTTCCCGGTCGAACCGGCAGCTCAAACGTCCCGGCCCAGAATCCCAAACTCGCGCAGGACCTCGCGTAGCCGCTCCGGTTCGACCGGTTTCATCAGGTAGGCTTCGGCCTGGCCGCGGAAGGCGTTCATCACCTGCTTGCGGTCCTCGACACTGGTGGTCATCACCACCTTCGAGCAGCGCAGGCCATGAATGCCGTGCTTGGCCTCCAGGGCCCGGATCTGCCTGAGTACATCCTGGCCATCGCCTTCCGGCATGAGGATGTCGAGGAAGATGAGACCGTAGGGCCGATGCTCGGTCATGGCAGACCGCGCCCGGTCGACGGCTTCGCGGCCGCTGTACGCGCAGTCGACCTCGCCCAACAGGAGGAGGTGCATCTGCAGCACCTGACAGCAAATCGTGTCGTCATCGGCAATCAGGATACGCATGGTGGTTGCTCCCGGCCTTGCAGGGCGCGGTTTATACGTGTGGGGATGTCATCGAGACTGGCGATTTCAGCCGCTGCGCCGAGTTCGACCGCGGCCTTGGGCATGCCGTAGACGACGCAGCTGGCCTCGTCCTGGGCGATGGTGTGGGCTCCGGCCGTGCGCATGGCGCGTAGGCCATCGGCGCCGTCTACGCCCATGCCGGTCAGCAACACGCCGATGGCGTTGGCGCCACCGTGGCGGGCGACGCTGTTGAACAGCACATCGACGGCCGGCTTCTGGTAATGTACCTGCGGGCCGTCGCGCAGGGCAAGGATGTAACGGGCGCCATTGCGTTCGACTACCAGGTGCTTGCCGCCGGGGGCGAGGAAGGCGAGTCCGGGCAGCAACTCTTCGCCGCCTGCCGCCTCGGCGATGCGCATCGGGCTGGACTCGTCGAGCCGCTTGGCGAAGGCGGCGGTGAACATCGGTGGCATGTGCTGGACGATGACCGTTCCCGGGGTGTCGCCGGGCAGGCGGGCGAAGATGGCGCGCAGGGCCTCGGTGCCGCCGGTTGAGGCGCCGACGGCGAGGATGCGGTTGGTCGTGCGCAGACCCACGAACGGTTTGATCGCGGGCCCAGCCGGCGGGACGACGCGCGGTCGTCCGACCCTGGCCCTGGCGGCGGCGCGGATCGCGCGCGCCAGGATCGGCAGCGTTTCTCCGATGCTGTAGGCCGTGCTTGGCTTGCACAGGACCTCGACGGCGCCCAGCTCGAAGGCGCGCATCGCCTCCTGACTGCCCTTGGGCGTCAGCGAGGAGACCACTACGACCGGCATGGGATGGTGCTGCATCAGCTTGGCCAGGAAACTGAGGCCATCCATGCGCGGCATCTCGATGTCGAGCGTGAGGACGTCGGGGCGCAACTGGACCAGCTTGTCGCGGGCGACGTACGGATCGGGGGCCACGCCGACGACCTCGATGCCGGCATGGGCGGCGAGCCCCTCCACCAGCACACGGCGCACAGTGGCGCTGTCGTCGATAACCAGGACGCGGATCATGGTTGCCTGCTGGAGCGCGGAGCTCCAGCTCCGACCGGACCGCGGGGCTCTAGCCCCGCGTCGACCGCGCGCCGCAGGATCCGGCTGTTGTCCGGCATCGTCTCCATCGCCACCACCAGCTTGCCTTCCAGGAACTGCACCGCCGCCTCTCGCCTGCCGCCAGGATCGATGGGCGGCAGCAGATACGGTTGTTGCAGGTGGAACTCGTGGTCGGTGCCGTAGAGCGCCGGCAGCAGGTTGCCGGAGATGACGTTGGCGAGCTCGGATACGGTGTCGTCGATGTCCTCTGCGCTCACCGCTTCGCCGGGCATGAGTCCGAGCAGGTTGCCGGCCAGCGCGTCGCACAGTCCCTGGTCGAGGCAGAGGAAGACGCCGCCGCAGGTGCCGTCGGGGCCGGTCCAGTCGACCTTGACCACCCTGGCGCAGGCGATCGTCGCGTCGGCGGGCAGTTCGCCGGTGGGCATGAGAAAGCCGAGGTTCTCGGCGACGGCGGCGACGGTGGCGTTGCCGCGCAGGATGGGCTCGTTCATGGCTTGTCCTTTCCGTCTACGCGTGGCGCATCGAGCAGCTGGCGCACCGCTGCGACCAGTTCCTCTGGCTTGAACGGCTTGTGCACGAAGCCGGCACCGAGGGCGCGGAGTCGGGCGATGCGCGGCAGCGAACTCTCGGTCGAGACCACCACCACCAGGGTGTCACGCAGGCCGACCTCGGCGCGCAGCGCGACGAGGAACTGCTCGCCGGTCATCACTGGCATGTTGACGTCCAGCAGCACCAGGTCGAACCAGCTGGCGCGGAGTTTCTCCAGGGCCTGCTTTCCGTCGCAGGCGGTGTCGGTTCCGGCGATCTCCAGCCCCGACATCGACACCGCCTTGGCGACCATGTCGCGCATGATGCGGCTGTCATCGACCACCAGAACATTGTAGGCCATGGCTGCGTCCTCAGAGGGTATGCCGCTTGCCCTGCGACTCGATCTGGGTCGAGCCGGTGGCGAAGTCGAAGGTCATGGTGCGCGGCTGGCCGCCGCCGGTGTCTTCACCTGCGACGAGGATGCCCTGCTGCCAGAAAAGCTTGCGCATCACGGTTAGGTTGCGGTTGGCGATGTCGAACTGGTCGCTGATCGAGTCGGTCATGTTGGCGCCGCCGGCAACGACGATGCGCAACCTGCGCTTGTCCGCACCCAGGGCGATCACCGCTTTGAACAGCAGGGCGATGCCCAGGTCGACGAACAGCGAGGGCGAGTCCTTGGCGCGCTCGGGACTCAGCTGGGCGAGCGGCAGCTGGGCGTGCAGCATGCCGCCGACCTGCTGCTGGCGGTCGTGCACGACGATGCCCAGACACGAGCCGAGCGCATGTGTCACCAGCGTCCCGGCGGCAGCCCGGCGGACGGCAAGACCGCCGATGCCCAGGATGACCCGGCCGGCGTCGGCGGCGAGAGGCTCAGTCACGGACATAGGTCGCTGCTCCGGCGCTGCGCAGGGGATGTTTGATGGCGGACAGGCTTTCGCTGTGCCCGACGTACAGCGTGCCTTTCGGAGCGAGCAGCGCGGCCATGCGGTTGACCAGACGCTCCTGGGTCTGCTGGTCGAAATAGATCATGACGTTGCGGCAGAAGATGACGTCGAACGGGCCGCGCATCGGCCACTCGCCCATCAGGTTGAGGCGGGCGAAGGACAGCAGCCGGCGCAGCTCCGGCTTCACCGACCACATCGCGTCGTCATCGCCCGTGGCTTCAACGGCGAGGCGCCGCTCGTTGGCATCCAAGGCGGAGATGCGTTCTTCACTGTAGTGACCGCGTTTGGCGACGGCCAAGGCCCGGGTGGATAGGTCAGTGGCAAGGATGGCGGCGTCCCAATCGCCGAGGTCGGGGATGGCCTGCAGGACGGTCAGGGCGATGGTCCACGGCTCCTCGCCGGTGGCCGAGGCGGCGCACCAGATGCGCAGGCGTTTCGTGGTCAGCGTGGGCAGCACGCGCCGAGTGAAGTCGCCGAAGTGGCCAGGCTCGCGCTTCCACGCCGTGTGGTTGGTGGTCATCAGGTCGAGGCAGCGCACCAGCTCGTCCTCGTCGCTACGTACCTTGCTGGCATAGGCCTTGAGGTCGCAGCCGAGCTGGCGCAGCCGCTTGCCCAGCCGCGCCTCGACCAGCGAACGCTTGTTCTCGCCCAGCTTGATGCCGGCGACGTCGTAGACGACGGCCATGATGTCAGCGACGGCGTCCATGGTTTATCGTAGCGCTTGCGCTTCGATCATGCCTGCGACGCAAGGGCGCTTTCGGTCGATCCAAGCACCCGCTGGATGTCGAGGAGGATACGGATGCGGCCCTGGGACTTGCCGATGGCCTTGACCATGGTGGTGTCGACGGACAGACCATAGGACGGCGGTGGTTCGGTGTCGGCCTCAGTGAAGTTGGCGACCTCTTTGACCCGGTCGGCGAACAAGCCGATCGGGCCGCTGCGGCCATCAACCACCAGGATGACGTTCTCCGCATGCGGTTCGCCCGGCTGCATGCCGAAGCGGACGCGCATGCTGACCACCGGGATGACCTTGCCGCGCAGGTTGACCACCCCCAGCATTTCGCCAGGGGAGCCGGGCACCGGGGTGATCGGCAGGGTGCCGATGATCTCGCGCACGGCGTTGATCTCGATGCCGTACTCCTCCTCGGCGACCTGGAAGGTAAGGAACTTGCCGGATACCCCGGCGCTGGTTTTTTCGGGCGTGCTCATGGCGGACCTCAGAACTTGCCCAGGCTCTGCTGGTCCTGGTCTTCATCGAATGGGATCGCCTTCTTGGCCGCCTCGTGGCCGCCGTGCACCGGGCCGAGATCCATGCGGCTGGCACCCTGAGTCTTGCGCTTCTCAGGGATGTGCTGGGTGGCGTGGGCGGTCTGGGTCTTGCGTACCGGGGCATGGGCCGCCGGAGCGCCGCTGTGCAGATCCGACTGACCACGCACCATGATCTCAAGTTGGGCGACCAGTTGATTCAGGGTCTGGCTTTGGGCTGACAGTTCTTCGCCGACGGCGCTGTTTTCTTCGGCGGCAGCGGCGTTGGACTGGGTGACCTTGTCCATCTGGCGGACGGCGACGGTGACCTGTTCGATGCCCGTGGCGACTTCCTTGGCGCTGTTGGCGACCTCGGTGACCAGATCGTTGATCTTGCGGCCGGTCTGGGTGGTCTGGTTGACGATCTCGGTGACGTTCTTCGATAGGCCGACGCCGTTCTCGGCCGCCTTCACCGACTGTTCGATGAGCTGGGCGGTGTTGCGCGCCGCCTCGCCGGCGCGCTTCGCCAGATTGCGCACCTCTTCAGCGACCACCGCGAAGCCCTTGCCGGCGTCGCCAGCCCGGGCCGCCTCGACTGCGGCGTTGAGCGCCAGCAGGTTGGTCTGGAAGGCGATCTCATCGATGGTCTTGACGATCTTGGCAGTCTGATCGGCGTTGGCCTTGATGTCGCCGATGGCCTTGGCCAGTTCGCCCATCGCAGCGGCCCCGCGTTCACCGGCCTGACGGCCTTCGCCGGCCAGCTGGGCCGCCGAGGCGGTGTTCTGCGCCGTCTGCTTGACCATGCTGCTCATCTCTTCCAGCGAAGCACTGGTCTCTTCGAGGGCGGCAGCGTTCTTCGAGGTGCCATCAGCCAGCGACTGGGCGCCGGAGGCGACCTGGTTGGCGGCGCTGGAGGTCTGGTCGCTGCACGAGGACATGTCAGCAACCACGCTGATCAAGGCCTTCGTGATGCCGCGGGTGATGAAGAAGGCCAGGGCGATGCCGAGCAGGGTCGCGGCGATGAGTCCGACGACCAGGATGGTCGAGGCCGAAGCCAGCGCCTTGGCCGCACCCGCTGTGGCCTCCTTGGTGTTTTTGATGCCGCCTTCGGAGGTCTTCTGCGCCTCAGCCAGCACCTTGTTGCCAGCCTCCATGCGCGTGATCCCCAAATGGGCGCTTTCCGTCATGACTCCAAGGATTGCCTGCATCTGTTTCTGGTAGTTGCCGCCAGCGGTCCTGATGTCGGCCAACTGGCGCAGGTTGACCTCCAGCTTAGTCTTGCCGACCAGGCCATCCAGCTTGGCGTTGACCTTGGGAAAGTTGGCCATGACACTTTCGATCGCCTTGGGATCGCGCTGGGCCAGGCCTTTCCAGACCTCGCGGCGGACCTCATTGCCGAGGTCTATAATAGCGTTGATCTCGATGGTCTTAGAGAACAGCTCCTCGAGCTTGTCCATCTCCGCCTTCGCCAGGATCTCCTCCTTGAGGATCTTGCTCTGGCTCTCGAGGTACTTGTTGCAGATGTCAAAGTAGCTCACCCCCTCCTTGATCAGGTTGGCGAGGACCTCCGACTGCAGCTTGTCGAGCTTAACAGTATCCCCCACCGCTTTGTCGTAGTCGTCCACCGCCGCGCCAGCCGCCTTCTGGGCGTCATCCAGCTCCTTCAGGTTTTTCGCCTTAGCCAGATCGGCAGCATCCTTCAAATTGTCACGCACCAGTTTGAGGTTGGCGCGGCCTTCCTCGAGGTATTTCTCCTCGCCGGTGTACTGGTAGGCCCGGTTGGCGTACATCGTCTTGAGGGAAAAGCGTTCGACGCCGTTTGCGACCTCGACCGTGGGGGCGATCTCCGTGGCCAGCTTGTCAGCCTCGGTCTTCACCGACAGCATCTGGACGACGGCGACGCCGCCGAGCGCGATCGCGACAACGACCAGGCTGCTGAAGCCGAGGATGAGTTTGGTACCGAGTTTCATGGGATCTCCTGGAAAGGTTGGTTTGAAAAGCGGGTCAGTTCGCGTCGTCGGAGGCGGCCCCGCCGAGCAGGCGGGCGGGGTGGAGGATCAAAGCGACGCGGCCGTCGCCGAGGATGGCGCTGCCGCTGACCCCGGGGTGGTGGGCCAGGGCGTGGTCGAAGGGCTTGATCACGACCTGGCGCTGGCCCAGGACCTCGTCGACTTGCAAGGCGAAATCCTTGCCGCGGTTCTCGATCACCAGCAGCAGGCTCTGCGTTGGGTCGGTCTGGTGGCCGTCGATGCCGAAAAAGCCGCCCAGGGTGATCACCGGCAGCTCGCGACCGCGGTTGTTGAGCACCCGGCCGTGGGTGAGCACGCTTTCGACCTGACCAGCGGCGGGGCGCAGCATGCTGACCACCGAGGCGATCGGGATGAGGAAGCGCTCGTCGCCACAGCCCAGCAGCATGCAGTCCATGATCGCCGTGGTCAGAGGCAGACGGATGGTGAAGACCGTGCCTGCGCCAAGCTTGGACTGGATATGCACCTGGCCGTTGGCGTTGCGCACCTGCCGGCGGACCACGTCCATGCCGACGCCGCGGCCGCTGACGTCGGTGACCTGGGCGGCGGTGGAGAAGCCGGGCAGGAACACCAGGTCGAAGCACTCCTGGTCGGTCATCTGGCGGTCGGCGGGGATCAGGCCCTTTTCCACCGCCTTGCGGCACAGGCGCTGCGGGTCCATGCCGGCGCCGTCGTCGGTCAGCTGGATGACCACGTCATCGCCGGCGTGGTAGGCCTCCAGACGGACGTTGCCGGTGGCCGGTTTGCCGGCCTTGCTGCGCGTCTCTCCCGACTCGACGCCGTGGTCGACGGCGTTGCGGACCATGTGCATCAGCGGATCGGCCATCGCCTCGGCCAGCGTGCGGTCAATCTCGGTGTCCTCGCCGGCGGTGCTGTAGTCGATGCTCTTGCCCAGCTTGCGCGCGGTGTCGTGCACGGCGCGGGCCATCTTTTGGAAGGTGGCGCGTAACGGCACCATGCGCAGCGACAGGGATAAGACCTGGAGGTTGCGCATGATGCGGCTCTGCCGCTGCACTGCCGAGGCGAGATTGGGGAAGCGCGCCAGTTCGGGATCGTGCACCACCATGGCCTGGGCGATCAGCAGTTCGCCGACCATGTTGACCATCTCCTCCAGCTTGCTGGTGGCGACGCGCGAGTAGCCGTCGCCGCCGCGCGCGAGGTTCTGCTGCTGCACCGCCTTATCGACGACCTGGCGCGACACCTTGCCGCTCTCGACCAGCTTGTCGCCCAGGCGCTCATCCGACTTGAGATGCTTGGCGGTCTCTTCGATGACGTCCCGCGCCACGCCCAGGTCGACGAGCAGGTCGCCAAGCCGGGGGACCTCTTCGGGTGGCGTCTCGGCGCTGGCCTGCGGGTTGCGCAAGGCCGCCAGTCGGCCGCGCAGCAGGTCGACGCCAGTGAGGACACGCTGCACGAAGCCGGTGTCGGCCGGCGCCGCGCCGTCGCGCACCGGCAGCAGGGCGTCCTCGATGGCGTGGGCCTCGTGCTCGATGTCTGGCTGCTGCAGATAGGCCGCCATGCCCTTGATGGAGTGGAAGCTGCGGAAGACCGCGTTCACCTGATCGGCATCAAACTCGCTGCGGTCGAGCACCGTCTTCTCGGCAGTGGCGAGCAGCTCCAGACTCTCGCTGATGAAGTCCTCGAGCAGCCCAATGGGTTGCCCTTCAATGGCGGGCGTGGCCAGCCTGGCGGTGGTTGGCAGGGCTTCGTCCCGCTGTCTGGATTGGATGGCGCAATCTTCGCGATTGCACTGATCCTGCAGGGCCTGGACCTGGACGTAGAGGACGGCCAGCGCCGTATCGCCGCCGTCATCGAGGTGGGCCGCCGCCTGCAGCAAGCCGAACAGGGCCTGCTGGCGTTCGCCGGACCAGGCTTCCAACTGTGCCAACTGTTCGATACGCGCGATCTGCTGATGGATCGCAGCAAGTTCGTTGCCGCCGCAGGCGATGATCGCGGCGATGCACGCGTCCAGACTGGGCGCTGTGTCCACCGGGCCGGAAGGACTGGAGGCCTTGAGGACGGCTACGCCGCCAGACGAATCCGGGGCCGGGGCGATCAGGATCGCTTCCAGCGCAGCGATGACGTCGTGGTCGTTGCCGACGGGTTCCTGCTGAGTCGCCTCCAGGGCCTGGATCAGTTCCTCTAGCCGGGTGACGGTGGCGAGGAGGATGTCCCAGGTCGCCTGGGTGCCGGTGAGGCTGCCTGAACGCAGCGCATCCAGCACCTGTTCGCCGGCGTGGGCAAGGCCCTTGATGCGGTGCAGATCCAGGAACCCGGCGCAGCCCTTGACCGTATGCAGGGAGCGGAAGCAGGCGTTGACCTGTTCCGGATCGACCTGTGGAGTCTTGGCCAACGCCAGGATGAGCGCCGCGCCGGTGGCAAGATGCTCGGAGGCTTCGTGGATGAACTCGCCGAGCATCTCGTCGGGCATGGGGGCGGTCCAAGGTCATCGCCGGCGGGAATACCGGCTGGCCTGGCTATGCGCGGGTCGTGCCATCAGCAGGCGGGGGTTCTGACGCCGGAAGCTGCAATTTGGCCTGCGTCTGTCGCCCATGGGCGACAGACGCTTTAGGGAGAAACAGATATATCTATCCGCAAGGTGTTGTTTGGTCAGTTCTTATGTTCTGTCGTCCGGGTGCGACTCTGGGTACTATACCTGATAGGACATGTGTTGTTCCCTTGCTAACATGATTGTATATGTGGGTCCGCTATGGCGATCCCGAACCTCTTCTTGGCATCGTGCATCGTTGGTGGGGTGGTCGCTGGCATCGGGCTGCTGGCGCAGTACCTGCGCATCCGTCAGTTGCGTCGCGAGTTGGCTGAATTGCGTATGGCCGAGGCCGCACTGGTCGCCGCCGAGCGCGATGCCGTGCTTGGTAGGATGGCGGCCCGCGTCGCCCACGAGGTCAACAATCCGCTCGAAGCCATCAAGATCTACATCGAGCCGTTGCGCCACCGGGTGCAGGACCGCCCGGAGGTGGACCGCGGCCTTGAGGTCATCGACCAGCAGGTCGATCGCATCGCCCGGCTGGTGCGCGGTCTGCTTGGCTTCGTCCGCCAGCGCACCCTGCATCGCTCTACCGTCGCGGTCGGCGAAGTGATCCGCACTGTGGTCGACCTGCTGCAGCCGCGCTTCGCCCGGCAGGGCAAGCAGCTGGAACTGCGCATGCCCACGCCGCCTGGCCGCGGCGCGCTGGATGTCGACGGCCTGCAGCAGGTGCTGATCAATCTGCTGGAGAACGCCCTGGCCGCCATCCCGGCCGGCGGCTGGGCGCGTCTGGAGGTCGACGCCGGCGAGGACGCCTGGTTGCGCGTGCGCCTGCGCGACAGCGGGCCTGGCCTCGGCGCGGATGCGGAGGCGTGCTTCCGGCCGTTCGTCTCGACCAAGGCCGATGGCACCGGTCTGGGCTTGCATGTTGCGCGCCGCATCTGCGAGGCGCACGATGGCTGGCTGCGCGGGGCCGATCATCCGGAAGGCGGGGCACAGTTCGAACTCGCACTACCCCTTGGTCCTGCCGTCAGCTGCCAGGGTTGCGCCGACCTGTCGGCTGTACCCCAAGCCAGTGCGAGCAAGTCATGATCATCTCGGTGATCGACGATGACGTGGCCCTGCGCGGGGGGTTGGTGCTTGCGCTGCGCGACGCCGGCCACGAGGTCCTGGAGGGCGATAGCCTAGCCGCGGCCCTGCGTCAGGCCGAGAGCGCCGATCTGCTCCTCACCGATGTGGCGCTGCCCGAGGCTGAGGATGCAGGTATTTCCATCGTTCGCGAGGTGAAGCGTCGCTGGCCGATGATGGAAGTGCTGGTGATGACCGGCCACGGCACCATCGCCCAAGCCGTCGAGGCGATGCGACTGGGCGCACGCACCTACCTGCAGAAGCCCTTCGCCAGCGCCGACCTGATGCGTCTGGTCGGCGAGGTCGAACGGCTGCGCGGCCTGCGCCAGGGCATCGCCGGCCGGGGCGGTCTGGTCGGGGCCAGCCGGACGATGCGCCAGGTCTATGCGCAGATCGACATGGCTGCGTCCTGCGATCTGTCGGTGCTGATCCGCGGCCCGACCGGCACCGGCAAGGAACTGGCGGCCCGGGCCATCCACGACCTGTCCCGCCGGCAGGCGCGCCCGTTCGTTGCCCTCAACTGCTCGGCCATCCCCCGCGAACTCGCCGAGAGCGAACTGTTCGGGCATGAGGCCGGATCGTTCACCGGGGCGACCGCCAAGCGCCCCGGCGTGTTCGCCCAGGCCGATGGCGGCACCCTCTTCCTCGACGAGATCAACTCGCTGCCCCTGGACCTGCAACCCAAGCTGCTGCGGGTGCTGGAGAGTGGCGAATTCCGTCCAGTCGGCGCCGGCCGTTCCGCGCGCACCGAGGTGCGCATCATCGCTGCCAGCAACGCCAACCTGGAACCCCAGATCGACGCCGGGACCTTCCGCGAGGACCTCTTCTTCCGTCTCGACGGCCTGGCCATCACCATGCCGGCCCTGCGCGAGCATCCGGAGGACATTCCCGCGATCGCCGCGATCATCCTCGAACGCCAGCCAGTCCAGGGGCGGCCCAGTTCGCTGTCAGCCGAGGCGATGGCAGCCCTCCTTGGGCAGGCCTGGCCCGGCAATGTGCGCGAGTTGACCAACATCCTGCGCCGCTCAGTCATCGTCGCCGGGATGGGTCAGCCGGATGCAGCTGCAGTGGTGATCCAGGCGGAGCATCTTGACCTGCCCGGAGCGGTTCCCGCCCTGCCGTTCAAGGTGGCGCAGGAGGCGGCCAGCGATGCCTGGAGTCGACGCACGGTACAGGCTGCCCTGATCCGCAGTGATGGATCCATCGCCGCGGCGGCCGGACTCCTGCAGATGCATCGCGGCGCGCTCTATCGCCTGATCAAGCGGCTGGCCATCCCGATTCCAGATGGCCAGGCGGAGGATGCGTGATGTCGCAGTCAGGCGACAGGCCTGATCGGCGGCTGGTTGTTCAGGCTGGTCAGAGGCCTTGCC
>JBBREK010000138.1:0-11261 GCA_038203025.1 Planctomycetota bacterium
CTCCGGTACGGCGCTCAGCCCCGGCACCACCCGGGTACCTCCCTCCGACCGGCTCATCGGACAGTCTATCCCCGCAGACTGGTCCGCAAAGAAGGACTTGATTCGGTGGTAGTATCTTTGTCGCGACTCGGTTTCGTCGCACGGCTCCGAAACCGTGGGCGGATGGGCTTCGCCCTTTATATCCGCCCACCGCCACTCGGCGCCCGCCCCATCGCTGCACGACGGGGCCCCGGGCCTGAGTTGTTACTTCTGACCTACCACACTGACTGATGATCGAGAACGCAGGGTCTCGGCTTACGGAATCTCCTGCTGAACGGCGCACGCCGCACGCCCTGCGTCCCTTCCAGCATCACCCTGGGGATAGAGGCTGGAACCATCTGCACGACTCCTACCCTGCCGGAATGCTCCTTGGTCTGTGGTCCAGGCTCCTCGCCCATGGCACCGGCCGCTGGCTGGCCTTGGCGGGCTTGGTCGGTGTGGTCTGCGGCGTGGTCGGCTTCATCTTCAACCTGGCGGTCAACCTCGGCCTGGCCTACGGCGTCGGCTGGGCCATCGGCTACACGCCGCAGCTGCATGGCCCCCAGGTCGGTACCATGCCCAGTGTCAGCCTGCGGCCCTGGCTCGCGCTGCCGGTGCTGGCCTTGGGTGGCGCGCTCGCCGGCTGGATAGCCATGCGCTTCGACCGCCGCGCCGCCGGCGGTGGCAGCGAGCACGCAGTTGAGGCCTTCCACAAGGGCCGTGGCGCCATCTCGCTGCGCCTGACGCTGAGCAAGCTCGCAGCCTCGACCGCCACCCTGGGCAGCGGTGGCAGCGCCGGACGGGAAGGTCCGATCTCGCTGGTCGGCGCCGGCTTTGGCTCGTTCGTCGCCGAACGTCTTGGACTAGCGGTACGCGATCGGCGCACCCTGCTGGTGGCGGGCATCGCCGGCGGCATGGCGGCGGTGTTCCACGCCCCCTTCGCCGCCGCTCTGTTCGCGGTCGAGGTGCTCTACCGCGGTCCGGACCTGGAGGGCGATGCGCTGGTGCCAGCGGCGATCAGTGCCGTGGTCGGCTTCCTCGTCGCCGGTGTCTGCGAAGGTCTGTGGCACACCGCCATCGGCATCACCGCACCGATGACCGGCAGTCTGCTCAAAATTCCTTCCGGGGCCGAGTTCGCGACTGGAGACTGGCTGCAGCTGATCGGCTACCTCGCCGTCGCCGTGGCCTGTGCCGCCGGCTCCTACCTGTTCATCGTCCTGTCTAACGCCATCCACTCGTTCTCCGAGCGCGCCTGCCAGCCGCTGTGGCTGCGCACCGCCATTGGTGGAGCCGCCACCGGCGCCATCGCCGTCGGGTTGTGGTATGCCCTGACCGCCCTCGCTGGCGGGCCCGATCCGCGCATCGGCTTCGTCGTTCTCGGCCCCGGCTACGGCATCCTGCAGCGCACCCTGGAGTCGATGCCTGGCATTCCCCTCGCTCTCGCCCTCACCATGGTTGCAGTGGCTAAGATGTTAAGCACGGCCTGCACCGTCGGCACCGGCGGTTCAGGCGGCCTGTTCGCGCCCAGCCTGGTGATCGGCGGCTGCCTCGGCGGCGCCGTCGCTTCGGCTCTGCATGGGCTGCCTATCGCCCCGCCGCTATCAGCCGGCGTGCTGGTAGGCATGGCCGCCTTCCTCGCCGCCAGTCATCGCACGCCGATGGCGGCCATCTTCATGTCTTGTGAAATCGGCGGCAGCTATGCGCTGCTCATCCCCTCGCTGTGGACCTGCGGCATCGCCTTCCTTCTGCTCGGCCGCAACACCCTGGTGACCAGTCAGACTTGGTCCCAGGCGCAGAGCGATGCGCATGGCGAGGGCCGGGCGCATGATCCGTTCAGCGAAGGGCGGGTCGGCGACGTGCTGGCCAGCGAACCGGCGGCACGCACCCTGCTGATGTCCGCCAACCTCGCCGACTGCCGCGCCGTGCTGGTCGGCACCGGGCAGACGACCATCCCTGTTCTCGATGCCGACGGCAAGCTGCTTGGCGTAGTGACGATCGACGATCTACGTCAGTTCCTCGACGACCACGACGCCGACAGCCTGATCCTGGTTGCTGACCTGCTCGCCGGCCGGGCCGTGGCCCTGCTGCCCGACGACCAGCTGTCCCGCGCTCTGCGTCGCTTTGCCGAGCATCCGCTCGACGACTTGCCGGTGGTCGACGCCCAGGGCCGATATCTCGGCCTGCTGCGCCGCGAATCGCTGTTCCGCTGGTACCACAACCGCATGGAACGGGTCGCTGCCGATCTGCGGGCCGACGGCGCCGACCTCAGCGATGACTCCTGGCGGCACACCACCGCACTGGATCCGTCAGGAGCGCATGACGCGACCAGGCTGCCCACCGGCGCGCAGCCCGCAGGCGAGGCTGATCGCCTGGCGTCGAGCGGCCATCCAGGGGTAGCACGCCCGGACCAGGGCTGGTAGCGGCGGGATCGCGAGCAGCACGGCCAGAGGTGTAGTCAGCGGCAGCCGGGCGAGGATCGCACGCCAGGCATCGCCACCGACACGGATGCGCCCGCCCGGCAGGACGGCATGCATGGTCGCCAGGCAGGCCTGCGAATCGAGGGCTGCAACCTGCCGGTACAGGGCCTCTGACTGCAGCGGTACCGCGGAGACGACCCCGAACCAATCGAGTCGGGCGATCCAAACCATCCCGCCACTGCACAGGCCGCAGGAACCATCGTAGACCACGATCAGGGATTTCATGCCGGGTCCGGCCAGACCTTGCGGATACCGAAGCGACGCTGCAAATCGCAGCCGTCGATCAAGCGGTTGACGGCGGCATGACCATGTAGCCGCTGTACATCAAGCAGGATGCGGTCGATCACCATCGCCGGGTAGGGATGGTCATCACTCAGCTTGCGCAGCAGGGTCTCGGCCTCGGCAGGATCCATCCCGGATGGTCGCGACGCCGGCCTCACGGCAACCGGCATGGGCCGTGGCCCAGACGCGAGCTCATCCTGCAGCGGCGGCGGCCACCGGATCGGGGCCGGTCGCAAGCCAAGCGCTCGGGCTGAGCCCGGTGGCGTGCTTGAAGCGATGGTTGAAATGGCTCTGGCTGCCAAAGCCGCAGGCCAGGGCGATCTCGAGCAGGTTGCAGCGTCCCTCGCGCATCATGCGCTGGGCCTCACGCAGGCGGATGCGCAGCAGCATCTGCCCGACCGTCGATCCAGTGGCGTCCCGGAAGCGAGCGAGAAATTGAGACCGTCCGAGCACGCCGAGCGAGACCAGCTCGGCGACGCTGATCTCGCGCATCCAGTAGTCCTCCAGCCAGCGCTGGGCCATGGCGACGTGCTGATCGCCGGCCACCGCAGGCGGCGGGGCATCCTCGGTGTCGCGCGCCAACGCCACCACTGACTCCATGACCAAGGCAACTGCTGCAGAGCGTGATCCCAGCGCAGGCGAACTCCACTCGCGGGCCGCCCGTTGCAGGGTCGCGGCCACCCGCTGTCCAGTCGACGGACGTACAGGCAATCGGTTTGTCCGTTCGCCACGACGTGCGAGACTGGACAGCAGCATACCGGATTCCCCCGGCAGATCCGAGGGCAGGACATTCAGGACCGAGGCGGTGAAGCGCTGGTCTGGCCCCGTCGCGCTCATGTGTCGACAACCAACAGGAAAAACAAAGACATCGCCGGTCGAGCACGATTCCTCTCCCATGCTGGTCAACTGCAATCCGCGCCCCTGACCGACCGCCAGCAACTCGATGTCATCATGGGCGTGCCGAATCCGACCAGGATTGTTCAGCGGACCAGACGTGTGCGTCTGCAGATGCATGTCGGACGATAACACAATCTTTACCGATTGCCAGGGCAAGACGTCGGCGCTCAGGACTGTATCGTATGGGCATGAGCACCCCCCTCCGACTCGTCCTCACCGGCTGCGGCGGCATCGCCGGCGCCTGGCTCGACAACCTGGTCAAGCGCGACGATGTCGCGCTGCTCGGCTTCGTCGACCTCGACCCCAAGCGCGCCGCCGAGCGTGCCGAGAAGTACGCCAAGGGTGCCGCTACCGGCACCGACCTGGCGGCAATGATCGACAAGGTGAAACCCGACGTGGTCTGCGACATGACCATTCCCGACGCCCATGCCGACGTCGCCTGTCTCGCCCTTAGCAAGGGTTGCCATGTGCTGTCTGAGAAGCCGATGGCCTCGTCGATGGCTGATGCCAGGCGCATCCTAGCCGCTGCGAAGGCCGCCTGCAAAGTCCACGCGGTGATGCAGAACCGTCGCTATCTCAATGGCATTCGACGCTTCCGCGAGACGATCCAGGGCGGTGCGCTCGGCCAGTTGTCCGAGTTGCATGCCGACTTCTTCATCGGCGCCCACTTCGGTGGCTTCCGCGACGTGATGAAGCACGTGTTGCTGCTCGACATGTCGATCCACTCGGTTGACCAGGGCCGCTACATCGGTGGACTGAAGCCGGTGGCGGTCAACGCCCTGGAGTGGAACCCGCCCGGTTCGTGGTACGCGCACGGGCCTTCGGCCTTGGTCTGCGTCGAATGCGAGGGCGGGATACGCTTCACCTACCGCGGCAGCTGGTGCAGCGAAGGTGCCAACACCTCGTGGGAATGCGCCTGGCGCGCGGTGTGCACCGCTGGCACGGCACAGTGGACTGGTGGCGATGAAGTGACAACCGACGGCGTCGACACCACCATTGAGGGCTTCAGCCGGTCTAAACGCGAGGTCGCGCCCGCGCCTCTGCTGCAGCTGCCGCTCACCGGCCACGCCGGCTGCATCGACGACATGCTCACCAGCATCCGCGCCGGTCGCGACCCGATGACAGTTGGCTCCGACAACATACATTCCCTCGCCATCATCCACGCCGCCATCTCCAGCGCCGAGCGTAACGGCGCCCGCGTCACCATCGACTCCATCTAGAGGACCTCATGCCCCATCCCCTCCATGACATCCGCATCGGCACCCTGGTTGGCGGCGGCGCTGACACCGTCGACAAGCTGAAGTTCCTCCTGCCGCACGGCTTCGAGAGTTTCTCCATCACCTTCTGGCAGCATCTAGGCGAGACCCAGCTGCCCCGCCTGGCCGAGCAGGTGCGCAAGACGCTTGATGGCACCGAGGCGGTGATCAGCACCATCGGCGTGTTCGGCAACCCGCTGGAAACCACCGAGATCGATCTGAAGACGCTGGCCGGCTGGGAAGCGGCCATCGATCACGCCAAGGATTTCGGCGCTGACATCGTCTCTGGCTTCACCGGCCGTGTACGCGGCAAGCCCATCCCCGAGAGCATCGCGCGCTACAAGGAGATATTCGGACGTCTCGCCGATCGCGCCGCCGCCAAGGGCGTGCGCCTCGCCTTCGAGAACTGCTCCATGGGCGGCGATTGGAAGAGCGGCGACTGGAACATCGCCCAAGGCCCCGACGCCTGGCAGCTGATGTTCGAGGCCCTGCCGGCCAAGCACCTCGGCCTGGAGTGGGAGCCCTGCCACCAGATGGTCCGCCTATGCGACCCGATGCCACAACTGGACGACTGGGCGGCGCGCATCTTCCATGTGCACGGCAAGGACGCGAGCATCGATCGCCAGCGTATCGCCCGCTACGGCATCGGCGCCTCGAAGGACTGGGCCTGGCACCGCACCCCGGGCTTCGGCGACAGCGACTGGACGGCGATCATCTCGAAGCTGCGCCTGAACGGCTTCAAGGGATCGATCGACATCGAAGGCTGGCACGACCCGGTCTACCGCGGCGACCTCGAATATACCGGCCAAGTCCATGGCCTGAATCACCTGATCCGCTGTCGCGGCGGCAAGACCCCGGTCTGAGAGGACCGCGGGGTTCAGCCCGCGATCAGCTTCAGCTCAGCCCGTCCACAACCTGCTGCAGACGCGGCAGGTCGTCCGGCGTGACCCAGGTCGGCCGGGGCGCCCAGGCAAAGTCCTGATCGCACAGGTGCGTGCCGTCGGCGAGGAATCGCTCACAGGCAGGCAGCAGGCCGGGAATGGTCCCGCCGCAGGCAGGTTCCTGGCCGATGGTGCCGGTCGAGATGTGGGCCAGGGCATTCAGATGCACGAATGGCCTGGCATCAGCCAAGGTGGTGGCCGGCCGGCCACTGCCGGCGGCGACCAGGGCACAGGCGGCGCGCATGTTCTCCAGGGCGTGCTTGTTGTCGGGATCGGTGATGACCTCGTCAGCCCGACCTGGACGGATGATGCGCACGCGTTCGGGCGCATCCGGCTGGATACGGATGAGCGCATCGTCGCACACCAGCTCCTCGCGCGGATCGGTGCTGCGTTCACCGGCATGGGTAACGGCGATACGGACCGCCGGGCCACCGGTCTCGACCTCGGCGAGCACGGTGTCAGCACCCTGGATGCGATGTGCCCGCAGCAGACTGGCCCGGACACGGACGGCCTGCCCCCAGGTGTGCTGGGACGATCCCGCCCAGTGCATGGCATCGTGCACAAAATGCGCCATGGCGTTGCCCATCGGCCCATCCAGAACCAGTCGGTCGCGCAATAGCAGACGTCCAGCCCAGTCGGCGCGGGCGTAGTAGGCGTCGTTGCGCTGCCAGCTGACACACACCCGCACCGCCTGGAGCCGACCGAACTCCCCCGCCAGCATCCGCCGCTTCACCGCCTGCCTGATGGGATCGCGGATGAAGTTGAAGCCGACCCAGGTCGGGACGGGAGCGTCGGCATCGACCGCGATCATGCGCTCCAGCTCGGCCGGATCGAGGGTCGGCGGCTTCTCCAGGTAGACCGCCAGGCCGCTCCGGATGCAGGCCGCATGCATCGGCGCATGCAACGGCACCGGCGTCGGTAGGGTCACCAGACGCAGGTCTGATCCATGTGCCGCCAGCATCGCATCCAGATCCGGCAGCACCGCAACGCCGCGCGCTGCTAGCTGGAGTTCGGGCACGGCCGCGATCAGGTCCGTCGCCTTCGGGTCGCAGGTGGCGACCAGCCTGACCACCCCCTCCTGCTCCAGGGTGTGCAGGGCACGGTGGTGGGTGACGGCATAGCCGCCGAGTCCGACGACGGCGACGGGCAGGGGCGCGGTGGGCATCCACGGATCGTATATGATGTCCCGAGGACACAATCCCTTGAGGCGTCGTGGCGTTCGCTCTAGGGGTGGAAGCGGGACGGATCCATGAAGGCCAGGCGCGCTTCGTCGTCGGAGGTGATCGGCCCGAACTCGATCAGCGGATAAGAACCAACTCGGCCATCGAAAAAGGCCATGTTGATGCGATTCTTATGGCGTGGACCACCATTGTCACCGGCGTTGATAGCCCGCCAGGTGGTCGGCAGCATGAACTCGCCGTTGGCGAACACGCCCGTTGGACCAACGCTCTTGCCGATCAAGAAGTAGTCGTTGTCGGCCAACCAGGCTCGCCGGGAGGGGTATTTGATGTCGGCGAGATTCCAGACGAATCGGCCGACCCCCCAGTCACCCCAATCCAGGGCGGTATGCCGCAGGTCGACGGGCGCACCGGGCACGAAGTTCAGGCCGAACCCTCCTCCGTCGAAAGCCGGGGCATTGTTCGCCGCAGTCGGGCCGACGGTATCCTCGCGGCCGCGCCAGGCCGGGCAGCGCATGGCTGGATTCCGCATCGCCTCCCGTACACGATCATAGTGTCCAGTGCCGCCCCATCCGCCATATCCGCCATCCGCGAGGGTATGGCCGCTGTCGGCGTATGGCGAGAGGTCGGACGGCCAGGACCAACCTGAGTAGGCGTATATGCTCATCGCCGCACCGCCGCCGCCACGAGCGCAGATGAAGCGTCCCTTATTGTCGTCCGCGAACATCTGCATCGCGACGCTCAACCCACGCAACCGGTTCTGGCAGACCGCTGATCTGGCAGCATCCCGCACCATCTGCACCGCCGGCAAGAGCAACGCGGAGAGGACACCGATGATCGAAACGACGACCAACAGTTCGATTAGGGAAAATCCGGAACGATGGGCATTCAGAGGGCAAAGATTAGTGATTCCAGGCATGAGCGCAACCTCCGGCCTTAGGGGCAAAACTGCCCAGGATTCATGAAGGCCAGACGCGGGTCCTCGGGGCCGGTGATCGGTTCGCCACGCAACCCGGTCAGCCGATGCACCCCGACATGCCCATCGAAGAAGGCCATGACGATGCGGTTCCGACCGTGCCGGGCGCCGCCGTTGCTGCTGGCGACATTGGCCCGCCAGGTCACCGGGGCGTCGAACCAGCCGTCCTGGAAGGTCGATATCGCATTGCCGCCCATGCCGATGAGGAAGTTATTGTTGTCGGCCAACCAGGCCCGGCGGGTCGGCAGGCTGATCGAGCGCAGTCGGAAGATCTTCCGGCTGGTTCCCCAATTGCCCCAGTCCAGCACGGTATGGGCGAGGCTTTCCGGTGCATCGGGGGCGTAGTTGATACCAAAGCCGCCGCCGTCGTAGGGCGGGGCGTTCATCGGCGCCGCCGGACCTTCGATGTCCTCACGTCCCTGCCACCCAGGGCAGCGGTTGGCCGCCCAGTACTGCTTGCGCGTACGTTCAAAATGGCTGAGTGAGCCCCAGCCACCGTAGCCGCCATCGGCGACAGTCAGCGCTGAGTCGACGAATGGCGCCAGATCTGATGGCCAGGACCAACCCTTGTAGACGTTGCCGAAGCCGGGGCCGCCACCGCCGCGCGCACACAGGAAGTACCCGCGCTGATCATCGGCGAACAGCAGCATAGCCTGAGTCAGACCCTGCTGACGGTTCTGGCAGCCGACCACGCGGGCCTCCTCGCGGAATTTCGACATCAACGGCAGGATCAGAGCCGATAGCAGCCCGATGACGGTCACGACGATGAGGATCTCGACCAGGGAGATCGCGGAGTTGGAACGGGGGAAGGTGGCCATGACGCCCACCATAGCCCTCCGGTCGCACCTTTGGCCGATGTTCCGTGAACCGGTTCACTAATCACAGGGGTATCTACTCAGGGCTTCGCCCAATGCTGTGAAGCTAAACCTGGGACTGCGCGCTGCTGGCGCGCTCGGACAGGAGCAGATCCGCCCATTGCCCTGGCGCGCGGCGGTATCGTTCGCCCACCACTCGGCGCCCGCCCCATCGCTGCGCGACGGGCCCCGGGCCTGGGCATTTACTCGAAGGACTTATGGTCCGACGATGCGCAGATCCCGCAACGTCATGACGGCAGCAGTGTTGAATCCCGGCACCGAGGCGACGAGGAAAAGTTCCTCGCCAGCGGCGAGCGCCGTGCTGGCGGCGATCGCATTGCCAGCCTTGGCCTCAGGCTTGCACTCCTGCACCATGGCCACGAGACCGTTGGCGACGTTCCGCCGCAGGATGGTGAATGCGACCGCGTTCTGGCCCTCCCAGCGGCTGACATCAAGCACCCCAGACACCTGATAGTTTCCCGCCTTTGCAGGAATGAAGGCCAGTGCCGTCATGCATGGCTGGGCATCGGTACGCGGCCCCCGCACACTGAATACGATCCCGTCCTTGTTTGCGCTGCCCGTCGGCTGGCCGCCGAAACCATGTTCAGCGGCACCCCAGGATGTATGCCTGCCCGTCTGCCAGACCATCGGCACAAAGTTCGCCGGATTCGTGAATTTTGCTGGCCAGACCTGATCGAAGCGCCAGGCCGCCTGACCGGCTTGGACCAGCGGATTGCCGCTGCGCTGGGTCCAGGTCTGGGGCGGTGCGAATTCCGCCGAACCGAGGACGGCGATAACAGAGATGGAGAGCAGGGTGCAACGCATGGATGTCGACTCCGATAATGAGAAAAGTGAAGGCTATTTTCCGACCAAGGTCAATGGCACGTTGACCACCCGGCCATAGCGCATTTCCTTCATATCCTTGGGCATACTAGCAAGGGTCAGCTCGGAGGGTTCCTCCCCACGAAGCTCCAGGATCTGGGTCTTGTGGCGGTTCTCCCACCGCTGCCGGCCGTGCGATATCTCGCTCCACGACAGAGCGGCCCGCGCATCCTGGATGCGGAACAGCGGCACCTGCCCATTTTTGCCGAAGCCCTGGGCCGGGTAGTGAAAACCGCCGAGCAGTTCAACCTGGGCACCCCGGTCGGCGTTGATGCAGGTCATGCCGCCTTCAGTCTTGAACCCGAGGATCCACGCCGAGGCGCCACTGACCATGAACTGGGCGGTGGCGTCCTTTGCCCCGCCCGATCCTTCGATGTTGATCGAACGGAACCAGCCGTGCTGGCCTGGCTGTTGCAGGAACCAGCTGCCGCTGCAGAAGTCCATGGCATACACGTCGCCAGCTCCCGGTTCGCTGCGATACGCATGGGTGAGGCTGTGCTGGAGCACGAAACGGCCCTTGGCTGCGTGCTGCCAGGCGACCGAGCCCAAGTCGCGCTTTGCCTTATCCCCGATGGTGGTGTGGAGGTGCTCAATGACGATCTGCTCCTGGTCGCCGTCGAAACGGAAGACCGGCTGATCGCCGAGCACGTCCACGTCGAGATCAATCAGACTGTTCATGCCAAGGATGTGGCGGATCTTGCCGCGCAGATGCACGGTCTTGGTGACGGTATACTTGTCCTTGGGGAAGTAGAGGGTGGTCGCGCCGCTGTCGATGGCCCGCTGGATCGCATCCGACCAGCCCATCGTCGGGGTGATGTCGTCAGCGAAGTTCCGCACGTTGACCCAGGCTGCGGTCGGTTCATAGGCCGGAGTCGGGTGCTCCTGCACCGGCAAACGCAGGGGTTCGCCGGCTGCGACTCCCGGCATGCTGAGGATTGGATGGCTGGTCCAGCGATCCACCTGCGGCCCTGGGATGGCTTCGCCCGAGGCAGGCTGGATAGCGTTTCCATAGCCGGCGACAGCAAGCGTACGGACGTAGGCCATGCCCGCCTCGATCACCACCGCCGCACCATCCGCGGCACCGTCCTCCATGCGGCAGTCATCAAGCAACACCATGCTGCAATCCGGTCTGCCATCCTTGCCCGTGTCCTTGGCGTTCAGCACCGCCGGGACGTGGTTGCGGCTGAGCAGACGGCGGATGGTCAGGCAGTTGTTGGTATTGCGGATGCCAGCCTTGTTCTGGTGTTCCAGCAGGATGTTCTCGAACACCGGACCGAACATGGCATGGACGCTGAGGATACCGACATCGAAGCCGACGATATGCATGTCACGATGGATCTCCGGACCCGGGTCGCCCCAGTCGAGGAGCAGGCCGGCGACGCCGGCTCCGTCCTCAGAGCGAATCGTCACCTCGGTGGTAGCGCCGTAATTGCTGGCCTTGAAACGCAAACCCGCTGCTCCCGGATTGCCCGAACCAGTGCTGATGGTGAGGTTGTGCAC
>JBBREK010000139.1:0-11146 GCA_038203025.1 Planctomycetota bacterium
TTCCAGTCATGGTCAAGGACTTGATCGCTTCGTCGAGGTCGGCCCGATCGGTGATGACCATGCCCTGGGATTGGAACGGGTTGATCGGATAGGCGATCAGCGGCGGCCGGATGGTGGTGGAGGTGTCGTTGGAAATCTCCCACTCCGGCGTCGGGATGCCGGCCGCCTTGGCCTTGGCCAGGGCCAGCGGCACGACGTAGGCATCGAGCGCCTCCTCACAGGTCGGCAGCGGACGGCAACCTTCGTGCTCTGCCTCCATGCTGCGGTAATAACCGTCAGAAAGGTAGGAGTAGTCGCCTTCGAGGTTGACGAAGACGGCGTCCGAGCGGAGATCGGACGGCAGGGGGGCCGCGTCGAAGCGGGGTTGTTTCATTGGGGTGCGAGGAGCGGGACGCTAACGGGTCCCACCAGAAGTCACGGGGCGAACAGCCGCCCGGCCAGCAGGCGCAGCTCGCACGCCTGGAGGGCACGCAGGGCTTGCGTCGGCTGTCCGCCACGGCAGCAGGCGTGGGTCATGACCGGGGCGTCGATGCAGCCATCGGCTCGGCACAGGCTTGCCAGCCCCAGCCGGGCGGCCTCGGTGCCGAGAGCCACGCCGACCGGGTGTTCGCCAGTGCGCCCCCACCAATAGCAGCTGTTGTCTTCGTCCGGCTCTCGGCGGTGCATGATGGCGTGCAGGCAGTCGGCCTCGCGGTCGCCTTCGTGTCGCTGGACCAGGGCGTGGGCTGCCTCCAGGCGGTCGTGCCACAGCAGGAGGCAGGCGTGCAGCAGATCCGCGGCCCGCGCCTGGACGCCAGCCAGCAGCCGTTCAACCGCGGCCTCGTCGAGGGCCTCGGGACGCACCTCAGGACCGAGGCCGGGGACGGGATCGGGGAGCAGGTCGGTCAGGGCGGACATGGCTGGCAGGATGCCGGGCGGGTGCCACGGTCCATCGTCAGTCGGACCTGGGCGACTTGCGGCCCAGCTCTCGACGGGTACTCATGGACCGTTCGGAGAGCACATGGCAGGACGCAAGTTCATCGGCGAGATCCTGGTCGAGATGGAGGCCATCACCGACGGCCAGGTCAAAGACGCCCTGGCCAAGCAGATGGCCGGCGACAAGCGGCTGATCGGCGAGATCCTGGTCGAGATGGAGGCCTGCCAGCCCGAGGACATCGCCCGGGCGCAGGCCGAGCAACTCGGCCTGCGCTTCTACGATCTAGAGACCACCGACATCCCCAGCAAGGTCACCGACCTGATCCCGGGCGAGGTGTCGCGCGAGCGCAAGGTCTGCCCGGTGATGCTCTCGGGCAAGACCTTGACCATAGTGATGAGCAACCCCATGGACCTGGAGACGGTCGACACGTTGCGCTTCCAAACCTCGCTGTCGATCGACGTGGCGGTGGCCAGTGAACGTCAGATCCTGGCGGCGCTGGAGAAGGCGCATGGCGTCACCGAGCAGAAGGTCGAGAACATGCTCGGCGCGATGGGCGACGCCCTCGACGTGCGCCGCAACGATGGGGACGAGGACGAGAAGGGCGACGACGCGCTGATCGTCAAGTACGTTACCCAGATCATCCAGAACGCCATCTCCTCGCGCGCCTCCGACATCCACGTCGAGCCGATGGACGACCACCTGCGCATCCGCTACCGCATCGACGGCGTCTGCCTGACCATGGATCCGGCACCCAAGCGCCTGCAGGGCCCGGTCATCCAGCGCCTCAAGATCATGGCCGGCATGGCCATTGAGGAGAAGCGCAAGCCGCAGGACGGCCGCATCAAGGTCAAGCTGGCCAACAAGCGCATCGACCTGCGCGTTAGCTGCCTGCCTTCGGTGCATGGCGAGGCCTTCGTCATGCGCATCCTCGATTCGGACAGCCTCAAGCTGAACCTCGAGGACATGGGCTTCGACCCCGGCGATTTCAAGAACTACATGGGCCTGATCCGGCGGCCCAATGGCATCGTCCTGGTCACCGGGCCGACCGGTTCCGGCAAGACCACGACGCTTTACGCCACTCTCAACACCCTCAACACCATCGACCGCAAGATCATCACCGCCGAAGATCCGGTCGAGTACCACCTCAACGGCATCAACCAGTGCCAGGTCAACGCAAAGATCGGCCTCGATTTCCCGCGCATCCTCCGCTCGATGCTGCGCCAGGCGCCCAACGTCATCCTGGTCGGTGAGATCCGCGACGCGGAGACGGCACAGATCGCCATCCAGGCCTCGCTGACCGGCCACCTGGTGTTCTCCACCCTGCACACCAACGACGCGCCCAGCGCCATCACCCGCCTGATCGACATGGGCGTGCAGCCGTTCCTGGTCGCGACCTCGATCCAGGCCGTGCTCGCGCAACGCCTGATCCGCGTCAACTGCCCGAAGTGCCAGGAGAAGTACACGCCTGACGCCAAGACGCTGCTGTCGCTGAGGCTGCGCCCCGAGCAGCATCCAGACGTACAGTTCGTGCGCGGCAAGGGCTGTGACTACTGCAAGGGTACCGGTTTCCGCGGCCGCAAGGGTATCTTCGAGATGATGGTGATGAACCGCCAGTTGCGCGATCTCGCCTTCGAGAAGTCCGCCACCAACGAGGTGCGCAAGGCCGCGATCGCCAATGGCATGAACAGCCTGGCCATGGACGGTGTACGCAAGGTGCTCAACGGCACCACCACCCCGGATGAGGTCGTGCGTATGGCCAAGATGGACGACTGAGGCGCAACGACCTATTTCCGACTTTGTCACAGAGGCACGAAGGTCCACAGAGGACCACAGAAAATGACGTGTCACGGTGCAAGCAGGGCCGCTTGCAGTTCATGGCGCAGATCGTCAAACGGCGCTCCGCTCAGACCATCGAGTCCATCCAGCGCCGCCTGTAGGGCAGGACGGCGATCGGCGGACTCCAGTTTGCCAACTCGGGCTGCGGCCAACACCAGACGCGCGATGATCAGACGACCATGCTGGCCGACGTCGCGCTTCGCGGCTGGTGCTGGCGCACCGGCACGTAGGCGGTCAGTGCGTTCGGCAGCGGGCGGAGCCATCTCCGTAGCAGCGTCTGCAAGATTCGACGCGGCTGTGTCGGCCGACATGGCCTTCGCTGCCAGAGGCGTGGCCGTCGCCGGTGCCGGCGCAGGAGTTGGAACAGCCGTTACCATCGGTTTGCTTGGCGCATCCAACGGCTCTTGCCGTCGTGCTTCGGCCGCCGGGCGTTCCAACTTCCGCTCCTCTGTGTGCTCTGCTGCAGCCACTATCGGTCGGCTGGTCAGGACCGGACCCTCGAACAGGCTGCGCACCGTCCAGCCGGCAATAGCCGCGGCCAACACCGCCGCGATGCCCAGACCGGCCAGGGCGCGACGGTTGCGCGCCCGCTGACGGAACCACGCCTGCCGGGCGGCAGCAAGCACCGCCTGCCGGTGCGCCTCGTCGAGCGCAGTGGGTGGCGCCGGACCACGGCGCAGCAGGCCGATCAGGTGCGGGTCGAGGTCGCTCATGGCGCGATCCCGGCGAGTGACGCATCGGCCCGCAGCCTGCCGACGCCCTGGTGGAGGATGATGCCGACGTGATTGGCGGTCTTGCCCAGTCGGTAGCCGATCTCGTCGTAGGCCATGCCGTCGCGATAGCGCAGGATGACCGCCACACGTTCGAGGTCGGGCAGTCGCTCAACCGCCGCCCACAGCAGGGCGGCTTCATCGTGCGGCGTACCCTGCGGTGGGGTCGGCTGGCGGACTTGATCGGGTAGCGGGGCGGGGCTGCGTCGGCGCACCATGTCGAGGGCTGCATTGCGCACCACCGTGCACAGCCAGCCACCGATCGACAAGCGACCGCCAGAGCCAGTGATGACGGCGGTGGCGTGGCTCCACAGTCGGACGAAACCTTCCTGCACCGCGTCCTGCGCGGCCGCCGCCTCACCGAGGATGGCGTGGGCGGTGCGCAGAAGGTCGGCCTGGTGGCGCTCGACGATGGTGCAGACCGCCCCGTCATCGCCATTATCACAATACCGCCGCAGCAGGGTCATGTCGTCCTCTACTGGATCTACGTCCTGGGTCACGGTGTCTTAGCGTGAGTCCCTTGTCCGCTACGACAAGCTGCGCCTGGCGTTCCGGCCTGCGTCCTTTCTGGTCCGACGCATCGTCTTCCCCAGCAGGGGTTTAGAGTCGAGGATCCGGAGCTTGGTCGGCTCCGGTCCTCTACGTGCCTCGCTTGGATCAGAAGTTGGCCTTCGGCACGCGTAGTCCGAAGCCGTAGCCGCCGACGTGCTGGCTGATCTTGAACAGGAAGCGGTTGACGCCCGCCTTCAGCTGCACCGTCACCTTGTCCGATTCCGGGCTGTAGCCGCGGCTGGTCTCCAGGCTGTGCACGACCGTGCCGTTGAGCCACACGCGCACCCCGTCATCAGAGCCAATGCCGATGACCGCCTCGCGGGCATGGACCGAGGTGACCTCGGCGTAGGCGTAGGCCAGGCACCACTCTTCTGAGCCGAGTTCGCGGGCGAGGTCGACCAGGCCGCGCTTGACCGCCTTGACCGCCTTCCAGGTCTTGCCGGCGATCGGCTTGGCGAGGTCGATGGCCCCGCCCGTCAGAGCGTCGACCGGCCCAGTGGTGTCGATGGTGGTGGCGTTCGGCTTGCCCGGGAACGTGCCAATGACGTGCCAGTCCTGCACGAAATCGTCCCCAGCATCCTTCTGCACCTTGTCCCAGCTGGCGCGCAGCACGCGGCTGTCGACCTTGGGGAAGGTCTTGCCGCTGGTCGGCACCAAGGTCTTGGTTGCCAGAGGGGGGAGTTCGTCGCCGTAAGCGGCGATCATCTCATCGCACATCTCAACGATCTGGTCGGTTCGCATGGTGGCGGCGGTCAGCGGGTCGAACATGCAGGCCTGGTAGACATGGTCACGGCGCCCTTCGGTGGCGGCGCGGATGAACAACTCGTGCTGGCTGATGTGCGGCTGCATGTAGGCGACAAGCTGCGGCGGCAGCTCGCCGATCTGCGCCTGGTGCAGACCGGTGCGGTCGACCAGGGTCGGGGCTTCGACGATGGCGGTGCGCGGCAGGTTGCTGATCGTGCCGCCATTGACCAGGTTGCCGTAGACCACACTGGGCGTGCCGGTGACGATCGAGTGGATGATGGTCGAGCCGTATTCGTGGCTCTTGCACGGGGCCTTCATCGGCTCGTCGCTGCGGCTGAACGTCTTGAGGCGGTCGAACTCGTCGACGATGCCGTCGCAGCGGCGCAGGTACTCGTCGATCGGCACGTCGAAGGCATCGATCGTCGCCTTGCCGCGTGGGATGAACCAGGGGTTGTACTCGGCGTTGTGCTCGGAGCTCTCGGTGATGAAGTGGCCGAGGCGTTTCATCAACTCGAAGCGCACCTTGTTGGTGCCGCGGATCTTCTCGTCTTCCATCGCCTTGAATAGACGGGGATAGAGGTCGACGCCGTCCTTCTCAATCTTCAGGTAGAAGGCCATGTGGTTGATGCCGGCGCAGGTGAACGAGATCTTATGCGGATCCTCACCGATGTAGCCCATCAACTGGTCGAAGGTGCCCTGGACACTGTGGCACAAGCCGACCGCCTGGATGCCCGAGGTGCGGAACACGGTCTGCATGTTCATCGACATCGGGTTCGAGTAGTTCAACAGCACGGCGCGCGGGCACAGTTCCGACATGTCCTTGGCCATGCCCGACAGCATCGGGTAGGTGCGCATGGCACGGAAAAAGCCGCCGGGCCCGGTGGTATCAGCGATGGTGAAGTTGAGGTTGTACTTGCGCGGAATCTCGAAGTCGACCAGGGTCGAATTGAAACCGCCGATCTGCACCGTGTTGATGACGAAGTCGGCGTTCTTGAGGGCCTGCCGGCGATCCAGTGTCGTCTCGATGGTCGGGTTGACGCCGAGGGCCTTGGCCAGCTTGCGGCACAGGTTGCCTGCCACTTCCAGACGCTCGGCATCGATGTCCATGTAGGACAGCGTGCAATCCTTGAACTCGGGCATGCCGAGGATGTCGCCGGTGAGGTTGCGGGTGAAGACGACGCTGCCTGCGCCGACGATGACGATCTTGGTCACGGTTGTGCTCCTGTACGTGATATGCTAGCGTCAGAATGCCGGGCACGCGTGTGCGTTGCGTGACGAGGCGTGTGCAATGTGTGATATAATGGAAAGGCGGATAGCGGAAGGCGGAAGGCGGAAGGCGGAAGGCGGATGATTTGCCCGCAGGCGTTGGGAAGGCCAGAGCCATCTTCTGACGCAATTCCATTGCCCCCCCCCAGCCAAGGGGCAATGGAGTAGCAATGTCTACCCCACCGCCCCCCGACAGGCGATCCGATACGCCCGCGGTCCACGACCATGGCGCACGGTGAAGAGATAGTGCAGTCGGGCGCGACTTAGGCCACAGGCCTTGGCGATCTCGCTTATCGGCAGGTCGGTGAGGGCGAGCTGGCGTTCGGTCCAGCGCAGGCGCAATTCGGTGAACAAGGCGGTCGCAGTGTCGCCGGTGGCAGCGCGGATGCTGCGGCTGATGTGCTCGCGCGAACGCTTGCTCAGGCGGACCAGCGCGGCGATTCCTTCACCTAGCAACGGTGGTTCGGCGCAGCGCGCCAGGGGGGCAGCCAGCCAGGCCGGGGCGTTGCGCCACAGGTCGACCTGACGCGGTCGCAGGCGGTCGAGCAGCGAGACGAGGAAGCCATCGCGAGCGAGGTCATCGTCCGGCCCGTTGCGCAGCGCTTCGACCCGTCGTCCAAGGGCGACCACGTCCTCTGCCGTCAGCCGTCGGACCAGCGGTTTGTCCTGCTCGCCCCAGAGGCCGACGCAGCGGTAGCGGCGCTCCAGACCATGCAGGACGGCAGCGGGGAAGGCGATATTGACCACCACGCCGACCTGGCCATCGATGCCGCGGATGTCGTGGTGATGGTGTGGACGCACCAGAACGATGTCGCCTGGCGTCAGCAGATGGACGCTGCGGCCGGTGTCGTGACGCACTGCGCCCAGTTCGATCCACATGGCTTCGGCAAAGTCGTGATCATGCCGGCCGCAGGCGTGGCCGGGATGATAAAAACTGCGGGCGACATGGCAGCCGGCCGACAGCGGCGTCAGATCGGCGAAGCGCAGGCGGCGCATGATTTCACCATGCTATCCGCCGACGGGCCGCTGGCTATGGCATGAAGCTCGGCGCTTCTTCCGTCTCGAGCTGCGAGACAGTGATGCGCAGGACGGTGCCCAAGTGGCTGTTCAGACTGTCCTGGATGAAGGTCAGAGTACCGCCGATGGACGAGGAGCAGGAGCCGCAGGCACCGTGGTATTGCACCATCAGCTCGTCATTCTGCAGGTCGACGAGGTCGATGCCGCCGCCGTCGCTGGCCAGCGCGGGGCGAACGTGCTGGTCGAGGACAGTCTCGATGCGCCGGACCTTCTCAAACAGGCCTATATCGACCCATGGTAACTGGTCGGCGGTTACTGTTGCCCCCTTGGGGCGTTCCAGGGCCTGCGCGGCCTTGGTCAGGACGTAAAACGGTGTGTCCGCATCGAGGGCGAGGGGGATGGCCGGCTCGCTGCCGCTGCCGCGCAGGAAGGCCTCGACCCGCCGCGGGGAGATGGTGGCGGCATCGACCAGCATGCCCCCGAGCAGCATCTCGGTCATGGCGTCGTAGGCAGCGAGCAGTTCGCCGGTGGCGTTGGAGCGGAATCGTGCGTCCGCAACCAGTCCGCCAGCATCGACCAGCAGGGTCAGCTTGACGTGCTCTGGGGCAGCATCGGCGCCATGCGTGGCGGTGATCAGCCGGCAGCCATGGGCAGCGGCATCGGCATCGGTCAGCTCGCCGGGAAAGCGCAGGGCGGCAAGGCGGGTACGGACGGCGTCGGACGGCACGGGGTTGGCTCCGCTGCGGTAGTAGCCATCGGGTCGTGGGCGTCCACGGAAGTAGCCTGCTGGATTCCACGGCCCTGGCAGATGTGGCCAGGTCCATACCCTTGCCGCATGGCCGCCTGGTTGCTCCTGGTCCTCGCTGTCGGGGTCGCGATCCTCGCGGTCGTCGTCCTTGCCGGTTGGCAGGGGCGGATCCGCTCTGGAGGGGGCGCCTCGTTGGACGCGGTGCTGGCCACGCATGGCCCGGCCCGCTGTCTCGCCGCCATCCGGCTGCTGAGCCATCTCGCAACCTCCACGTCGCAGGAGCGGTTGCCGGCCGTCATCGAGGCGTTGGAACTACCCCTGCTGCAGGCCCTGCCCGACTGCCCCCCGGCCGCCAAGCCAGCGCTTGCTGAGGCCCTTGAGGCCTGCGCCCGGGGAACGACGCATCGCGATGCGGCCAAGCGCCTGATGACCCTGCGCAACGCTCTGCTGTCATGACTCCTCCGGGCCTTTCCCGGTTGAGGACTCATGCGCGTTCGTAGAGTGGGCCTTCCGTCTGCGGCCGACCGGTCGCCGGCACAGCCTGGTGCGATATCCACCCGTTTGGGTTGATGCCACCCCTGAGGGAAGATTTGCATGGATATCTGCAGATGAGCGGCCCACGAGACACGTCGATCGGCGCCGCAGCCCTAGCCCGACAGCTTCCGGCCGTGATTCAAGGAGGCATGGGCGTCTCCGTATCGAACTGGTATCTCGCCAAGACCGTGTCGCAGGCCGGTTGCCTCGGCGTGATCTCAGGCACCGGACTCGATCGGGTGGTCGCCTACCGTCTACAGGAGGGCGACAAGGGGGGGCATCTCCGCCGGGTGATCGCCAAGTTCCCCATTCCGGCCGTCGCCGAACGCATCCTGCAGCGCTGGTACGTCGAGGGTGGCATTGCCACCCATGGGGACTGGCGCAAGACGCCGATGGTCGACGAGAAGCCGCGCCTTGAGAGCCTCGAACTGCTGGTGGTGGCTAATTTCGCCGAGGTCTTGCTGGCCAAGGAAGGCCACGACGGGGTCGTCGGCATCAACCTGCTCGAGAAGATCATCTGCCCAAACCTGGCCTCGCTCTACGGTGCGATGCTGGCTGGCGTCGACGCCGTGCTCATGGGGGCCGGCATCCCGCGCGAGATCCCCGCCGCGCTCACCCGCATGGCTGCGCACGAAGAGGCCAGTCTGGTCCTCCGCGTCGAGGGTGCCCTGCCCGGCGAGTCGACCAAGGTCTCGTTCGATCCCAAGGTGATCATTGGCGACGCCCGTCCGCCGGTGTTCCGTCCACCGTTCCTTGCCGTGATCTCCTCGGATACCCTCGCCCAGGCGCTGATGCGCGCTACCGAAGGTCAGGTCGACGGCTTCATCGTCGAAGGTCCGACTGCTGGCGGACACAACGCCCCGCCGCGTAACCACACCGAGCCGCTCAACGCCCGTGGTGAGCCGGTCTACGGCCCGCGCGATTCCGCCGATCTCGAACGGCTGCGCAAGTTTGATCGGCCGTTCTGGCTTGCCGGCGGGTTCGGCACGCCGGCCGGCCTGGCCCAGGCGCGTGCCGCCGGCGCGCATGGAGTGCAGGTCGGTACGATCTTCGCCTTCAGCGACGAGTCCGGCCTACGTACGGACCTCAAGCAGCAGGTCCTTGGCTTGGTCCGCGAGGGCACGGCTCGGGTGTTCACCGATCCGCGCGCTTCGCCCACCGGCTTCCCCTTCAAGGTCACCGAGGTGCCGGGCACCTTGTCCGACCCGGCGGTCTACGCCAAGCGCACACGCATCTGCAATCTCGGCTACCTGCGCCAACCCTACCGGTTGGAGAATGGTCGCATCGGCTGGCGCTGCGCCGCCGAGCCCGAGGCGCACTTCATCGCCAAGGGCGGCGACCCGGCCGAACTGGTCGGACGCAAATGCATTTGCAACGCGCTGATTTCCGGCGCCGGCCTGCCGTTGCTCACCCCTGAGGGCGGGCGCGAGCTGCCGTTGATCACGGCGGGCGACTGCGTCGCCACGTTGGCCTCGGCGGTGCCCAGCCTCGACGGCTACAAGGCTACCGACGTCTGCAAGCTGGACGGCTGAGCCGACCGGGCTGATTTTGTTGTGGCCAAGGCCAGACGCATCGAAATCGACCTGCGCGCCGCCGAGGCGCTGCGTCATCAGCCGGTAGGAGCCGACCTCGACGCCGGCGTCCGCAAGGCCCTCGGCCATGCCAGCGGCATCATCATCGCCCCGGCCGCGCGCGCCGTGCTGGCGGCGGCACGGGGACTGCGGCTCTACCGCGATCGCGCCGCCATCGTCGAGCGAGTCGAGGCGATCGTGCGGCAGCGACGTGACGCCAGGGTGTTGGCCGTCTGGTAGGAGGATCGCTAGTGGATTTGCTACGGGGCTTCGCCCGCTACGGCTGCGCGCTACGGCCGGCTCTGGCCGGCGCATCGGTGCGCCAAGCGCACGAGCGAAGCGCGCAGCCGGCCCTGATTCGCCTCAACGACCGCCTGCGTCGCGGCGCAGGCGGTCCGCCGTGCGGTCGCCTTGCCGGGCCGGCAGCCGAATGGCATGCCGAATCAGTGCCCGCCTGGCGGCGGCAGTCGGATTGGGCAGATCCCGCGTTTCATCCAGCCAACGTCTGCACGTCGTGAATGCCAGTCGCGGGTGATCCTTGGCGATGTCGCCCAGGTGGTTGGCGACCGACCGGCGGACATAGCCGCTGGCGTCGTCCTTGAGGCGTTCCAGCAGGGCCAGCGTCGGGGTCGGGTCGCGGATGAACGGCGCCAGTCGACCGGCCCAGGGCAAGCGCGGACGTGAGCCTTCGCTGACCAGACGACGGACGTGCGGGTTGGGATCGCTGGTCCACTGCGCGAGCCTCGCCAGGCATGGGGTGGTGTGGCGCAGGAGATAGGGCCGGATCGAGAATTCGGCCGAGAACCGCGTGGTCACCGCCAGGTTGGCGCGCATGCCGGCCGCAAAGTCATCGATCAGATGACTGCCGATGCAGGCGACGTGCGGGAGGTAGAAGAACGGCGCCAGACCGAAGCCTTCGGTCACGGTCAGTTCCGGACCCATGGCGGCGACGAGGACGTCGGCGGCCCGGGTGCAGTCGGCCGGCAGGGCGTCGGTCATCGCCGCGGCGATGTGCGCGGCCCGCGGCATGAGTTCCAGGTCGTCCAGGCCCCGCACCGCTGCGGCGCGGAAGCGTCGGCGGTCGAAGTCGGGATGGACTTCAGCCAGCGACTCCCCGATCAGGCCAACCAGCGTCGCATCGATCAGGCGCTTCAGCGGTACGCCGCGCTGGATCGATGACGGAGCGAAGAAG
>JBBREK010000140.1:0-10902 GCA_038203025.1 Planctomycetota bacterium
CACGACTTGGTCGCCGGGTTCCACTCTGGCTGGTTCTGCGGCGCGCTGAGGCCAAGGATGACGCTGTGCCCGGGCAGCGGGATCGGCGTCGCCCAGGTCAGGCCGAAGACACCGTAGTTCGACACTGACGCGACCGCCTCGCCGCCGTCGGAGACCTTGCCGAGCCGGGCCTTGTCGATGATCGACTCGACTGCCGTGGTCAGCTCGGGCAGGAGCAACTCGTCGACCTTGCGGATCACCGGAGTCAGCACCCCATCGCCGACTTCGATGGCGACCGCTAGGTCGACCGTCGCCGGAGTATGCAGGCGGTTGCCGTAGAGGCGCTTGGCGAAGGGGCTGCCGGCCTTGAGCCCGAGGGCCAGGGCACGCAGGGCGTAGATGGTCAGCGAGGGCCGGCCAGCGACGGTGCGGCGGTGGGCGAGCACGCTGTCGACCTGCACACTGGTCGCGACGGTGGCCAGCGGACGCGTCCACGAGCGGGTCATTGCCGCAGCCACCGCCTGGCGGATCGGCGTCATCGGCTCGCCATGGGCGAGGTAGCGGTCGATGTCGGCGGCGGTGATGCGTCCGCCAGCGCCGGTGCCGGTGATGAACGACAGGTCGGAGGTCTTCAGGCCGCTCTCGGCGACCTGGGCGCGCACCCGCGGCGAGAGGAACGAGCGCTCGCCGGAGCCGGCCAGCAGGCTGGGCGGGGCGATCTTGCCGCCGTCGTCGCCGGCCTTGCCCGACGGACGCAGCTGCACCGGCCGCGGCGTGCGCTGCTTGGGCGGGGCGCCGACGTCGTGGACGTTGGCCAGACCTGGCAGCGCGGTCGAGACCGGATCGGTGGCGGCCTGATCGCCGACATAGCCGAGCACCTCGCCAACCTTGACCACGTCTCCGGGCCGGCCGTTGATCTCGGAGAGCACGCCGTCCGCCGGGGCGGCGACGGTGAGCAGCGACTTCTCGGTCTGGACCTCGACCAGCTCCTGCTCGGCCTTGACCGTGGCCCCGGGTTGGACCAGCCAGGCGACGACGGTGGCATCGGCGGCGGCCTCACCGAGCTGGGGCATGCGGATGGCGACGCGCATGTCAGTACCTCGCCAGGTCGAGGGCGGCCTGCACGATGGCATGGTCATCGGGATGATGCGCCATGAACAGTTCGGGATGGAACGGGATCGGGGTGTCGCGAGCAGCTAGCCGGACCGGCGGCGCATCGAGGAACTGAAAGCCCTTCTCAGCGACCAGGGCGGCGACCTCGGCGGTCGGGCCGCCGAACGGCCAGCCTTCCGAGGCGATGATGATGCGGCCGGTGCGCGACAGCGAGGCGAGGATGGTCTCCTCATCGAGCGGACGCACGCAGCGCAGATCGACGACCTCGGCGCTGAGGCCGTGTTCGCTCTCCAGCTGGGCGGCGGCGGCGATGGCGTGATGGACCATGCCACTGTAGGCGACGATGGTCAGATCGTCGCCGGGCCGGCGGACCACGGCGCGACCGAGGCCGGGATGCTCAGCCGACTGCGGATCGAACTCGGCTTCCAGGTGGTAGTAGAGGTACTTGTGCTCAAGGAAGCACACCGGGTCCCGGCAAGCGACCGCGTCCTTGAGCATGAAGTAGGCGTCGGCAACCGTGGCCGGCGCCACCACCACCAGCCCAGGATGGTTCGACAGCCAGGTCTCGGGCATCTGGCAGTGGAAAGGGCCGCCGCCCGGCGTGCCGCCAACCGGCAGCCGCGCCACGATCGGACACGGACGGCCAGTGCGGTAGTAGAGGGTGCCGGCGTGGTTGACCAGCTGGTTGAACGCCACCGAGGCGAAATCGGCGAACTGGTATTCGACGATCGGGCGCATGCCGTCCATGGCGGCGCCGATGGCGATGCCGGTCATCGCGTCCTCGGAGATCGGGCTGTTGAGCACCCGTCCGGGAAAGCGTTCCGACAGGCCCTTGGTCGCCTTGAAGGCGCCGCCGAAGGGTCCGGCGATGTCCTGGCCGTAGATGAAGACGCGCTGATCGCTGGCGAGCAGCTCGGACAGGGCGAGCCGGATGGCTTCAAGGTATTTCACGCCGACCTCACGTTCACCAGATCCCGTTCCGACCGCGCCCACCATTCCTCGGCGGCTACGTCGGGTTGGGGTTCGCCCAGGGCCTGCTGCACCGCGTCCTCGACCTGCTTGCGCGCCTCGTCGCGGATGGCGGCGAGGGACTCGGCAGTCAGAACACCCTGCTGCATCAGGGTACGCTCGTAGAACTGCAGGCAGTCGCCGAAGCGGCTCTTGACGTCCTCTCCGACATAGCTGGCGTCATCATGGGTGCCGTGCCCAGCCAGGCGCAGCAGATCGGCGACGACCATCTGCGGGCCCTTGCCGGCCCGGGCGGCGGTGATCGCCGCGCCGACCGTCTCCAGGCAGGCGTCGGCGTCGGTGCCGTCGCAGCGATAGCCGGCGATGCCGTAGCCGATGGCGCGTTCGACCAGATGCGCGCAGGCATAGGTCCGGTCGCTGGTCGTCGAGTAGGCGTACTGGTTGTCAGCCACCAGCAGGACCAGCGGCAGGCGTTCGACGGCGGCGGCGTTGACCGCCTCGTGCAGGGCGCCGGTGTTCATCCCGCCGTCGCCGATCGAGGCAACGCCGACACTGAGATCACCGGCGGTCTGCTTGCCGGCCAGGCGGCGCGCCAGCAGCGTGCCGACCACTGGCGAGACCATGGCGCCGAGATGACTGATCATCGGCAGCAAGCCGGCGGCCCAATCGCCGCGATGCACGTTGCCGTCGCGACCGCGCATCGGCCCGGTGCGCCGGCCGAGTACGGTGCGAATGGCGTCCAGCGGCGTCTCACCGAAGGCGAAGCGGCCGGCCTGATCGCGGATCAGCGGGGCGAAGAGGTCGCCGGGGCGCAGTCGCATGCCGGCGGCGGCGCTGAACGCCTCCTGGCCACGGCCAACGAAGACGCTGCCCGGCACCTCATTCTGGGCCTTCAGCTTGGCCATGCGGTCATCGCAGGTCCGCGCCAGGACCATGATGCGGAACAGTGCGATGCGGTCGGCCTGCTGCGTCATCCGCGCCCCCAGGTGAGATAGATGGCCCCCCAGGTCAGACCGCCGCCGAAGGCGACGAGCAGGACCCGGCTGCCGGGCATCAGCCTGCCGTCGGACTCGGCATCGGCCAGGGCCAGCGGGATGGTCGCGCCGGTGGTGTTGCCCAGGCGGTGGAGGTTGACCACCACCTTGGACATCGGCACGCCGATGCGCTCGGCGGTGGGTTCGATGATGCGCAGGTTGGCCTGGTGAGGCACCACCAGATCGATGTCGGCGGCAACCAGGCCGTGCGTCGCCATCAGGCTGGTGGCAACCTCGGACATGCGGCGGATGGCGTGGGTGAACACCATCTTGCCATTCTGCTTGATGTACTGGTCGCCACGCGCCAGCGCCTCGGCGGTCAAGGGCATGCCCGAACCGCTGCACGGCACGCACAGATCGGCAGAGGGGCCGCCGTCGCTGTGCATCTCGATGCCGACCACACCCCGGCCGTCCGCTGGGCCGGCCTCGACCAGCACGGCCCCGCAGCCATCGCCGAACAGCACGCAGGTGTTGCGATCGGTCCAGTCGACCAGGGTGCTCATCACATCGCCACCGACGACGAGGATGCGCTTGGCCCGGCCGCTCTCGATCCATACCGTGGCGGTGGCCAGGGCGGCAACGAAGCCGTTGCAGGCATTGACCAGATCGTACGCCCAGGCCCTGGTCGCACCGATGCGGTGCTGCAGCAGGTTGGCAGTGGCCGGCATGACCATGTCACCGGTGATGGTGGCGACGATGATGCCGTCGACCTCGCCGGCCGCGACCCCGGCCCGTTCCAGGCAGCGGCGGGCGGCGGGTTCGGCCAGGGAGATCAGCCCCTGGCCGGGCTCGCAGATGCGGCGCTCGTGGATGCCGGTGCGTGAGACGATCCACGCATCGGTGGTATTGACGCGAGCGGCGAGCTCGGCATTGGACAGGCGCCGCTCTGGCAGAGCAGTGCCGATGGCGACGACCTGGGCGCGGGCAACGGGCATGGGGTTCCGAGGGGCGGCATGCTAAGGCGGGAGCCAAGGCCGCAACCTGGGTCCGCAGGTCAAGAGTCGGGCTGGAGTTGCACACCGACCTGCGATCGCGGTCGCCGCCCGTTGCGGGTTGTTTCCTCGCCGTCATGGTGTCCACATGGACCGGCCTCGTCGACGCCCTGGCTGCTGGATCGCCGCCGCGATCGTCGTCGTCCTCCTCTTCGCCCTCTGGCTACTGCTGCCACGCATCATCTGCGTGATCGCCAACACCTCCCTGCCACGCGAGATCGGTCCGCAGGCCACCATCCTGGCGGTCTCCCCGGCAACGCAGCAGCTGCCAGCAGCCCCGATCGTCCTGCAGGTCGATCCGGCGCTGATGCGGCGCATCGCCCAGGATGCCAGCGGCCGATGGATCCCACCCGGCATCGTGCGCCAGGGCCTCGGAGCAGTCGGCACGGTGCGTGGCGAGGGCAATCTTGCCATCGGCTGGCAGGTGGTGGCGATGGATGACGTCATTCCGCCGCGTCTGGCGCTGAGCCTGGACCCGCGGCAAGCCAACGCCCTGCTCGCCTCGACCTCGGGCGGACAGCTCGCCGGCATGACGGTGACGCCGCAACTGTCGTCGCTCGAACTCGCGGCCTTGCCCGACGATGGCGAGAACCGGCGCTTCAGCATCGAAGCCGCGGGGGCACTGCATCTCGCCGGTGGCACGCTGGCGGTAAACCTGCCGATCCGCCGGCTGATGGCGCAAGTGACGGTCGTGTTCACCCCGTCTGAAGCCGGCTGGGAGCCGGCCGTGCGCCTGCAGATCGATCTGCTGGAGGCCCCCCTGCCGCCTATCCCCGGCATCGACGCCGCGACTTGGCGCCACCTGCTCGCCAGCTGGATCGAAGGCCGCCTCGCCGACAAGCTCAGCGGGCGCACCATCCCGGCCTGGTTCCCCACCGACCTGCGCGTCTCGGCGGTGGTCAGGTAGGCGGTCGCAGCCGACTGGGCGGCCGACTGTCCGAGGTCACTTAGCGTCCCGCGCCAGCGCCTGCACCTCGCTGTGATTCAGCGCGCGGTCGTAGATCCGCGGCTCAGCCATCCAACCGCGGAACTCCCCCATGCCGAAACCACCGTGATAGGAATGGCGCGGAATGGTGCTGGCGGCAAGCACGGCCCCGCCACTGCGGATGCCGTCAAGGAACAGTTGCAGTTCACCCTCATTGAAAACCAGGGCGACATGATGCCAGCCGCCATCCGCCGGCCAGGGGGTGGCGAGTTCAACGGCCAGGCTCCCGAAGGCGCTGACTCGCGCATGCAGAGTACCATCCAGCGCGAGGCTCAGTCGCATGCCGGCCACGCCACCCTGCCTGAACAGCGTGCCATCCTGGCTCTGTTCGATGCGGGCCCACAAGGCCACGCTGCGACTGGTAAAGCCGTCATGCATGAACCCCTGCTTGGCGGTCTCGGCACCGAGTCGGATCATCGCGCCCTGGACGAAGCGCATCGCCGATCGTCCATCGACCGGACCTGACTCCACCCGCTGCGCCGCCATCTCCCGTGCGGAGGTGGTGGAGTCGACGACCGCCCCGCTTGCCCCGTCGAGACGGCACTGCAACCCCTGATTGAGATCGACGGCCCGGTCACGAAGGCGCACCTCGGCGACCTCCTGGCGACGGTCGACGAGATATGCCCCACCGACCAGCATGATCTGCAGTTGTTTGTCGCCATCGTGGCGCTGATCATCACGCGCCATAATCGTCAGGGTCGTCGCATCCGCATTGGCTGGAATGGTGATGGTGGCCGGCAGCGCATCCATGTCGGCAGCGTCGGCCGTCGTTTCCGTCCCCAGCGCGATACCGACGGTGAGGGGCTGCGCCAAGTCGCCGTCGCGCGAAATCTCCAGCACTGCTAGGCTGTCGCCTGCCCCCTCCTCGGCCTCGCCCGCACGGGTCCGGATGGCGACCAGGGGACCACGGCCACGGACAGCCAGATCACGACGATAGAACGGGATCATCACGGCCAGATCCTTGCCACCAACCTGCAGCAGGGCCTGCCGGGGGATCGCCGACGATCCCTCGGCACCGAATTCACGGATGGCCAGCGGATGCGGCCCGCCAGGAACGGCATTGTCCTCCATAGCCACGACGCACACGTCGCTGTGGTCATTGATGACCAGCGAACGGAAGGGCTTCGCCCCGGTCGTGCCGAGGGCGTTGAACATGGCGCCCAGCACCTCGGTCCGGCCGCCATTGCGCGTGATGATGTAAGGGCCGTGCATCTCGCCGAATTTGCCGCCCAGCACCACCAGATCACCACCGTCATTGATGACATGCGGATAGCCGCCTTCCGGGTTGAGATGGCGGGCCCAGACCTTCTGCCCGGAGAACGTCCAGGAGGTCTGCGGTACCATCTCGTAGGCGCCGCTGCCGACGCCGTTGGTTACCTCGTCGAGGAAGACCCGGCCGCCGCCCTGACCGCGGTACGGAGCCCCCTCCATCTGCCGCAGCACCACGGTGTGCGGGGAGTCGTTGCGGATCGCCAGATTCCCCGCGGACAGACCGTGGATGCCAAGCCGCTCGATCCACAGCAGTCCCGCGGCACCAGGATCGATGATGATCGCAGGATCGCCCCGATCACGCATGCCCTGGTCCAGCACCAGACCGCCATCCCCCAAGCTCCCAATGCCGGGCGCCGTCGTCCCGGTCAGCCTGGCCAGGGGGCCACGCAGGACGATGGTGGAGCTGATAACGAGCGTGCCGGTCACATGCACGCCTTGCGCTCCGCCATTGATGGCGGCCTGGATGGCAGCCGTGGCATCGGCCATGGTGGAGCCATCGATCGTCACCTCCGCCCCGGCCCCGAGGACCGGGCGCGCGGGAAGATCCTCGATCGGCAAGCCGATGGATCGGCGTTCGACGCCGTCGCTTGAGACGTGTGCGCTGGCGTACTCGTCGATCACCGGCCCTGCGATCGTCGCCCCCGGCGTGCTGATGGCGCCAGCGTAGCCGGCCGTCCGCACCTGGCGGGCGAAGATCTGGCCATGCCGCAGATCGATGGCGCAGGTCGCAGGGGATCCGCCGGTAAGGGAGCTGTCGAGCAGGACGATCTGGGTACCGTCCTCCATCGCGGCCACGGCCGGCACGGTATTGACGCTGTCCAGTCGACGGATCCACAGGGGCTTGCGCGACGTCTCAATGCCGCAGACGCGCTGATTGCGCAGGCGGATATCCTCGAGCAGATAGCCGATCTTGCGATCGAGGAAGGTCATGGCCTTGTCGAATCCGTCGATCTCGATGTCGCGGAACGTCCCGATACCAGAGAGGCCGCCGGGGCAGCGGATGCCCACCGCGCCGAGCCGCTGCGGGTCCGACGAGCGCACGCAGACCCCTTCGATATGACCGGTGTTGTTGTTATGGTAGTCGATGCCGACCGCCCCCGGATTACCGGCACCGACATCGATGGTCAGATTCTCCACCTCGTTGCCGAAGGAGGTGTTCGAGGACCACCACGTGCCGTTATAGGAGACGAAGGCGATGACCGCCCTGGGTCGGGCGACCTCGGCGAAGGCCGGTGAGCTGTCGACCAGGCGGATGATGGTCGCATCCCGCGCCTCGCCCACCACCCGCATATGACTGGATTTCGTGGCGGGGAATAGCAGGCGGTCGTGGATACGATAGGTGCCCCGGGGGAACAGGACGGTCACCGAGGCGCACTGGCTTCCTTTCACCTCCATCAACCGTGAGGCCTCGGCGAAGGCACGCTGCAGGGCTTCGGTCGAATCCGAGCTGCCGCTGCGGTCCGCGGACCAGGGCGCCTGGGTGACATCAAGGGTGACGTGATCGCCCGCGGCAAGGACGAGCGGAAGCGAGAGGAGGAGGGTAAGCAAAAAGCAGGGCATGTGATATCCTTCAGGGATTGGTCGACGCGGGTGGAGGAGTCAAACGGCCGAGGAATTCCTCATACGGGACGCTGCGCGGTTCGAGCACCACGTCGGGATCGGCGATCAGACGCAGCAGGCGGTTGGCTGCGGCTTTGCCGCAGAGCCACATCGGGATGCGCGCCTGGTAGAGTTCGGCGCCGTACCCGGTCAGACGATCGGCGGTGAAGGTAGCAACGGTGAGATCTCCGGGGGTACGACGCCCCAGCATGGCGGCGGCGAGCAGCAAGGGGCCGACGGTGTCAGTTCCATCGGTCACCACCGCTGTTGGCGGTACTGCCCGATCAAGTAGTCGGAGCAGGACCTCGACGCGCTGGTCGGCCGGGCCGCCGAAACGGTCCCCAAAGCCGCAGACCATCGTCTGCTCTTCGGGCGTGAGGCCGGCCACTTCCATGGCCGACCGGTAACCGGCCCGCCGATCACAAACGCTGAAATGCCCCTGGCCTGGCTCATCGCCATAGGCGGTGGCGACGTAGGCGATGCCGCGATGTCCCGCCACAATCAACCGGCTCGTCACCAGTTCGGCCGCAGCCCTCTCGTCTGGGTAGACACAGTCGGCTTCCCGCCGGCTGTTGATCCACACCACCGGCTTCCCCAACTCGCGAGCCGCTGCAACGTACGATTCATCCACCGTGTACATGAACAGGTAGCCGTCGGCGTCGATGGCGCGCAGTCGCTCCTTGGCCTCGGCCGGTGAGGCCGGCGACGGCAGCAGCTCGGCGGTCTTCAGTCCTAGGCCATCCTCGTCCAGTCGGCGGCAGATGGCGTGGATCATCGGGGCCGGCAGGTCGATCTGGCCGGTGGCGAAGACCAGGGCGACACAGCCGGCTGCGCTGCGTCGGATGCTGCGGGCAGCGGAGTTGGGACGGTAGTCGAGACGACGGGCCGTCTCCAGGATCAGGTCCCGCAACTCGGTCCGCACAGAGAATCCGGGCCCCAGACGTCCGTTGAGCACCCTGCTCACCGTCGAGTGGCTTGCTGCGCAGTGTCGCGCAATCTCGGCTATGGTCGTCCTGGACATGGATGAACCACCCTTCTAGCACACGTGTGCTACGATAACCCGTCAAACAGCCGTGTCAATATTCCAACCGTCACGTCATCGGCAGGCTGGTGCCATCGCGCCAGCGCGGCGGAATGAGCAGACGCAATCCACGGGCATCAGGCACACCTGCAATGCGCTCGTCATTGAGCAACAGGTGCAAGCCCAGACCGGCCAGGTCGCCACGTCTGCAGGACAGGCCGGCACAGGTCTCCTGGCCAGGGGTGACATCAAGGCTGACGAAGGCGACATCCTCTGGAATACGCCAACCGGCCTCGGCGAACAGATTGGCCGAGATGGGTGGAGACAGCGCTACGATCACGTCTGGCCGGTGCTGAGCGAACCACACCAGAGCCTCCGGCAGCAGCGATCCGCTTGGCGTACACGGCGGCACCGGCTGCAGTCCAGCGGCAGGCCACATGCGCTGGAAGGCATCCAGATATCCGTGATTGGAGAACGACGAGACCTGCTCGATGGCGAGGAACCCCGGTCGCCGGTAGCCGGCGCGCACCAGGGCCTGGGTCACCACTCCAGCGCCCTCAGTACGGTCGATGTCGGCGCTGGCGAAACAACGCTGGCCGGCATGGCGGAAAACGGTGACCGTCGGCACTCGCGCGGGGAGGGTCAAGCCATCGAGATCCTGACCACGGGCATCGATGAGCAGGCCATCGATCGCCCGGCGCTGTGCGAATCCGGCGAGGACCTGATCCAGGGCAAGCCCCGGCGGCAGTGCGAGACGCTCGACCGTGAGACCGGCGGCGTCACTGGCGGTTAACAGGCCGGTGGCCAGTTCGCTGCAGAACGGATCCGACTCCACCTCAGCAGCCTGGCCCATCTGCAGCAGGATGATGCGCGAATCCCGCCGGCGGAACCGTGGTCGACGAGCGGCCATCGACCGGCTGGCCAAGTCGGGGGCGTAGCCGATCTCTGCAGCGCAGGCGAGGATCCGCTGGCGTAATTCGGCATTGACGCGATCGGGATGATTGAAGGCGCGGGAAACGGTCATGAGGCTGACCTTGAGGCGATCAGCGATGTCCTGCAGGCGCATGGAAGCAGTCTAGCAGATGGAACCGCGCCAGGCCATCGTCGGCCATCGCATCCCTGGTTATCGCTAACACGCCGCCAGTCTTCCAGCAAGACGGCGACCGACTATCATGATCACAACACCCGGAGAGCCAGGTCATGGACAGCCCCCGTCGAGGATTCTCAGCCCAGAAATCGCAGTTCGTCGTTCGTCGTTTTTGTCGTCTCTTCTCGGTCCTATGCGTCCTTGCGCTGCTGCCATCGCTGGGGGCGGCCGGGGCTCAGGACGTGCCCGTCATGCCGGCCGTCGAAACGCCCACACCCCAACTGCCAGATGAGTCGCAGGTCAAACTGACGCTGCATGTGGACCAGGCCAATCCTGTCGCTTCCGATCAGGACGGAGCAGGCACGGAGAAGATGCCGTTCAAGACCATCTCGGCGGCGATCACCGCCGCCAACACCGGGCCGATGTCCGAGGGCCTGGGCACCAAGGTGCTGGTGCATCCCGGCGTCTATCGCGAGTCGGTTACACTCAATGCCGGTTTCTTCAATCGCGACAAGAAGGCCATGGAGACCAAGCCCTGGGCCGGTGTACTGCTGGTGCTGGAAGGAACCAAAGCCGGCGAGGTGGTGATTTCGGGTTCGGATCTGCTGGAGGTGAGCAAGTTCCAACCCGTTGAAGGCCTGCCCGGCGTTTACTCAGCGCCGTGGCCCTACGACTTTGGCTTCTACGATGGGCGCTGGGGCAAGTACAACCCCCCCAAACAGCTGGGGCATCGCCGGGAGATGGTCTTCATCAACGGCCAGGCGCTGCGGCAGATGATGCTGGATGATTGGGAATACACCCGCTCCACCGCCCCCACCGGAAGCGGGAAGCACACCTACAAGGGCACAATC
>JBBREK010000141.1:0-10885 GCA_038203025.1 Planctomycetota bacterium
CCCCGGATTCGTTCAGTGATGGTGGACGCCATTTCACTGTCGAGGCCGCTGTGTCCGCCGGTCGCGCCATGGTCGCAGCCGGGGCGGACTGGCTGGATGTCGGTGGCGAGAGCACCCGGCCTGGATCGTCGCCGGTAGCGGCGGTCGACGAGATCGCCCGGGTGGTGCCGGTCGTGGCCGGACTGCGCGCCGCCGGCGTACGCGTGCCCATCAGCATCGACACCAGCAAGGGTGTTGTGGCGGAGGCTGCTCTCGCGGTGGGCGCTGACGCGATCAACGATGTCAGCGGCGGGCGGGATCCCCGTCTGCTGCAGGTTGCGGTCCAGGCGCGCTGCCCCCTGCTACTGATGCACATGCAGGGCGAACCGCGCACCATGCAGACCGCGCCGCAATACGATGACGTCGTACGCGAGGTACGTGATGCGCTGGCAGCCGCCCTAGAGCGGGCCGTCGCTGCCGGCGTCTCCGCCAGCGCCGTCGTCCTCGACCCCGGCATCGGCTTCGGCAAGACGGTGGCGCACAACCTCGCCCTGCTTGCTACCCTGCCACAGCTGACCGCCGCGCTCGGGCGCCCGCTGCTGGTCGGAGTCAGCCGCAAGTCGCTGATCACCGCGGTTGGTGGCCTGGCCGATCCGCCAGAGCTGCGCGATGGTCCGGGCCACGCCCTGCACGCGCTGCTCGCCAGTCGCTGTGCCCTCTTGCGCGTCCACGATGTCGCCGGAGCACGCGCCGCACTGCGCCTCTCAACAGCGCTGGCCGAGGCGGCATAGACCATGGCTGATCCCAGCTCCTTCGCCTGGCTGCCCATGCCCGCCTTCAACCAGGGCGATTGGCCGTACCTGATCCGTGCCGCCGCTGAGATCGCCATCCTTTGGCTGGCGGTGTACTTCCTCCTTCGTGCTCTCGAACGCATCTCGGCCGGCGGCAAGATCAAGGGCATCAGTCTGGTCTTGGCCGGGGTGGTCGGAGCCTGGTTGACGGCGCGGTCACTCGACCTGCACGCCATCTCCTGGCTGCTGCAGACCATGGTCGGCTTCAGCGCCATCGTCCTCATTGTCGTCTTCCAGCCCGAGCTGCGACGCCTGCTGTCCAAGCTGGGCGGCATCCTGCCGCATGGGCAGCAGGGTACCGGCATGCATCTGGTCGGACCACTGGTCGAGGCGCTCATCCAGATGGCCGAGAAGCGCATCGGCGCGCTCATCGTCGTCGAACGCAATGATCGTCTGGACAACTACATCACTTCCAGCCCGCTGGACTGCGAACTGACCGCCAAGAGCATGGTCAGCCTGTTCTGGAAGGACGCTCCGCTGCACGATGGGGCGGTGATCGTGCGCGCTGGCCGCATCGCCGCCGCCGGCGTCATTCTGCCGCTGACCAGCAACATCGAGTTCAAGTCGTTGTCCGGTACCCGCCACCGCGCCGGCATCGGCATCTCCGAGGACACCGACGCCCTGGCCCTGATCGTCTCGGAGGAGACCGGGCAGATCAGCATGGCCGATCGCGGCAAGTTCACCCGCGGCCTCGCCCGTCAGGACCTTGAGATCCTCTTCGCCCGCGTCTTTCGCGCCGCCGCCACCGCCGGTGGGAAGACGGCATGAGGTGGTTCCTCGGCAACTGGGAGCTCAAGCTGGTCAGCCTGGTCGTCGCCCTGGCGCTGTGGACCTACACCAGCGGCCAAGTCCGGGTCGAGCGCCAACTACTCGTCGAACTGACCCCGGCCCAGGTCAGCGGCTTGCCTGCCGATCTCGAGGTCTCGAGCATCGAACCCGCCGAATTCGTCGCCGTGTTGTCGGTGCCGACCAGCAAGCTGGGCGAGTTACGCGACCAGGTCCTGCGTCCGGTCATTGAGCTGCCGCGCGATCGTCGCGAGACGGGCATCTGTGAACTGTCACTGACCAGCCGACTGCTCGGTCTGGATTCTGACATTCGCATCGTCCGCACCGATCCCGGCGACCTGCGGGCGTTAACCATCCGCCTGTCCAGCCAGGCCTTCGCCACCCTGCCTGCCGAGCCGCCGACCGTGGTCGGCCTGCCTCCTGGTATCGTCGCCGATGTCCGCCTTGGTCGGACCCGCGTCGAGGTGCGTGGTCCGAGCGAGCGCATCGCTGCCGCCGAAGCCGGCCTGCTGTCACTGCGCTTCGTCCCTATCCGCATGGACGGCATAGATCCCGCCATGACCGCTGTGCGCGAGGAGCGGGTCGCAGTGCACCCGGCCGAAGGCCAGCCGACGCCGGTCGAGCCGGTGGTTGCCATCGTCACCCTCCGTCCCGCCCGCATCGCCACGGTGACCCTGCAGGTCCCGGTCTCGGTGCTGCTCGGGCCCGAGGAGACCGGCCGCTGGCGCATCGATGGCGGGCCACCTGTGGCCGCAGTCCGTCTTACCGGTCCTGAGGTCGTAGTTCGCGCCCTGCGCCCTGACGACCTGCTTGCCTGGGTCGACCTGCACAGCCAACAGTTGGAGGCCGGCCCCATCGAGCTGCCGGTGCGGATCCAGGCCCCATCCGCGGTGCAGGCGGATGGCGGACGCATCACCCTCCAGCTGGTCGCGGTGCCGTAGGCGGTTGCGTGCCGCCTCGGCTGGCTGACGATCCCGCCGCATGCTGCGCACCCTCGCCATCGTCCCCGCTCTCTGTCTTGCCACGGCGGCCATGGCCATGGAGCCGGCCGGAACGACGCCGTTGCTGCTGCAGGTCGGTGGCGACTACCTCTCCACCGATCTGCGCAAGGCGCTTGCTACTGATTGGGGCTACCACGCCGGTTTGGCTACGCTGCTTGCCGACCAGGGCATGCTTGGTGTCCCTTCGCTCGACCTCGACCTGCGCTATGCGCCCGATGGCGAGGGATCGCTTTTCGCCTTCGAAAGCTATTACGCCGAGCGAGCTCTGGTCGGCGGACAGTGGTGGATCGGTGCCGGGCTGGGTAGCAACTTTGTCCGTCTCAGACTCGACGAGACCCCGGAGCGACCGGCCGATTCCGAGCGCCGCTGGAGCATCGGCGGCAAGGCCATGCTCGGCTACCTGCTCACCGACCGGGTGTTCTTCGAGGCTACCTACCATTACTCCGGGCGGGCGCTTGACCTCGACACGTCCTCGGTCTCGTTCTCGTTGGGCTATTGGTTCTGATGCCGCAGCCGCCTGGACAGCTCGGCGAGCGCGATGACGCCTCGGACCGCGCCCTGCGTCCGCGTAACCTCGCTGACTTCACCGGCCAGCTGGCGGTGGTGCGCAACCTCGCCCTGGCGGTCGCGGCGGCCCGGCAGCGCGAGGAGCAGCTCGACCATATTCTGCTCGCTGGTCCGCCGGGCCTGGGCAAGACCACGCTGGCCCTCATCCTCGCCGCCGAGATGGGCGCCGAGATCAAGGAGACCGCCGGTCCGCTGCTCGAAAAACCGGGTGACCTGGCGGCGCTGCTCTCGGCTCTGCGGGCCGGATCGATCCTCTTCATCGACGAGATCCACAGCCTCAAGCGGGTGGTCGAGGAGTACCTCTACAGCGCGATGGAGGATTTCCGCATCACGGTGAATCTCGGTGAAGGGCCGACCAGCCAGTCGCTGACCATCAACCTGCAGCCATTCACCCTGGTCGGGGCGACCACCCGCGAGGGCAGTCTGACCGCCCCGTTCCGCAGCCGCTTCGGCATTCGCGAACGGCTCGACCTCTACACCACCGCCGAGCTGGCGCGCATCCTCCGGCGCAGCAGCGGCCTGCTCGGCGTCGAGGCCGACGACCCCGGCCTTGAGGTCATCGCCTCGCGCAGCCGCGGCACCGCCCGCATCGCCAACAACCACCTGCGTCGCATCCGCGATCTCGCCCAGGTCCACCATGGCAACCGCATCACGGTCGCGGTCGCCGAACAAGGCCTGGGCATGCTCGGCATCGATCCCTCGGGCCTGACCGAGATCGACCGGCGCATCCTGCAGTGCCTGTGCCGTCACCGCCGCGCGGTCGGGGTGAAGACCATCGCCCAGACCGTCGATGAGGAGGAGCCAACGGTCGAGGACCTGCACGAGCCGTTCCTCATCCAGGCCGGGTTCATCATCAAGACGCCGCAGGGTCGCCTAGCCACGCCGCTGGCCTATCGCCATCTCGGTTTGGCCCCGCCGATTGAGCAGGTGGACGGCCAGGAGCGGATCTTCTGATGCGCTGGCTGCTGGTGGTCTGCTGCTGCTGCCTGCTCGTCGCTGTCGCCGTGGCCGAGGACGGCTCGCCCTTCAAGCCCAACGTGCGCTACAGCACCTACGTTGCGCCCGGCATTGAGATCCATGTGCCGACGGCGCAGGCCGAGGTGCTGCGTCCGTTGGTCGGACGGGCGGTGGCGCTGTATGCGCACATGATCGTCGACGCCGGCTGGACGCCGACGCGCACGCTGCACCTGGTACTGACCGACGACGAGGATGCCCACAACGGCTTCTCTACCGTCGTCCCCTTCCCCCTGGTCAACGTCCAGCTTGGACCGACCCGGCCTGAGAGCGGCCTGTTCGCCGGCGACGACGAGACCATGCGCACCCTCGTCCACGAGTTTGCGCACCATCTCGCCAACGATCGGAATCACGGCTGGCGCGGCGCACTGGAATCGGTGTTCGGCCGGGTCATGCCCAGCGATCCACTGTCGCTGGGTGTGTTTCTGCTGTCGACGCCCAACCACGTGCTGTCGCCCGGCTTCTGGCACGAGGGCTTGGCGCAGTGGGCGGAGACGGCCTACGCCGATCCGGGATCGGCCTGGCGCGGCCGGGGCCGCGACAGCCTCAACCACATGATGTGGCGCCTGGATGCTGCGGGGCGCGGCATTCCGCCGGCCGACGAGTGGCGTTTGGCCTATCCGGCCTGGCCCTACGGCAATCGTGCCTACCTCTACGGCCTAGCCTACACCCGCTGGTTGTCCGGCGCCTTCGGCGACCGACGCGGCTTGTGGCGGGTGGTTGAGGACCAGGGCCGGCTGAACACACCCTTCGCCTTCATCGCTGGCTCTGAAACCTCGCTGGGATTCAGTCACGAGCAGCTGATCGCGCGCGCCAGGACCGATCTGCAGGCCGAGCAGCTCGCCGCACTGGCCGTGTTGCGTGTCCAACCGGTGACGATGGCGCCGCGGCTGACCCCGAAGCAGTGGCGGGTCGCGGCGCCGGCCTGGGTCGATGCCGAGCACCTGCTGCACGCCGCCGATGCGCCCGAGGGCCGCCCGGTGCTGCGCAGCACCAGCCTGCATCCGGGATCGTTTCCCGGTTTCACCTGGCCGACGGTGGCGGCGTGGCAGCTCGGCAACGTGCGTCGCGTGGCCGATGGCGTGGCGGTGCAGGCTGATGCCGCGGTGGGCGGCGACCGCTGGGAGCGTAGCCACGTCCGCCTGCTGGTCGACGGCTCCGTCGTCCGCGAATGGAGCGACGGCCGGCTGATCCAGCCCGATGCCCAGCCGGCGGGGGACGGCTGGCTGTTCGCTGCTGTCCGTCTCGATGGGGCCGGCAGGCAGTCGTTGGTGCTCAGCGATGGTCGCAGCATCCCGGTCGAGGGCCGGCCGTGGTCGCCGGCCTTCCGTCCCGGTCGTGACCAGCTGTGCTGGGTGGAGACTGATCACGCCGGTTCGCGTCTGGTGCTGGCCGATCTCGCTGGCGCAGACCGGCAGGTGCTCTGGCAGGTGCACGCGCGCATCCTCCATCCGGTGTGGGATGTGGCTGGAGAGCGCATCTTCTGCGCCAGCGACGTGTCCGGCGTGCCGAATGGCTGGTGCGTCGAGCTGGCGACGGCGACGGCGCGGCCGGTGACCAACACCATCGGCGGCATCCTCGCTGTCGTGCCATCGCCGGATGGCAGCCGGCTCGCCATCCTCGACCACGATGTAGATGGCCCGTTCCTCGGCGTCATCCCGCTCGATCCGGCGACCTGGCCGGAACAGATCCCGCAGCTGCCGCTGCCCTGGCCAGCGCCGGTGGCGCGCCAGCCGCTCGGACCGGCCGCCGTCGGCGCCGATAGCGCCGATCCGCAGCCGGCAGTGATCGCTCCGCAGCCGCTACCCGACCCGCAGCCGTACAGCGGACTTGGCGGCCTGCGTCCACGCTTCTGGACCCCGACCACGATGGTGGTGCCGGAAGGGGGACTGGGCGTGGTCGCGGTCGCGACCGATCCGTTGCTCACCCACACGGTGATCGCCTCGGCGGGCAAGGGTTATCACGAGCACAGCCCAATCGGGCTCGCCTCGTGGACCTACAGCGGCTGGAATCCGAGTTTTGGCCTGCTGGTTAAGCGCGCCGAGTTGGGCTATGACCGGCAGATCTTCGCCAGCGATTACAACCTCTACGACTACGTCGAGACCGTCGACACCTACGAGGGTCGCATCGGCTACGGCCTGGGTGGCTACGGCCGGCGCTGGCAGACCTGGGTGGCGGCCGGGGTCGACGTGCATCGCACAGTACCAGCTGCCAGCGAGGACTACGACGGCTTGAGCACCAGCTGGCCGCATCCCTTCGTCGGCAACGAACGCTACGTCGAAACCGTGCTCGCCTACGACGACAGCATGCTGTTCCCGACCAGCTATGCGCGCGAGGACGGCACCACCCTGGCCGCGTCCTATCGCTGCAGCGACTCGCGTGGCAGCAGCGCCCTGGTGCGCGGCTCGTACAGCCTGCCGGTCATCCCGGCGTGGAACCATCAGCTGGTGGTCGGCGGCCAATTGGGTTGGAGTGACGGCCCGCACGACTTGCAGGCACGCTTCGGCATCGGTGGCAACCGCTCGCAGGGCTTGCCGCGCGGCTATCCCGAGACGCTGGCGCGCGGCCGCACCCTGGAAGCGTGGAGCGCCGCCTACCGGCTGCCGCTGTGGCAGCCGTTTGATGGCCTCGGCACCACGCCCTGGGTCACGCGTCAGGTCGTGCTGGAGGGCTTCTACGATGCTGCCCGGGTCGGTGACCGCGCCCAGGAGGGTGTCTGGTATCGCTCGGCCGGCGCCGAGCTGCATGTGGAATTCGAATACTGGCTGGTGCGTTTCGCCCCCGGCCTCGGCATCGCCCGTCAGGTCGATGGGCCGGAGGACACCACCAGCTACCTCTCCTTGGGATTCGACTGGTGAACCTAAATGCCGCAGTGGGTTCGCGGTTCGCGGTTCGCGGTTCGCGGTTGGACTATCGATTACGGACCATATTGGGTTGTAACAGCTCAGGGGCTCTGCCCCCGCGGCCCTGCGGGCCTGCCCCCGCAGGCTTTGTCGCGGCTCGGTTTCGTCGCACGGCTCCGAAACCGTGGGCGGATGGGCTTCGCCCATTATATCCGCCCACCACCACTCGGCGCCCGCCCCATCGCTGCGCGACGGGGCCCCGGCTGAGTAGTTACCATCTCGCTTTCATGCAGCAGGCTCTCGATGCCGATCGCGAGTACCTGGCGAAAATCGCCGACAATGTCAGCCGCCTCCGCCATGCAGGGTTGATCCGCTTCGCCAGCGCCGACACCTTCTCGGGCGAAGCGACCTACCTGCGCCAGTACGCGAGTGGCGCATTCAACTCGACCTTCATCAACTGGAATCCCTCCGAGCAGGCCATGGCCGAAGCAGTGGTCCTCACCGCGGCGCAGCGCGGGATGGCGGTGCTGGGGCGCGAGGCCTTGATGAAGGGCGAGCTCTTCGCCATGGCCGAGGATGCCGGCATCGCCGACCGCGCACTGCGCGCTCGCCTGGGCGATCTCTGAACCGCACCTGAGCAGCATGGTGGTCGGGGTCGCCAGCCCGGAGCAGCTCGCCGCCGCCTGCGCCGTCCTTGAGGCGCCGCGTCTGAACGATGAGGAGCAGGCGGCGCTCGCCGCCATCCTCGCCAGCAAACGCTTCCAGGCGCATCTGATCGACCGGCGCAGCGCTTTCAGACCCTGAGCGAACGCGTCAGCGGTCTGTCTTGTGCCTGCGGATCCGCCGTCCCGCATATACCTGAGCGCTTCCCGCTGACTCGCTCGTCGGTGATGGCGAAGCGGCCAGTCACCGGCTTTGCCGTGCCCAGCTCCAACGCTCGCGGGCCGGGGCTCGCGCCGCCGACGGTGAGGCGATAGGTGCCGGGCAGAATGGCCCGGCTGCCGGGCCACGGACGTCATGTCGTCGGCACCGAGGCGGAAGCGCAGCACCTTGCTCTGGCCGGGCTTCAGGTGGATGCGGACGAACGCCTTGAGCTCGCACGGTGGCCCGCCGGGTCGGACGGGGTCGTGCGCCAAGTAGACTTGGACTACGTCGTCACCGCGAAGTGCTTCACGTTGGCCATCACCTTGAGGTAGCGCGGGTGCCGCCCCTGCAGGCCGTGGATGTACGCCTGGGCCAGCCGGCCGGTGAGGACCGGGTCCTCGCCATAGGTCTCCTGGGTGCGGCCCCAGCGCAGATCCCGGGCGATGTTCACCACCGGCACGCCGCACAGCAGTCCGACAAAGGGCGTCTCACCGGGGCGGCTGAGAGCGTGGTACTTGGCCCGCACCTCGTCCGAGATGGCGTCGGCCACCCGCTCCAGCAGTCGCACACCCCCAGGTGGCAGCGAGGGCGATGGCCTGGGGGAAGACGGTGGCGACGCCGTGGCGGGCCAGACCGTGCAGGGTCTCGCTCTAGCCGAACCAGGGCGACGGCAGGGTGAAGTCGCCGAAACACTTCTGCGCGCCACCGTGCAGCATCTCGTCGACGCTCAGGCGCGCCAACAGGTCGGCCAGACGTTCGTCGAGCGGCAGGCAGACGTTGAGGAAAGGCAGCGGACTGGGGGCGGGCATGGCGGTGCGTGGGGCAGCTGGTTGGGTGAGGCCACGAGTCAAGGTGCGACGATGTCCAGGGTGATAGTCGCCACTGGGCTGAGGTCGGTGCTGCCCTTGCTGCCGAAGGTGGCCTGGGCCTCGATGCGGTAGCGACCCGGCAGCGGCGTCCACGGCGTGCACTGGGCCGGCCCGGGCAGGAAATCCTCCTTCTTGTCCCCACGCAGCGTGTAGGGCGGGAACTCCTCCCAGCTGGGCCCGGGCCGGACCTGCCCGTCGGGCGGCAGCAGTTGCATGCGGACGTAGCCAACCGTCGCTGGAGCGGTGATGGCGAGCACGGTGATTGGCTGCCGGCGGATCTCTGCCACCGAGAGACGGTCTCCGTCGTTCAGGGCGCGCAGGCGGGTGCCAGTTGCTGCGTCGGCCAGGGCGAAGCCGATTACCCTCGGAGCGGCGTCTGGGCCGGTGGCGGTGCCCACAGTGAATCTGCCACCAGCGTCCACCAATTGCTCACTGCCGTCCAGCCGCGAGCGTAGACTGACTCGGCCTTCGCTGACCGCCAAGCGCGTGACGCCCTCGGTGGCCTGCACATAGAAACGGGTGCCGACCACCAGGCATTCGGCCTCGGCGGTGGCGACGGCGGCCTGCCGTTCAGGGTGGTGCGCGGCGGTCACCTCGACCTCGCCGCGATTCAGGTACAGGCGCGCCTCGCCGTCAGCGCGGAGAGCGGCCCGGCTGCCGGCGTCCAGGTGCATGCGGGTACCGTCGGCCCATTGCAGCGTGAGCGAAGTCTCGCAGCGCACTTGGGCGGAGGAGTCTAGGCGTGCGCCAGCTCGTAGCGGGCGCCAGGTGCCGGCGTCATCTACCGTACCCGAACCGTCGATCACCAGGACATCGTCGACGGGTGCAGTTCGTACCGTCAGCAGCATCGCGCCGCCCAGCAGCAGGATCAGGCCGGCGGCCGCCAACAGTGTCGACGTGCCCCAGGCGCGGCGCCGCGAACGGCGCACCCTTCCCACCCTTCCCACCCGTCCCATTACTGCCCGCACCACCCGGCTCGTGCGCTGGCCCTGTACCCGGCCCATGACCCGGTCCAGGACTTGGCGCTGCAATCCGGCCGGCAGGTCGCGCTGGGCAAGCAGGGCCGCCTCTACTCGCAGCAGCGACATGGCCCTGGCCATCATGGCCGGATCCGCCAGCAGCGCGTCCAACTCTGCTGCCGTGTCCAGCTTCGTTGCGGCGTCCGAAGCCAGAGCCTCGTCCAGGGCCAGGGCCACAAGTTCGTCAAGTCGGTCGCTCATGGCGACTCGATGCCCTGCTGGGCTAGGCAAGCGCGCAATTGGCCGCGGATGCGGTAGAGCAGCTGCCTGGTCGCGACCACGCTGCGGCCGAGCTGCGCCGCCACCTCGGCCAGTTCGAGGCCGCCGCGGTACCGTAGCTCCACTGCCCGGGCCGCGAGCGGCGCCAGGGCGGCCTGACAGTCGCGCATTGCCAGCTGCAGCCGGTCGTCGTGGTCAGGTGGTTCCACCTCCAGCTCATGGAGGGCGTGCACGCGGTAGGCCTCCAGCAGTCGGTTGGAACGCTGCTGCCGGCGCAAGCGCATCAGCACCTGGTTCCGGGCGATGCCGCAGAGCCAGGCCGGTAGGGGAAGCCGAATATCAAAGTCGGCGAGGTCTTGATAAGCAGCCACGAACACGTCCTGGACCACCTCATCGCACTCCGCGCGACTGCCCAGCATGCGCGCCACCACCCCCCGTACGCGGTGATGATGGCGCTCGACCAGCAGGGCGTAGGACTCTTGCTCGCCGGCCAGGACCATTGCCACCACCGTGGCGTCGTCGGCATCGTGGCCTAGAGTCGACATGGCGTGAGTGTGTTCCATCGCTTGTCACTGTCCGCGCAGGGCGTGCGACAAGTCCAGGGCGTCGACCTTACCGTCATGGTCGGCATCAGCAACCGCGTCATAGCCGGCATCGCCGGTATGGGTGCCGAAGTGGGCAGTGACCTGGGCACGCGTGGGGATGGTTGGAACCTGTTGATTCCAAGCCGGCCCGCCAACGCGCAGCGCGACTTCATTCCAGCCGCTGGGTGGCGTCAGGTTGGCCGTGCCGTTGCCAAGGGCGGCGATGTTCTGCTGTTCCCCCGTGCGGACGTTGAACCATTGGGCTGGAAGCGTGCCGGAAATGCCAGTC
>JBBREK010000142.1:0-10873 GCA_038203025.1 Planctomycetota bacterium
CCCCTTGCCCGAAGGCGTGCTATCCGTCAGCGAGTGCCACCCTGGTCACCCCTCCCGGTATGCCTACCAGGAAGGCCAGCGGCGACGATTTAGCTCTTACCAGCCCGCGGGGGCAGGCCCGCAGGGCCGCGGGGGCAGAGCACCTGAGCAGCCCGCAGCCTCTTGCTTCCCGGTGACTGATACCCACAACTCCGCCCCGCGTCCCTCTCTGACGCAGACCGATCTCGCACATCCCTCGGAGCAACCATGAGCGCCACTACCATCACCGTCCAGTTCTCGAACGGGCCACGCGCCGTCGATGCCGGCAAGCTGCGCGAACTGGTCGAGACCGGCCGCGTCACCGGCGCCATGCGCGTCGCCTCGCTTGATGCCGGCGCCACCTGGATCTCGGTCGATCAGGCCCTGGCCGCCGCCAGCGGCGCCAGCCCAGCTCCGGCCGCCGTCGCGGTCACCACCGTCCCGGCCGAATCCATCCCCGACTCCGTGCTCGGCGACACCTGGGCTGACGGCGCCGATCCGGGCGACGCGCCCTACAGCGACGGCTGGGAGCGCACCCCGACCCGCGTCGTCGCCGGCTTCCTGGAACTGGCCCGCGCCAAGCTGACCTCGTCGTTCTTCCTCTGCGGCAACGGCCGCGGCCTGACCGCCGGCAACGTCGCCATCATCATCGCCGCCATCATCGGCTTCGTCGTCGCGGCGGTGAACGCAGGCAAGGCCGAGAGCTTCCGCCTCTTCCTCGCCGCCAGCGTCCTGCCGCTGCTGCTGTTGGTGGCGCAGTACGCCGCCAACCGCGCCACCGGCGCCGGCCTGCGCATTCTCGCCGCCACCCGCTGCAGTGTGCGCTCGAAGGCGGTGCTCGACCTCTTCGCCCTCGCCAGCCTGGTTGCCGGCTTCGCTGCCTTCGCTGCCGGCATCGCCTACACCGTCGACAGCGAGAACCATCGCGGCGTGCTCGACGGCCTCGTCGCCCTGGTCATCTCGTGGCATGCCGCCGCCCTGTGCTTCGCGCCCGGCCTGACCACCACCCGCGTCGACCACACGGTCAACGCCTGGAAGGAGGCGGTCGGCGTGCTCGGCTTCCTCGGCAAGAGCGCGCTGCGCCTGGCCCCGGTGGTCTTCGGCTACCTCACCGTCCTCTTCACTTGGCACCTGTTCTGGGCAGCCAAACACATCGTGCAGAAGGACGCGCCGGCCGGCGACATCCTCACCTCCTCGTCGGCCATGCTGGCGACGCTGATCGGGCTGGCCCTGCTGCCCTTCTTCGCCTTCCTCGCCTTCACCCTCTGGTACCACCTGCTGGCAGTGGTCGAGAGCGTGTTCCACATCGAACGCCAGGCCGCGCCCAAGGCCCAGGCCTGAACATGCGCAGCCTGCACATCCGGGCCCAGAGCGGCCCGCGACCGTTACCGGCCGCGGCGGCGCGGGCCCTACTGGACGCGCAGCAGATTGGACCAGGTGATCCGGTCCTGTCGCTGGACGGTGGCCGCACCTGGCAGGCCGTCGACGTGGCCCTGGCCACGCTCGACGGCCAAGCGGTCGACGACGACGCCATCGATCGGGCGCTGCGCGTCGGTCCGCTGCATCCCATCGCCATGCCGCTGGGCGCCGTTGGACTGGTCCTGCTATGGGCCGGCATCAGCTTCAGCGGCTCGCCGGCGGCGCCGGCCATCCGCGCCGCCCCGGCCGAGGCCGCCACCGCGATCGGCTGTGCCACAGACGCGGTGGCCTCCCGCCTTGGCCAGTCCTTTGACTACGCCATCGGCGCTGTCGGTGGTCTCGCTGCCGACATCCTGCACACCGGGCCGAGAGTGGCGCTGCCGCTGACCCAGGCCGAGCCGGCAGCGGCAGCGGCAGCCGCCGCTGCTGCTGCTGCTACTGCCGCGCAGCCAGCCAAGGTGCCGCAGGTCGAAAACCCGGAATTGCTGACCGCCTGGACCACCCTGGCGGTCGACAGCGACCGCGAAGCAGCAGCGTGGACCCAGGCCGCCGATGCCCTGGTCGCCACCAGCCTGGAGCAGGGGGCGGTGGGCTGGGAAAAGGCCCGGCTGACCAGCCTGGAAGTGCTTGGCGACGACAACCGTGCGCGCATGACCTCGGCCATCCCTGGCGCCGGCAAGGCCATCCGCCTCGCCATGTTCGAAATCGCCAGCGGCGGAGATGCGCCGCCGCTCGAGTTCGCGCTGACGGTCGAGGATCAGACCCTGGCCGCGGCCTGCGACGCCCTGGCGCGCGAGGCCCGCGAGGTGCGCATCACAGCCGTCATCACCCAGGTCGCGCACGCTGTCGAGCAGCGCTCGGTGATGTTCCTGGGGCGGCTCAGCGCGGCGGAATAGCCGGTTAAGCCGCACGCCCCAGGATCACCTGCGTACGGTCCCAGAACCGCTCAGTAGCGGTAGTGCTCGGCCTTGAAGGGGCCTTCGACCGGGATCGCCAAGTACTGCGACTGCTTCTTGCTCAGCTTGGTCAGCTTGGCACCGAGCTGGTCGAGATGCAGCCGTGCCACCTCCTCGTCGAGGTGCTTGGGCAGGCGATAGACCTTCTTCTCCAGCTGCTTGTTGGTCCACAGCTCGAGCTGCGCCAGGGTCTGGTTGCTGAAGCTGTTGCTCATCACGAACGACGGGTGGCCGGCGGCGCAGCCGAGGTTCACTAGGCGGCCCTTGGCCAGGACGATGATGCGCTTGCCGTTGGGCCAGATGACGTGATCGACCTGCGGCTTGATCTCCTCCCACTTCAGATTGCCCAGGGCGGCGATCTGGATCTCGGAGTCGAAATGGCCGATGTTGCAGACGATGGCGTTGTGCTTCATCGCGTCCATGTGGGCGCGGGTGATGACATCGCAGTTGCCGGTGGTGGTGACGAAGATGTCGCCCTTGGCGGCGATGTCCTCCAACATCACGACCTGGAAGCCTTCCATGCAGGCCTGCAGAGCGCAGATCGGATCGATCTCGGTGACGAACACGGTGGCGCCTTGGCCACGCAGGGCCTGGGCGCAGCCCTTGCCGACATCGCCGTAGCCGCAGACCACGGCCTTCTTGCCGCTGATCATCACGCCGGTGGCGCGCTTGATGCCATCGACCAGCGACTCACGGCAGCCGTACAGGTTGTCGAACTTCGACTTGGTGACGCTGTCGTTGACGTTGATGGCGGGGAAGCGCAGGGTGCCCTGCTTCTCCATTTCAAGCAGCCGGTGCACGCCGGTAGTTGTCTCCTCGGAGACGCCGACGATATCCTTGGCCATGCGCGAGTACCACGTCGGATCGACTTTCAGCTTGGCCTTGATCGCGGCGAGCAGGATGCCCTCCTCCTCGCTGCCCGGCTTCTTGTTGAGGATCTTGGGGTTCTTCTCGGCGTCCTGGCCGAGATGCATCAGCAGCGTCGCGTCGCCGCCATCGTCGAGGATCAGGGTCGGCCCGCTGGCCTGCTCGCCGCGGGCGCCACCGAACTCGAAGATGCGATGGGTGTAATCCCAGTACTCGGCCAGCGTCTCGCCCTTCTTGGCGAATACCGGCACGCCGGTGGCGGCGATGGCGGCGGCGGCCTGGTCCTGGGTCGAGTAGATGTTGCACGAGGCCCAGCGCACCTCGGCGCCAAGCGCCGTCAGCGTCTCAATCAGCACCGCGGTCTGCAGGGTCATGTGCAGACTGCCGGTGATGCGCGCGCCCTTGAGCGGCTTGGTCTTGGCATGCTTGCGCCGGATCGACATCAGGCCGGGCATCTCGTGCTCGGCGATGGCGATCTCGCGGCGGCCCCAGGCGGCCAGCGACGGGTCGACGATGACGGATTCGGAGATCTTGGCGGCAGGCTTCATGGGTCACTCCATCGGTGTATGATGATGGAACGATATCGAGTCGTCGAACGGAGCAAGCATCCTCGACCCGAGGACAAACCAGGCGCATAGGGCGCGAGCGCGCCGCGATTCCTCCGCCTTCCCTACCCGAACATATCCCTGCCCCCGGCCGTGATCGCCTGCAGCGCCGGATTCGTCAATCGGCGATCAAGGCTGATCGCGTAATAGCGCACGCGGATCGCTGGGATGCTGCCGATGAGACGCATCTCGCCGCCAGCACGCAGATCCTCGGCGATGGCCAACGGGGCGGTGAACACGCCCAGGCCAGCCTGACCCATCGCCTTCATCAGGGCGCTGTCCTGGATCTGCGCCACGATCCGCGGCTGGATGCCCTGATCAACGCACCACGCATCCCAGGCCCGACGATGCGGCGAACCAGGCATCGCTGCAAGCAGTGGGGCGCCATCGAGGCTGGCCGGAAAGCGCCTGCCCAATTTGGCCAGGGTTCGGGGGCCGTACACCGCCAGATCACTCTCGCCAAGGACGTGGTTGTAGGCGCGGATGCGCAGATGCGCCTCAAGCGGCGCGTCGGAGATCACCAGATCCAGCTCGTGTCCGGCCAGGCGCTGGACCAGCGCGTCGTGGCTGTCCTCGTGCGCCGTCACCTGCACCGGCTCGGGCAGGCGCAGCGCGGGAGCGAGCAGCCGGCAGGCGACGTGCTTGGAAACCGAGTCGCTGATCCCCACCGTCACCGGCACCGGACGGCCCGAGCGCCGGCTGGCCAGGGCTTCGTGCAACTCGCGTCCAAGGGCGAAGATGTCGTCGGCATAGGACAGGACCATGTGTCCTGTGTCGGTCAGCCGCAGTTGCCGTCCGTCGCGCACCAGGAGTTCGTTGCCGACCGCGGTGGCGAGCAGCCGGAGCTGCTCGCTGATGGTCGGCTGCGAGACGCCCAGGACGACGCCGGCCTTGGCGATGGAACCCTCATGCGCGACCGTCCAGAAGTAGCGCAGATGGTGGTAGTTCAGGTCGGCAATGGCAGGCATGTGGCCATCCTGGGCCTTCAGGCTTGCCATGGAATGGCCTTTCAGGCATCACCGATACATAGGTTTATCCTATTGATTGCCCGGGGGATTCCGACGCACGGTCCAACGCCGGATCGTCATGCTCGGCCAGCAAGGAGCTAGTCATGGACATCAACCTCAACCTCCGCCACCTCGACCGGACCACGGCGCTGACCGAGCTGGCGCAACGCCGCTCGGCTTATGCCTTCGCCCGCTTCGGGGACTTGGTCCGCGATATCGACCTGCGGCTCAGCGACGTCAACGGCCCGCGTGGCGGCTGCGGCATCGCCTGCCTCGCCAGGCTGCGCCTGGTCGGTGGCGGTGACATGCTGGTCGAGAGCAAGGCGGTCTCGCCGGAACTCGGCATCGTGCAGGCGATCACCCGCCTGGCCGGCCGCCTGCGCCGCCAGCTGTCGCGTCGCAAGGGCCACGGCTGAGGGGAGGCTCGAAGGGCGGAAACTTGGACTATTGCAGAACCACGCCTGCGGTCATTTCTGCCGCCTTCACCCTACGTCGGGGTCGAGCTGGCGGCCCCTAACGAGCGCCACTTGCCGAGCGCTTCGCTGAAGCGCTTGTCGAGCGACTCGCGGGACTCGGCCGGCACCCGGCCGGTGTCGCGCCAGGCGGTGCGGATGCGGTCGACCGCATCCTTCTGCCAGTGCGGGTTCTCGCCGATGAGAATCTCGTCGAGCTCGGCGAGCAGAACAAGGCGCTTGGCGGCGGCGGCTTCCAGGGCGGCGCGCTCGGCGTCGAGCTTGCCGCGGATGGTCGCGAGGATGCGATCGATGGAGTCGTCGAAGCGCTTCTCCAGCGCCTCACGCGCCTCGCGTGGCGGCAACGGCAGCTCGCGGGCATGTTCGCGCAGCTCGCGCACCTTGCGCTGCACGTCGGCGGCGGTCAGCAGGCCGCTCTTGGCGGCCATCGCCTTTTCGGCATCGGCAGCGAAGGCCTCAGCCTTCATTACCAGCTGCTCGCACTCGGCGGCGGCAGCGGCGTGGCGGTCATGCTCGGCGTCGAGGTCGGCCTTGTGCCGCTCCCAGAAGGCGTCCTGCGCCAGCTTGAAGCGATCCCACAGCACGCGGTCCATGCCGCGCGGCACTTCGCCGGACTCGCGCCAGCGCTGCTGCAGGCCACGCATCTGCGCGGATGTGGCGCGGCGTCCGTCGCGTTCCGCCGGGCTGCCGGGCAGACCGATGGCTGGACGCGCCAGCACCGCCTCGGCCTCGACGCACAGCTCCTCGCGGCGGGCCAGCGCCGCCTGGCGCTCCTGGTCCTGGGCGGCCAGCCACGGCTTGAGCCGGGCAAAGCAGGCATCGCCAGCAGTACGGAAGGCGTCCCAGGCGGCACGCGCCTTGGCGCGCGGCAACGGCCCGAGCTTGCGCCAACGCGCCTGGCAGTCCTTCAGACCGCGGAAGGCGGTGGCCGGATCGGTGTCGACCGGCAGCGCCTCGACCTCGTCCTTGAGCTGCTCGGCCCGCACCAGGTTGGCGAAGGCGTCGGCGTCGGCAGCCTCACGCGCAGCGCGCAGCGGCGCATAGGCATCGTCGAGCAGGGCGAGGAAACGCTCGCGGCTGGCCCGTGCCTCGTTGGGCGGGACGACCCGCGAGGCGGTGCGGAATTCATCGCGCAGCGTAATCAGCGCCTGGTGCTGCGCCTCCAGCCCGACGGCGTCGTCCGGGGCGATGGCATCGGCAGCCGTCGCCAGGGCCTCGGCGCGGCCGACCAGTGCGGCCAGGTTGGCCAGGGCCTGACCCCGGCGTTCACCGCGTTCGTTGCGCGCCTGCTTGCGCGCCGCGCGGTGCGCATCCCAGGCGGCGCTGAAGCGCACGCGCAGGTCGTGGCTGACATCAAGTCCATCGCCCAGACGCAGGGAATCCTTGTGCAGGCGCAGGAACTCGTCGACCGCCGCCTCGGGGTCGGCGGCCTGGGCAAGTTCCTCGGCACGCGCGACGACGGCAGCGAAGCCCTCTGGGGCCGGCGCGGCACGACGGCTCTCGGCGGCGGCACGCTCAGCGACGGCGGCAGCCTCGACGCGTTCGGCCTCGACGCGATCACGTTCGGTGCGCTCGGCGGCAGCGGCGATGCGCACCTGCACCTCGCCGGCCAGCTGGTCGAGCCGCGTCAGCACGGCAGTGACCGCCTCATCCGGCGGCGGACCACTGCGCGCCAGGAGGTCAGCGCGCTCGGCAGCGATGGCGTCCCAGGCGGCTTGCGCGCCGTCGCCGTTGCCCACCGCCAAGCGGGTGGCACGCGGCACCAGGGCTTCAAGATCGGCCAGACGGCCGGCGCGCGCCTTCTCGATGCTCGGCTGCTCGGCAGCGGCATCGAGGGCGGCGATGCGTGCCGTGGCGGCATCGCGCACCGCCGCGACCTTGGCCTTCTTGGCGACCTGCTTGAGGACCTTGCGCTCGGCCAGGACCTGGACGGCACGCAAGCCGTTGGCGCCGGCGGCGTCCTGCACCGCGGCGATGCCGAGCTGGGCGGCGTTGGCCACCGGCTCGGCCAGCAGCCGATCGAGGGCGCTGGCGTCGCCACGGGCGGCGGCGGCGGCCAGGGCTGCCTTGTCCGGGCCCTTGGCCCTGGCGGCTGGCGCCGGCTTGGCGGCAGCTGCGGCGGTGGTGGAGGAACGTCGACCGAGTCCGAAGAATCCCATGCTGCCTCTCGCGGGGGCGGCATGGTCGGGGGCGGGACCGATTGGGCAACCAGCCGCTCGCGGCGGCCAGCCGGGCGCTGGAGGCCCGACGCCGGCCACCATGCTCCCACCGTGTCCGAAGCCCAGGCCGTGCTCACCCTGCTGGACGACCCCGACCCGTCGGTCCGCGGCCCGCTGACCCAACGCCTGGTCGAGGATGCCGACCTGCGCGAACGCTGCTGGGCTGCCTGCGCCGGTTGCGCCGGCGACACCCCGCCCCTGCTGGTCGAGGCGGTGCTGCGCGCCGACGCCCTCGACCTGATCGAGACGTGGGGTGCCTGCGCCGAGCTGGAAGCCGGCTGGTGCCTGTTGGCCCGGCTGCACGCCCCGCGCCGCGATCATGCCCCGGACTGCGCCGTCCAGCTTGATGCCCTGGCCGACCGCGCTCCGGCCGGCGACGCCGGGGTGGTGGCGCGCTGGCTGAGCGAGGATCTCGGCTTCGCCGGCGACCGCGAGGCCTACGACGATCCGCGCAACGCCCACCTACCCGAGGTGCTGAGCCGCCGCGCTGGCCTGCCCATCGCGGTCACCGGCGTGTGGCTGCTGGTCTGCCGGCGGCTCGGCCTGCCGGCCCGCGCCCTGGCCATGCCGGCGCACGTCTTCGCCGCCTGGGACGGGGGCGCCTGGGACTGCTTCACCGGACGCAGCGTGAGCCGGGACCAGCTCGAGCGCTGGGCACGTACGCACGGGGCCACCTCGGGGGAGCCATACCTGGCCGGGGCCGGGGATGCCGAGCTGCTCAAGCGCATGGCCCTGAACCTGGCCGCCGCCTACGCCCGGCGCGACGACCTGGTGCGCGGCGCCATCGCCGCCGTGCTGGCCCAGGCCTGAACGATCAGGGCGTGCGGCGGACACGCTCCTCGGCGGCATAGGTGCTGCGGGCCTTCTGACCACGCACCTCGGGATCCAGGTCGAGCACGGTCAGGGTGGCCGGATCGACCCGCAGCCGGTAGCTGCGGCCCTTCACCGGACGCTCGTCGATACCCTCGGCCAATAGCATCGGTGGCTGGCGGCCAAAGCGGTCGCGGTCGAGACAGAGGATGCGCCGGTTGCCGTCCCAGGACAGGACGGTGCCGGACATCTGCTGCGGCGGCACCTCGATGCCGGTGACGGTGCGCGGCTCGCTGGAGAGCATCACCCGCACCTTCCAGCCCGGCTGCAGCTTCTCTGGCGGCAGCTCCCTGCCCTGCTCGTCCATCGGCATCACCTCCGAACGATCGACACTCCAGCTCAGCCGTTCGTTGCCCGCCTGCAGCTCGATATGTCGGTGATCGACCGCCACGACCACCGCCTGCAGTCGGCCATCAGGAGCGACCAGATGGCTGTCGCCCCTGGCCAGCTCGTGCCGCGTGCCGGCGATGTCGATACGCGCATGTCCCGTCGCGACCTGCACATGAATGGCCGGAGCGCTGCCCTCCGGCACGTCGAGATAGCGTACCGCCACCTCACCCCGCACGGTGATGGTGGCTGGACCAGCCTCGATGCGCAGGTCCTCGGCGTCGGGCACCGGTCGCAACCGGACACCGCCGGCTTCAAGACTCATCGCCCGGCCGGTGATGGTACCAGTGCTGAAGGCGTCGAGTTCAACCCGGGAATGATCTGGCAGGACGGCTCTGCCGGTACGCTCGGTGAGTTCGAAGGCGCCCTGGTCCTGAACCGCCTCGACGATCGGCTGTGTTACCTTGGTGGAAACCGGCGTTCCGGCCAGCCAGCCGGCCAGCAGCAGACTGCCAATGACCAGCACGGCCGCCGCCGCCATGGCAATGGCCAGGGTAGGTCCCCGCCGGGTGCGACGCAGGCGGCGGGTCGTCAAAGGACGGACCACGTGCGAAGTCCGCACTGCCTGGACCAGCCGCTGCTCGCCACGCAAGCCGTTGCGCAGGCGCTGACGCAGCGCCGGGTCGCGCCGCAGCTGCGCGGCGAGTAGCTGCTGCTCGGCGACGGCCAGAGGCTCGCCAGCGATGAAGCGCTGCAGCAGATCGTCGTCATCCGTGTCCATGCTCCTCCTCTCCTCGTTCCGTCCGGCCGGAACTCCGCAGGGCTCGTCGTATGCACTCTTCGATGGCACGTCTCGCCTTGCTCAACGCAACCCGCACCGCCGGTTCACTCCACGCCATTCGTCGGGCGATCTCGGCCGACTCCAGCTCGTGCCAGTAGCGGAGTTCGATCAGTTCGCGGGCCCGCGGCGCCAGTCGGGCGAGGCAGGCGCGCAAGGCCGTGATCTCGGCTTCGGGCCCACGCTCCAGCTCGGTCTCGGTTTCTGCGAGCGCCTCGGCGACGGCCTCGGACAGCTCGTCGATGGGCTGCTCGCGCCGCCGGCGCAGCTGACTGCTGCGCAGCAGGTCGATGAAGCGGCGACGAGCCACGGTCAGCAGCCAGGCCAAGGGCACATCCGGGCTGTTGCCGCTCGTGGCTGCTGCCAGCGCCACCTCCTGGATCACCTCCTCAACCTCGGACTGCCGCGCCCCGAGCGCGAACAGATAGGACGAGACGCGCTCGCGATGCTTTAGCAGCGACCAGCTCAGCGGCCTGGATGATCCATCGTCGGACATCGCACTCCAGCGCCGGATGGCGAGGCCGGCGTCCGCATGGTCCCGCCCTGGCGGGCCCGGCAAGGGGCCCGCCAGGGCTACTGGCTACTTGGCCTTCTTCCCCTTCTTCGCTGGGCTGGTCGCGTCGACGCTGACCGGGCCCTTGGCATCGTAGGTGATGGTGACCAGCATCTCAGGCTGCAACTGCTTGGCGGTGCTCTCCTTGCCGTCCAGGGTCACCTTGACCTTGGGGCCGATCTCGAACGGCTGCGGCGCCTTGTCGGCTGGCGTGGCGGTCTTCTCGTCGGCGACGGTCTTGAGCACCTTGATCACCGCGCCGCTCTTGGCGTGGATGGTGCCGACGAAGGTCAGGGCAGCGGGCTTCTCGGCCGCGGCAGCACCGCCCTCGACCGGGGGGAGGTTCTCGGCGGCGACCACCGCCGAAGTGGCGGCCAGGCAGGCGATGCTGAGGAGCAGACGGGAGGGAGCGATCATGGTCTTCCTTGGCCTGGGGGTTGTAAGCCAGGCTCTGCCAGGAAGTCGTCGCCGGTTCTGGGTGTTACCAGTAAAATCGCGGTTCGCGGTTCGCGGTTCGCAGTTGTAGCGATACGTGTTGTGTGTGTTGCGGGTGTTCACCAAACGGGTGACCACGTGTACACCCAATATCAGGGCCCCGGATCCCCTATCCCTGCCCAGCCGAAGGCAGAGACGCTGATTGCACAGAAATCGCCGTCTAATCCGCACTGACACGCCTGGGCCTCCGGTGAATTCCCGCCGGTCGCCTCGGATCGGTGGCCGA
>JBBREK010000143.1:0-10827 GCA_038203025.1 Planctomycetota bacterium
ACTTGTCAGCGAGGGTGGAGAGGAGGCGGGTGACAAAGTCCGCCAGGAGGTCGGGGCCATGCAAGATGTGCATAAAAACCCGCCATCGATGGCGGCGTTCGTATGCGATAAATGCATGTCAACACAAATCTTAGGTCATTCGCTTAAGTCAGGTGCCATTGGTCTGCCCATTACCCCTGGCGCGCGAGCCGCGCGCGGTTCCAGGGTGCATGGCCCCTCAGCTTCACATCATTGGGCTGCGCCCCCCGCACCCTCAAGGACGCTAGCCGGCAAACGGCTGGCGTCGCATGGAGATCGATATGCATGGAATTCTGAAGCAACTGCTCTTCGCCGTCCTGTCCGTTACGTTCTGCTGGGCCTTGGAGGACAGCGGCCCAGAGCCGGCTGTGATTGCGCTCACGCCTTCCCAGACGGGCTTGCTACGCTATCGCACAACGTGGTTCGCTTCGACCTTTCCAGCCACTGGGCGCTTAGTCAAGACTGGTACGCATGGCGACCATGCCGCGTGGACGGACCTCCGCCACGTCCAGAACACCGTCAGTGCCATCCACGTCACCCCCGATGGCACGATCTTCTGCATCGGCGAGACCGAGCAGGGCCCCGAAGTGGCCATGTACCGGCACGGCGAACCGGTCGGACAGTTCTTCATCGGGCACCGCAGTCACGCCAGCAGCGTGGTGGCAGACGATGCATATGTCTTCATCGCCAACGTGCACACCCTGTCGGTCGCGGGCCGCAACCGCTTTGGCAAGCCGCACCATCCGCCGCAGGGCAAGCAGTGGTCCGAGGTTCAGCGCTACAGCCGCACGACGCTGATGCCCGAGCCTTTCGAGGGCGCCAGCGGCGTCTATGCGGCGACCCTGGTACTTGATGAGAGCGAACGCCCCCGCGCCGGAGCGCTGGCACTCGTCGGCGACAGCCTGTTCGTGGCCGATCCCGCGCGGAACCGCGTGCGGGTCTTCGACCGCCATACGCTGCAACCGTCCGGGGTCCACGAGTTCGCGTGTGAAGGGCCGGAGGCCCTCGCGGCGGTGGGCGACAGCGCACTCTGGATCATCGAGTCCATGGCGGACGGACGCCGCCGCGTGGCACAGTTCGGCGTCGACGGCCTGCGGCGACTACATCCGATCACCGACATCGACTTCCCGACGGCACTGGCCGTCACCCCAGACGGGCGGCTGCTCGTGTGCGACGATGGACCCGCGCAGCAGGTTCTGGGGTACGCGTTCCGCGGCAACGTTCAGCCCGAACGGATTGCCGCCGTGCCGATGCCAGGAACCCTTCGGGGGTTGAGTGGTATTGGCGTTGACCAGACGGGAACCGCGTACGTCGGTGCCGAGGAAGCCGGCGCCCGCTGGAAGACCCACAATATCCTGGGTGGTGTGCTGGCGGCGTTCGATCCCGGCTGGAATCGGCTTTGGCAGCTTGAGGGGCTGGTCTTCTGCGACATCCCGGCGCCGCTTGCCGAACCGGACTCAGACCGCATCACGGTCTACCTGCCGACCGAGAAGCTGACCCTCGACCTGTCGGCGCCTGCAGGTTCCAACTGGCATTTCGATGGGGTGACCGTCGATCCGTTTCGTTTTCCCGATGACCCGCGCCTGAAGCAGACGTGGCAGAGCCAGAGCGTCTGGGCGCGGTCGCTACACGGCGACACGTACCTCTTCATCCATGGGATGGACGCTCGGGCGATGCTCCAGGTGTACCGCATGGAAGGCGAGATCGCCGTGCCGCACGCGCTGTTCCTCTCCAACGGCGATGGCGCTTGGCCACCCCACGCGCCCGGTACGGGAGAATTGCTGTGGGTGGATGCCAACGGCAACGGGCAGTTCGATGCCGACGAGTTCGACCAGCGCTCCTTTCCCTATGCTGACCCGGAGAAGCGCGGCGGCGCGACTCCCCGCAAATGGAGCGTCCACATCGACGAGGATGGTGGCATCTGGCAGGCACACGACACGAGCGCCAGCGTCAGCTACTTCCCGGCAACGATCAAGGACGGTCACGTGCGCTACGGGTACGATACGGCGCGCGTGTGGCCGGTCCGAAACCTCGATCCACGCCTCAACTGGCCCTGTAACCCCCACTACGACGCACGGACCGACCGACTCCTCCTGCTGGCTCGCAACCATCCCGACGGACCGGGCACCGGCGGCGGCAACCGTCTCGTTCGATTCGATGGCTGGCTGGCGTCTGATGGCACGGCTGTGCCCGTGTGGGTGCGTGAGCTGCCCTTCGACGATGCGCAATCCGGCCGGGACCGTCACCGTAAAGCAGATGTTTCCAAGACCTTCACCGCTGCCGGTGAGTACATCTTTGTTGGCGCCAACGCTGGTTCGCGCTCCCTGATCCGGGTCTACCGCGTGGAGGATGGCGTTCAGGTGGGCGAGATCGGCGAAAGCCACCAGCTCGTGCCCGAGCGATTCGCCTCCCTAGGTGCAGGCCTCGGCATCATCGACGGTACTGACCATCTGCGCGCATTCCGCCGGTCCGACGGCGAGTACCTCGTCTTCCGCGGCGACAACAACCATGGCAAGGCTGTACTCTACCGGTGGCATCCAGAGCGCGGGGTACCCTACGGACCGGATGGCATGCGGGCACAGCCACGGACCGACGGCGCGGTGGATCTTACCTGGCGGGCACCGGAACTGGCGACGGCGTACCGTGTCGAGCGTTGCGTATGGACGTTGGAGCGCGGATGGGGCGCTTGGGATGTACTTGCGGCACAGCACCCTGCGGCCGACTTCACGGATGTCGGCCTCGAACCGAACCGGCGGTATCGCTACCGCGTGCAGTCCGTCGGAGCACACGGCCTTGGCGGCTACTCCAGCACCGTACAGGCACAGCCCTGGGGGCCGATCGGTCTCGCAGGCTGGCAGGCGCACGATATCGGAGCCGTGGACGAGAACGGCTCGTCCGTCTGGGATGCCGCACGCCACATACTCACGCTGCACGGTGCTAGCTCGACCGATATCGCGCGTGGAGGCTCGGCCTATCACTTCTGCGGCAGGTCACGGGTTGGCGACGGCGAACTCATCGTGCGGCTACTCGAACGAAGCGGTAGCGGCCGCGAGGCGTTCGCCGGCATCATGGTCCGCGAAGGTCTCGATCCCAAGGCCCGCTTTGTCCGGCTCATCATCGGGTCGAACGGCGACATTATCTTCGGACATTCGGGAGAGGATGGCCCACCGCACGCCGGCCTGCAGCAGCCAGTCTGGTTGCGGGTGCGTCGCCAGAAGGATCTCTTTGAGGCCTGGGTGGCCCGTTCCCCCGAGACCTGGACGCTGGTTGGAACGCTGAACGTCGCTCTGCCGGCGGAGGCCCTGTGGGGCGTCTGTGCCACCAGCGGCCTCGGCGAGGGCGTATTGAGCGAGGTTCGTTATCTCCTGGACGAATAGCGCCCCGCTCCGCAGCCGACATTGCGCAGGTACCTCCCGAGCTCGACCTGATCAAGGCAGGTCTGGCCGTGTGGCGCCCGCGCCCGTCTGAGCTGTTCTCCAGTTCGCATCCGTGCCTTGGTGGGCAGACCGGAAGGATTTGGGGACTCAGTCATGGTGATTCGGGGCAAGCTTCATCGTTCCACGTGATATTTACTTCTTCTTCTTGCCGCTCTTCTCGCGGCTTTCGTTCCACGCTTCGGGCTCCTCGGGCAGGCCGAAGTCGAAGTAGCGGGCGGCGTTGCGGTAGCACACGTCGCGCACCAGTTCGCCGACCAGGGCGAAGTCGCGGGGGATCAGGCCGGCGTTCATGTCCTGGCCGAGCATGTCGCACAAGGTGCGGCGGAAGTACTCGTGCCGGCTGTAGGAGAGGAAGCTGCGGCTGTCGGTGAGCATGCCGACGAAGCGCGAGAGCAGGCCGAGGTTGGACAGCGCGTTGAGCTGCTTTTCCATCCCGTCCTTCTGGTCGAGGAACCACCAGCCCGAACCGAACTGCATCTTTCCCGCGACGCTGCCGTCCTGGAAGTTGCCGATCATGGTGCCGAGCACCTCGTTGTCGCGCGGGTTGATGTTGTAGAGGATGGTCTTGGCCAGCTGGTCGGTCTGGTCGAGGCGGTCGAGCAGGCACGCGAGCGGCTTGGCGAAGTTGGCGTCGCCGATCGAGTCGAAGCCGGTGTCAGGGCCGAGCAGCTTGAACATACGCGAACTGTTGTTGCGGATCGGGCCAAGGTGGTACTGCTGCACCCAGCCGCGGGCGTGGTCCATGCGGCCCCATTCCACCAGGATCCAGCTCTTGAACGCGGCGGCCTCCTCGGGGCTGACCTGCTTGCCGTCGCGGGCCTTGGCGAAGATCTGGCGCACCTGCGACTCGGTATAGTCGGCGCCGTAGACCGTCTCCAGGCCGTGGTCTGACAGGCGGCAGCCGACGGCGTGGAAGGCGTCGTGGCGCTTGCGCAGCGCCACCAGGTAGGCGTCGAGGTCCTTGACGTCGGTATTGGCGGCGGCGCCGAGGCGGTCGAGCCAGCCGTTGAACGCGGTCGGATCCTCGACCGCCATGCCCTTGTCCGGGCGCCAGGTCGGACGCATCTGCACGTGCCAGCCGCTGCGTGCGACCTTCTTGTGGTGGGCCAGGTCATCGCACGGGTCATCGGTGGTGCAGACCACAGCGACCTGCCACTGCTCCATGATGCCGCGCGCGGTGTAGCCGGGCTCGCCGAGGCGTTCGTTGCACTCCTCCCAGACCATGGCGGCGGAGTCGGCGTTGAGCAGCCGGTCGCTGATGCGGAACGGCCGCTTCATCTCCAGATGGGTCCAGTGGTACAGCGGGTTGCGCAGGCACTTGGGCACGGTCTCGGCCCAGGCGAGGAACTTCTCCCAGTCGCTGGCGTCGCCGGTGATGAAGCGTTCCGGCACCCCGTTGGAGCGCATGGCGCGCCATTTGTAGTGGTCGCCGGCCAGCCACACCTCGGAGAGGTTGCGGAAGGTGCGGTCCTCGGCCACGTCCTTGGGCGGCAGATGGCAGTGGTAATCGATGATCGGCAGGTCGCGGGCGTAGTCGTGGTACAGCTCCTCGGCCGCCTCGCTGTGCAGGAGGAAATCCTTGCCGATGAAGACGTCCTTGCGTTTCTTGCCCATGATCGGCCTCCGTGGGGGCAGGCTCTCTCCCAAGACCGCTCTGGCAAGCGTGCAAGGCTGGCGCCGTCGACGGGGGGCCTATGGTGCCCGACCATGCCGGCGTGGATCAGGACCCTGATGACTGCCGTCAGGCGCCGACCGGGCTGGAGCCTGGCCTCCGGACACCTCGCTGTGGCGGGTCTGCTCACCTTGGTGGTCGATGGCAGTGTCCAGCCGGTGCTGCGCAGTTGGGCCGTGCTGCCGGGAATCGCCGATCTGCTTGAGCTGGCGCGGCCATTCGGACGCGGCGAGGTGGCCGTGCTGGTGGCCCTGGCAGTGGCCGCGTCAGGACGGCGCCGGCTGGGTTCGCAGCTGATCTACGCCCTGCTCATCAGCGCGCTGGTGACCTGGGTGTTCAAGCTTGCGGTCGGTCGCGAACGGCCCAATGAGGGCGCCTTCTCGTTTGTCAGCGGGGACACCAGCACGGCGTTCGCCTTGGTCCCGCTGCTGGCGCGGACCTGGGGCTGGTCGGTCGGGGCCACCGTCCTGGCCATCGGCGTGGCCATGTCGCGGGTGGTGCTGGGCTACCACTGGCCGTCGGATGTGCTGTGCGGAGCTGCGGTGGGCTTGTTCAGCGGCGTGGTCGCGGCCGGGCCGGCACTGGCGTGGCGCTGGCTGGCCGACCGGCGGGTGTGGCTGACCCTGGCAGGTGTGGCCTGGGCTGGCGCTGCCGTCTGGGCCTGGTCGTCACCCCATACCGGTCTGCTGCGTCTGTTCCTGCTGGTGTACGGCCCCGGACTGGTCGCCTGGGCGGTGTGGCCCTGGCTGCGCCTGCAGCTGCGACGGGGGCGCCTGCCGCCCGCCTGGGGGGTGGCCTTGGCCCTCGCCGTGCTGCTGACCGCGCTCAGCGCCGCCAGCACGCTGTGGGATCGAGACGAGCCGCGCAACGCCCTGGCGGCGCGCGAGATGATCGCCAACGACGCCTGGCTGATTCCGACCTTCAACGGCGAGCCACGCCTGCACAAGCCGATCCTGCCCTACTGGCTGATGACCGGCGCGCTGCGTACCGGTCTGCCGGCGGATCTCGCCTGCCGACTGCCCGCCGTCCTGGCCATGGCGTTGGCTGTGCTGCTGCTCGGCCTCATCGCCAGACGATTGGTCGCGGAGCGCCAGGCGCGCTTCGCGATGTTCGCGCTCGCCGGTTCGCCGCTGGTCCTGGTGAGCGGTTCGGCGGCAACCACCGATGCGGTGCTGCTGCTGGGCATCGCTGCCACCATGTGGGTGCTGCTGCGCACGTTGCTTGATGGCGCACGCTGGTGGCACGCGCCGGCTGCCGGCCTGGCGATCGGCTGGGCGTTGCTGGCCAAGGGGCCGATGGCGCTGCTGGTGCCCTTCGCCACCGTCGCTGTCGTGGCAGCGTGCTGGCGAACCACCTCCGGGCGCGGGTTGGTCACCTGGCGCACTTGGGCGGTGCTGCTCGGCGCCATCGCCATCGGCCTGGGGGTGGCGGCGGCATGGTTCCTGCCCGCCGACCGCTCGCTCGATGGTGCCTTGTGGCGCGAGATGATCGGCGACCAAGTGCTGAAGCGCGCGCTGGAGGCACGCGAGAGCCACGGTGGGCCGCTGTTGTACTACCTGCCGGTGCTGGTCGTCGCCTGCATCGCCTGGTTGCCGGCCCTCGCTGTCGCCCTGCGTTCCAGTGCAGGCGGACCGGGTCTCGAACCTCGCCCGCGCCTTGTTCTGCTCGCCTGGTCCTTGCCCGTGCTGGTGACGGTCAGCCTCGTCCAGACCAAGCTGCCGCACTACCTCCTGCCGATGCTCTGGCCGGTGGCGATCCTGCTGGGCGCGGCGGTGGAAGACGGACATCAGCGCTGGTGGCGCTGGGGGCGTCGTGTGCAGGTCTCGGTGCTGGGGTTGGCGACCATCGCCTTGCTGACGGCGCCGGCTGTGGCCATCGGCCTGCAGGCTGTCGGCCTAGTTGTCCTGCCGCTGCCGCTTGCGCCGCTTGCCGCCCCAGCCCTGGCTGCCGGCCTGGCCTTTGCCATGCTGCTCGCCGCGACCGCGGGGGATCGGCATCGGTTCGCTGGTGCCGCCGCCCTGGGCATGGCGGCCTTGGCTGTGGCCTTGGCCCTGAACGCCTGGCGACTGGAAGCCTTCAAGCCGGCGCCACGGGTTGCGGCCGAGATCCGCCAGCGGGTGCCACTGGGCACGCCGATCGCGACCTGCGGCTTCGACGAGCCGAGTCTGTACTTCTACCTTGGACCCGAACGCGGCCCACTGACGTCGATGAACGGCTCCGGGGCGTTGCGCTCCTGGTCGGAGGCGGCCGGGTCTGGCGTCCTCGTAGCTACCGCCCGGCTATACGACGAGGCCGGTGGAGGCGCCCTGCCGGTGGCGGTGTTGGCCCGCGTGCCCGGCTACAACTACTCGAATGGCAAAGCCGTCGAGCTGCTGGTGCTGGGACGCGGACTGCCTGCGGCGGCCCGCGTTCGCATCCACGACTAGGGCTTGATTTTCGCTGCCTCGGGCTGCAGCACCTGGCGCATGAAAGCGAGTTCCTCGGGGAAGGCCGGGTTGCCAGGGAAGCTCTTCACCGCCAGTTCAGCTGCCATCAGGGCTTGCTTCGGAGCCTTGCCCAGGGCCGCGCGCCAGGCGATCCAGAAGTACTTGGGTTCGTAGTTAACTTCGCTGTTCCAGCACTGCAGGACGGTGCCGAACCAGGCCAGATCGAGACGGCGGGCGCAGTCGCCGATCAGTCGCGAGGTCTCGTCGTACCAGTCCTTGTCGCCGCGCGCCTTGACCTCGCGCAGGTTCTGGCGCAGGGCCCTTTCGTCCTTGGCGATCATGGCCCGCACCAGGGCGACCAGATGGGTCTGCAGGATCAGCTGCGGACTGTCCATCGGGGTGGTGCTGATTGCCGCTGAGGCGGCGAGGGCCTGATCGGCCAGGCTGATCGCCAGCTTGGGGTCGAAGTCCTCGCGGTCGCGGTCGAACAGCTCCATCAGGCGACCGGTCCAGTAGGGCGGGCTGGCCTTGATCCAGCCGGCGTCGAGCACCACCTGGGCGATGCCGCCGACCCGGCGGGTGGGTGCCTCGGCCAAGGAGGCCGGCTTAGGCGCGGCGTCGAGCAGGGCCTGGAAACGCTCGCTGCCGAGCAGTGTGGCATAGGCCTTGCCGGCGGTGGCGTAGCGGGCCATGACCTCGCCCGGATCGTCGATGTCGCGGAAGGCGACGCGGTCGAGCCAGACCTGGGCGAAGCGGGCCGCCAGCTGCAGGTCGGGATCGGTGGCGAGATCGGACTGGGTGGCGCCGTCGAGGCAGGCGATGGCGGTCGAGGCGAGATACTGCGACAGGCGGCGGAACTGCTGCAGGGACGGATGGTTGTCCCACAGGTTCTGGTCGAAGTCCGGACCTTCCAGCCAGTCGCCCAGGGCGTTGAGCCCAGCCACCGGATGCTGCGCAACATCCGGTTTGCCGGGCCGCTGCTGCTTGCGTCCCAGAGCCTCGACCAGCCGGTCGTTGAACATCGCCAGGCCGGGCTTCAGTGTGCGCAGCGCCAGGTCGCGCGACTTGTGGCCGGCCAGGGCCCCGGCGAGTTGGGCGCTGACCTGCATGAGGGCCGGGCCCAGGGCTTTCTGCTGGGCCGGTATCTGCCGTTCGAGCAGGTCGAGGGCGACCTCGCGAGCCTGATGGTCCTTGCCGGCATCGAACATGTGCCCGATCAGCTCGACGTTCATGTACAGTGCCGACACCGGATCGCTGGCGGTCAGGTCGATGGCCTTCTGGTGGAACTCGGCGGCGAGGGCGTACTGGCCGGTGAAGCTGTACAGGCCGGAGAGCTCGCGGTAGTTGGCGGTCTCGTTCTTCTCGGTCTCGCTTGAGGCGATCAGGTTGAGCATCTTCGAGATGCCGCGCTGGTAGGTCGAGTAGTGCCAGTCCTTCTGCACGTCGATCATGATGCGTGAGTACTCGGGATCGCCGAAGATGCGGTACGACAGCCGCCACGCCCCACGCTGGTTCTCGTTGGTGAAGCGTAGCAGCACGCCCAGGCCGTTGGGGTCGAAGGTGTCGCTGTCGTCGAAGTGCTTGTAGGCCTTGCCCAGGGCCTGGCCGAGATCGGCGTCGGCGAACTCCAGGGCCGGACCGGTCTGCAGCACGAAGACATGCCAGGAATCGGCGCGCTTCTCCGTCCAGGCGCAGGCGGCGTGGCCGGGAACGCCGATGACGTGGGCGGTGCGACCCTGGCGCTCGGCGATGGTCTCGTAGAGCTCGGCGAGGTCGTCGCAGTCGCCACGGAACATGCCGCCGGCAGTGGTCGCCAGGGTCTGCAGCGCGGTCTGGTGGATGTCGCCCTTGTCCAGCTTGTTGCCGATCAGGGTCGGCCGGCGTGGATCCGGGCTGTCGTAGACGTAGCGCAGCAGGTACTGGCCGATGAGGTCGAGGTTGGCGGCGTCGGGCAGGGCCTTGGCGGCCTCGGCGATGAAGCGCTCGCCCTCGGCGGTCGAGCCGTCCTGTGGCGGCCGTACGGTGCCGTAGGGCGTGGCCAGGGCGACCACGTCGCCCAGCGGGCTGAGCACCAGGAGGTGGGCCGGCAGCCAGTCGCCGACGTTGGGCGAACGGTTGCGCCGCGGCACAGTCGCAGCCCAGGTCTTGGCTGGCAGGTCGAGCTTGCCATCCGCCGTCCACGTCCCCACCGGCAGCCAGTCGCTGTCGGTCTGCCGCCAGGAGCGGGCGCCACGGATGCTCTTGGTGGCGTCGTCGGCCAGTGGGTCGGCGCCAGGGGCGATCTCGACCACGGTGACCATCGACGGCATGCCGCCGAAGTAGATCGGCTCGGGATGCTGGCACAGCCAGGCCGAGCGGCTGGGGCTGCGCAGGATCCAGCCGCCGCTACCGAAGGCGTCGCGCACCTCGGCCAGCTCGCCGCCGTCGCCGGACCAGCTGCGCGCTGGCAGCAGGCGCTCGGCCTGGCGGACCGCCGTCTCGATGCGGTCGTCGCTCTGCACGGTGGGGAAGAACTGGCGCAGCCAGCCGCTGCGCACGACGCGGCGGAGGAAGTCCGGGGTGGCGTCATCGATGTCGCCGTTGTGCTCGGTGGCGGCCAGCTTGTCGAGCACGGCGACCAGGGCGCGGCGGGCCGGTTCGTCCAGGTTGAGGCCGGGCATCTCGGTCTTGAGCGTCTCGACGGCGGCGGTGACATCCCGCACCTCGCCGGCACGGTCGTTGGCGACGGCCTTCTGCAGGGTGAGGACGCCGCCGGGCAGGACCACGTGCTCGGCGTCGCGCAGGTGCAGGCCGGTGAGCGGACCTTCGGCCAGGCGCAGCCCGTCGGCGAGGCCGGCCTGCTTGGCCAGCGGGGCGAGGGTTAGCAGGGCGGCGAGGGCGTCGGTCCGACCGTCCTCGATCAGACGCCGCTGCACCGTCACCGTACCACAGACTGTCTCGACCTGCGGCTGGCGCTGCTCGTCGACGGCGGTGAAGGCGGCCGCCTGTGAGGCGTCGGTGCCCTGCCACCACAGCTTGCCATCCCGTTCGACCACCGCCGGCACTGCCGGCAGTCGCGACTTCAGCTCGGCAACCGCCGGATCGAGGGTCGGTGGGGCTGGCGGCAGCGGCTGCTGTACGGTATCACCGATAGATACCGGCTGGCCCGGCGCCGGTTTTGGAGCGGGCTCGGCGGCGGCCAGCGCCATGGCCAGGAGCGACAGGGCGAGGAATCGCATGCGGACTCCAAACACGGCAGGGGGAGGAAGGGGGTCTGGTCGAAGCGGTCGTCGAG
>JBBREK010000144.1:0-10764 GCA_038203025.1 Planctomycetota bacterium
CGGCCGGCAAGCATGCGGTGGTGATCGGCCGCTCGACCATCGTCGGCAAGCCGATGCTCGCCCTGCTCATGCAGAAGGCGGCCGGGGCCGATGCCACGGTTACCGTCTGCCACTCGCGCACCCCCGACATCGCTGCGTTCACCCGGCAGGCCGACCTCGTCGTCGCCGCCATCGGCAAGCCCCGTTTTCTCACCGCCGACATGGTCAAGCCCGGCGTGGTGGTGGTCGACGTGGGCATCAACCGCATCGTTGATGCCACGACCAAGAGCGGATTCCGCCTGGTTGGCGATGTCGACTACGCCTCGGTGGCGGAGAAGGCCTCGGCGATCACGCCGGTCCCGGGCGGGGTCGGTCCGATGACCATCGCCATGCTCATGCGCAACACCCTGCGCGCCTGCCGCCGGGCCAACGGGATGCCTGCCGAGGGCTGACCGTGCCATGGTGACAGGACGATGACACGCAGTGGTACGCTCTTCCGGCGAACTGCCGGTAGGTTGTCGGCAGATGGGGTGCCCCGCCAGGAACGTCCAGGCCATGCCGGTTTCTCACTGGTTGCCGCTATTCCAGTGCAGCGGTATCAACAGGATCATCACGCATGCGCATCGGGACCGTTCTTGTTCTCCACTGGTCACATCGACACGATGGTTGGGCGGGGGCAACGTCACACCGTGGCTGATCGTACATTCCTCTTACGACGTCTGATGCGCCTGCCGTTCAACCCCATTCTGATCTGTGCCGTCGTCCTGGCTGGTTGCTCGGGCGCCTCCGACCTGCGTGAGCAGGCCGAGGCCGGCATGCCGCACAGCGGTCCGGTCGCCGCCGGACGGGCCGCCGAGGATGACGCCATCCATGGCGGCAGCCCGGTGGTACCGGTCAGTGATCCGCTGCCGCAGCCGCTGACCATCGATGCCTGCATCGATTGGGCGTTGGGGCACAACCGCGACCTGCGTGGCCAGGTCAACGGCGCCGAGCGTGCCCGGTTGGACGTGACCATTGCGCACAGCGCGATCTACGCCCCACGGCTGACCGCCAGCGGCACGCGTACCATCACCAGCGACGATGACGGCTCAGTGCGTCAGGACGGCACCAATGCCCGGGTGTCGCTCGACACCAACCTGCTCGGGTTCACCGTTGCGCCCTACGTCTCCAGCAGCTGGAGCGCCACTGACGGCGTCTCTGATGGCACGCCCTACGGCAGCGCCGCCGGCATCGCGGTCAGCCGGCGGATCTTCGCCCTCGCCGAGGGCACGCGGCTGTCGCAGCTGCTGACCGGCGCCGATCGCGCCTACGCCAAGGCGGTCAACGCCCTGACCCTGCGCACTCGCCGGCTGGCTCTCGACGCCGCTCGCGCCTTCTTCGATCTGCAACGCGCCGAAAGCCGCATCCGGCTGCGCGAGAGCCGCCTGGAGCAGGCCAAGGCCTTCCTCGTTGGCGTGCGCGAGTCGGTGGTCGCCGGACTGAAGGCGCCGATCGAGGAGACCAACGCCGCCATCGACCTCAACCAAGCCGAAGCCAACCTGCTGGCCGACCGCCAGACCCTGGCCAATGCCCGCGACCGTATGCTCTCGCTGCTCGACCGGCCGCTGGGCGCCGAGGTCGAGATCACGCCCAGCGACGTCACCGTCGTGCGCACCGACCTGCCGCCGATCGCCGAAGACATCGCCCGCGTCCTGGGAGCGCACGAGGATCTGCAGAATCTGCGCCTCGACCGGGATCAGGCCCGCGATGACACTGCGGTTGCCCGTGACCGCTTGGCGCCGCAAGTCACGGCGACGGCCAGTGCTGCCAGGGCCTGGGAGTCGGACACCTGGGTGGGACAGGACAATCCCGCCGACGTCGTGGCGCTGAAGATCGAGATCGAGATGCCGCTCGACGCCTGGACCGGCGAGCGGGCCGGACTGCGCAAGCAGCTGCGCAACGAGCGTGAACTGCAGCTGCGGCAGCGCAGCCAGGAGGTCGATCTCGAACGCCAGGTACGCGAGTTGCGCCGGCGCATCGAGGTGCAGATCCGCACCGTCGATCTGGCGCAGCAGCGGCTGGAGGCCGAGCGTGCGAAATTCGCTGCCACCGAGGCCAGCTACCGCACCGGCCGGGTCGACAACCTCGAATTGACACGTGCCCGCGAGACGCTGGACCGGGCAGAGGTCGACTTGATCGAGGCACGCATCGACCTGGTGCTGGCGCTCGCCGAGCGCCAGGCTCTGGTGCCACCCAAGGAGGCCCGGTGAAGGTCGCCGTCCTGGCGACCGGACTGCTTGTCATGGCCGGTTGCGCCGGGTCCGACCAGGCGGTGGTGGCGCCGCAGCGTCGCCTGATCACCGCCCAGACCCCGCCTGCCACGGGCCTGTGGCTGACCCTGCGTGCCGGCACGGAACATCTCGCCCCGGTCGGGCATGGCGCCCCGATGGCCTGGGTGCCAGCGGCCTGGGTCATCGACGAGGGGGCGACGGTCCGGCCTGGCGACGACCTGATCCGCTACGACGCGCAGGCGCTGCGCGATTCCGACGCCAACGATTCCTTCTCCATCGAACGTGACGCCAAGCGCCGGGAGATCGAGCTGCTACGCGGCGAGGCCGAGATCGAGACGCTGCAGAGCCGTATCCGTCAGCTGCGTGCCAGGCGCGCGGTGGTGGCCGCCGAACTCGCCGCCGCCAGCCTGATCGATCCCGACGAGGTGCGCATCGCCGAGTTGCAGCTGGCCGACGCCATCACGGCGCATGCCGCCGCTGAACGCCGCAGTCTGGCGCTCACTGCCCTGGCCACGGCCGGCGCCCCGGTCAGTGGCGCCGATCTGGCCAAGGCGCATGAGGAAGAGGTGCGCAGCCGCTCTGCCCTGGCCGCGCCGCAGGTCGCCCTGGAACTGGCCCGCCTGCCCGCCGCTCGCTCGACCGTGCGTCGGCTCCAGCTTACCCTCGCTGACATTGATGCCCAGCTCGGCTCGGGACCGACCGAGGGACTCGCAGCCGATCTGCGCACGGCGCTGGAGCGTCGCGAACGCCGCGAGCTCGACCGCCTGCGCGGACATGGCGAGCGGCGGGTGCGCCGGCACGAGGAGACGCTTGAGGTGCTCAAGGACCCGGTCCTGCACTCGCGTGCTGCTGGTGTAGTCCAGCTGCGCGATGCCAGTATCCGTCCGGGCGCCAAGCTGTGGAAGAACGTGCCTTGCGTGTTCGTCCTTGGCCGGGACGGCCTTGCCGCCCGCGTGCCGGTGCCCGAGCAGCTCCGTCCCTTGGTGGCGGAGGGGGCGCGCATCGCCTTGCGGTCGCCCGCCTTCGGTGGCGTGGTCATCCGCGGCAGCATCACCACCCTGGCGCCGACGCCGGAGACCGGGGCTGACGGCCTGCGCAGCTTCCCCGCCACCGCCGCGATCACCGACCCACCGCCGGCCCTGCGTCCCGGCATGTCGGTGGCGTGCAGCATCGCCGTCGATGTTGCGCCCGGCGCCGCCGTCATCCCCGGCTTCTGTGTCGCCGACCGCAACGATCCGCATATCGTGCTCGACGATGGAACGGCGCGCCGGCTGGTCGGTTGGCCGGTCGGCTCCTGGTTCGTCGCGGTCGCCGGACTGGCACCTGGGGAACGTGTCGAGGTACCCCAGACGACGACGCAGGCCGGGCGCGTCAGACTCACCGCCCTGGTCGAACCCGATCACTTCGAGCCGGTGCGGCTGAAGTCGTGGAACTGGGAGGTGCTCGAGGTCCTGCCAGATGGCAGCGAGGTGCACGCTGGCGATCGCATTGCCCGACTGGTGAAGGTGGAATGGTGGCGGGATGCCGACCAGGTCCGTTCCGACGCCGAGCTTACGCTGGCGCAGGCCAGACTCGACCTCAGTGTCGCGCAGCTGTCCGCGACCGACGACCGCGCTGGCGCCCGCACCGAGTGGGTCCGCGCCCAGATCGCCCGCGAGCGCGCAGCGCTCGAGGCCTGGGTGGGACGCAACGCCTACGATGCCGTCGCCCTGGCGCGCAGCGAGGCGGACGTCGCCGGCGCCACGGTCGGCAAGGAGCGGGCGGAGCGCGAGCTGGCGGCGGCCGTCGAGGAGCACGCCGCCGGTGGCATCAGTGACAACCGCCTGCGCCAGGCCGGGCGCGCGGTCGAGCAGGCCGGCGCGACCCTCGACCGCGCCCGTCTCAATGCCGCCGAGCGCGAACTCGAAACCGACTGGATAGCCCAGCAGACTCTCGATGCGGCGGTGCTGACGGCCAGCGGGAATGAGACGGCGCAGCGCGAACTGGCGATCATCGCCGGCGAGGCGTTCCTCGCCCGCATCGCCGCCGCCGCCGCCCAGTTCGATGGCCGCCTGCGATGGGTCGATGGGCAGATGCGCAACATCGTCGACGAGGAACTACTGTCGCCGGCCGATGGCCGGTTGGTCTACGCCAGCTCGTGGACCAGCCCGCCTCGCGCTGGATCGAAGGTGCAAAGCTGGGAACCCTTCCTCATCGCCGGGGACGGCGGCTGTCGGGCCACCTTTGAGGTGCCGGCGCGACTATTCGGCAGTTTTGCGCCGGGTGCGAAGCTGCGCGTCTACGGGGCCGGGGCACCGGACGGCCTCGAGGCTGTCGTGGTGACGGTGGCGAACGCTTTCATGCCACCGGGCAGCTTCGCCGAGGAGATCGCTCTCGGCCGTACCATCGGCGTCGAGGAACGCATCTTCCACGTCACCGTCGCCTTCACCCCTGAGCATCCTGGCCAATTGCCGCCCGGATCGTCCATCCATGTCGATCTCTGACTTTGTCCCCAGTGTGGTCTTGGCCGCCCTGGCTGCCGCTGCGCCGGCGGTCGAGGTTGCGGTCCGCGGCTCGGTCGCCATCGATAGCGGGTCGACGGTGCCGGTGAACGCGCCGGCCAAGGACCTGGTGCTATCCTGGCGACAGCCCGATGGCGCGCTGGTGCACGCTGGAGATGTGCTGCTGCGCTTCGACACCACCCTGATCGAGCGCCTGCTCATCGAACGCCGTGGCAATGCCGAGGCGGCCGCCATCGAATATCAGCGCCAAGTCGCCAACCGAGCCGGCGAGCTTGAGGGTGTGGAATCGCAGCGACGCAGCCTGCGCGCCGAGCTGGCCTCGGCGCGGGCGTGGATCGCCTTGGCCGAGACCAAGGACTCGCAGCGCCTGGAGCTGCTGCACGCCGACCTGCGCGCCGCCCGGATGGCGGCCGACATCGCTGCCCGCGAGGCCACCCGCGTCGCCGCCGACCGCCAGCAGGGACGGGTCAGCGCACTGGACGCCGAGTCGGCGGATCGCAACGCGGCGGCGGCGCTGCGCGCCGTGACCAGGCCGCAGCTCGCGCTGACCGATTTCGAGTCACCGCCCGAGGTCCCGGTGGACACGGTCAACCTGCACCTGTGGGCGGAAGATGTCGCCATCCGCCTCGGTCTTGCCGAGGACGGCAGTGAGGACCCGGCCCTGGGTATCGGCGCCCGTATCGCCGCTGCAAAATCCCAGGGTGAGGCCGACCTGGCCACCCGGCGCATCGACCTCGAACGCATCCAGGCCGAACTGCACGAGGCCGAGCGTGACGTACACGACTGCACCCCGCTGGCCGCGATTGTAGTCAGCCGGGTGGGCGAGGACGCGCCCCTGGTCCAGGTGCGCTTCCTGCCAGCTGGGCGCAAGCCGCCGGCGGACTGGTCGGCCGACCACGGCCTGACGTTCGCCAGCGGTCGTGGCTGGGATCGCCAGCTTGAGGCCGGAGAGCTGCTTTTCCGCGAAACGACGGCAAATCCCCTCGACGCGGGCGCACCGCCGGCCGGTGCAGGCCGTCCCCGGTCGGGCAAGCGCAAGGGTGGCGGCAAGCCCGCCTCGGCTGGCGGTGCCTTCACCGGCGGCCTGGCGCTGATCGCCCGTCCGGCCCACTGGTCCCTCGATGTGCAGTCGGGACGCTACCGCGTCACTGCCATCCTGGGTGACGACCGCGCCTGGGATGGCGCCTCTATCCGCGTCGAGGGGCAGCCGATGCCACTGCCGGCCCGTGTCGGGGCCGGCCGTTCTGAACAGACGATCGAGGTCGAGGTTGCCGACGGTCGGCTTGATGTGCAGATCGGGGACGGCGAGACTAAGGCGGTGCGCGCAGCCACCGGCGGCAGCCTGATCCTTCAGGGCCAGGCGCAGATTGGCTTCCGTGTCCGCGATCCCAGCTGGTCGCTGGGCTTCCTCGCCGCCCCGGAAGCGCGCGTGGTGGACACCCTGGTACTGCAGGATCTGGCGCCGCTGCTCAAGCCTGGACGCGTGGTCGCAGGGGCGGATGCGCCGCTAAGTGACCGGCTGTCCCTGACAGGCGCCGTGCTGCGCGGACCCGATGGCGCGGAGATTCCTGCCGAGGTGGTATCGGTTGGGGCGCAGGACGTGCCCTTTGGATCAGGCGAACGCTCATGGGATGCGGTGAATCCCGCCGACGCGATTGCACGCGAACTGCGACTGAAACCGTCTACTGATGGTGGCGACCGCCTGCTCCAGGGCGAATCGATCGACGTCGTGCTGCGCTTCACCGTGCCTGAAGGCTGCACCGCCCTGCCACCGCACCTCGTACGCATCGATCGCGACGGGTCGGTGATCCGCCGTCGTGGGCGGACCGAGGACGAGCCGGTTACCGCCTTCCGCCTAGGCGGCAGCACGGTGGTGGACCGGGAGGTGGACGCCGCATCGCTGGTGCCCCCGCCGCCGCGACGCAGCGGACCGGTCGGCGACGACCTCGGCCGCTTTCGTGGCGAGGTCGTCCCGGGGGCGCGCACCCGGGTTTCGCTGCACTGGATCTGGGGGCGGGTCGAGAGCCTGGTCGAAGATGGCTCGCAGGTGCAGGTCGGCGACATCATCCTGACGGTCTACAACCCGCAGATGGAGGCTGACCGCGAGCGCATCGAGCGTGACCGCCGCGCGGGGGTGCAACGGGTGGTCGCCGCCGCCGAACGCCGGCGGCAGGATCTCACCCGTGCCCAGGGCGATCACGCTGCCCGTCGCGTCGCCGAGGCGAAAGCCCGGCTGGCTCTGCGCCGCCAGCTCGATCCCGATCCGCTCGGCCGCGAAGCAGCGGACGGTGCCGTGCAGCAGGCCTCCATCGCTGTCACCGCCGCCACCGACCGACTGCGACGCTACGAGGGGCTGACCGTCCCCGATCTCAACGAACTGGCCACCTCCAGATACGCGCTGGCTAGCGCCGGCATCGGCCGCGACCGTGCGGCCCTGTCGGCGGCAGCTTGGGAGCTGCGGCTCGACTGGCTGCAGGGGCGCGAACTGGCGGCGACGTGGATCGACACGGTCGATGCGCTCGCCCGTCGTGATGCCGAACTGGCCGAGGCGGCAGTGCAGGAGCGCATCAACACCCTGGCCGACCGCATTGCCATGGAGCGGGCGGTCGAGGGCAACTGGTGGCAGCGCCACTTCGCCAACCGGCGGAACCTGGTCGCGCCGGTGTCCGGTCGCATCCTCTTCCAGACCGGGTGGAACGACCAGACCCAGCGCAGCGAAAAGATTGACCGGGAATTCCCGGTGTGGGGCGGCATGACCGTGGCCGAGATCGTCGACGAGAAAACCCTGCGTTTCGCCACCGAACTGCCCGAGGACAGTTTTCCCGGGCTGGCCCCGGGCAGCCCCTGCGAGATCGAGTTCGAGAGCGCGCCGGGACAGCCGGTCCCGGCGACGTTCAGCGAGCTGGGGCGCGCTTTCATCATCCCGCACGACCGACTGGTCGGCGACGCCGACGACACGGTATCGAACCGCCGCGCCTTCAGCGCTGTAGTGAGTTTCAAACCCCCGGAGGAGCTGCGTCGACGGCTGTCCACCGGCGCGAAAGGCTGGATCAGACTGCCATGAAGAAACCATCCAGTCGAGCGTGGTGGATCGTGTTCGCCGTCATCCTGCTGACCGGGATGGTCCTGCTGGTCGCCGGACGTCGCAGCGAGGTTGAACGGCGGATCGTCGAGACCGTCCGGGTCGAGCGCGGCCCAGTAGCGTCGGTGCAGCGCGAACTCGGCGTGCTCGCCCCGCGCGACCCGGTACTGGCCAAGGCACCGTTCAGTGCCCAGTTGCAATGGGTGATCGAGGACGGCACCTGGGTCGAGCCCGGTGCCGAGCTGTTCATCCTCAGCGACGAGGATGAGATCAAGCGGGTGGCTGAACTACGCGCTCAACTGGTGCAGAGCCGGGCCGAACTGCGCTTGGCTAAGCTCAAGCGCGAGCACGGCGACGCCATCGAACGGCCGAAGCTCGCCGCCGCCGAGCGTACCTACGCCATCGCACAGCTGCGTCGCAAGCTGGTCGACATCAAGCCGGTGGGCGGACTGGAGCTGGTCCGGCTGGCCGAGCAACTGCGACCGCTCGATGCCGTCACCCGCAAGGCCCGCCGTGAGGCGGAGCGTACCCAGGATACCTGGCAGGCGGCCTTGGATACCTACCTTGAGGCGCTGGACGCCTGGCAGTCAGGTCGCGACCGCATCCTGCGCGGACAGGCCAAACTCGATGAGCTGGAGGCCGGCAGCGACGCCCAGGCCAGCGATCCGGCCAAGGCCAAGGTGGAGCGTGAACGCCAGATCGCCGAGGTGCGCGCCAGCGTTGCCGACGAGCAGACCAAGGCCCCGGCCCTGACCGACGCCTTGGCGGCGGCCAAGACCAAACGCGATGCGCGGCAGCCCGATCGCGATACCGCCGCTGCCAGGCTGGCTGAGGCGGAAGCCGCCGAAGGCGATCTGCGCTTCCGTGCCGAGGTTGAGAAGCAGGGCCTGTCGCAGACCCGCTTGCAGCTTGATGAGCAGCAGGCCGTGCTTGATCTCGCCGAGACCAGGCGTCAGGTCGAGCAGACCACCACCGCGGTCGCCAGCGGCACGGTGGCACGCAGCGAGTTGGAACGCCTGACCGACCAGCAGTCGCGCCAGGAGAACGACCTGGAGGTCATCCGTACCCGGCTGGTCATCGCCATGCGGCCGCCCGACGCCAAGACCATCGCCGAGGCCGACGCCACCTTGCTGCAGGCCAAGATCGCCGCCGAGGACGCCAAGTCAGCCTACGACCGCGCCATAGTCATGCTCGATCAAGATCTCGCACTCAAACAGCTGCAGGTCGAGCGTACCGCGGCGTCCATCGATGTGCGCTCGGCCGGCTTCCCGGCGGTCATTGAAACGGGCATCCGCTTTGCCGAGCGCGAGCTGGCCCTGCTGGGTCCGGACGAGGCCGACGACCGTGCTGTCGTCCAGACCCAGCTTGCCCGGCTGCACGAGCAGCAGACGGCGGCGGCCGGTTCGCCGCCGAACGTGGTCAAGGCGCCGGTGGCCGGCCTGGTCCGGGTGATGCGCAACGGCGATCGCGCCAGGCAGGCCGGCGACCAGTGCTGGGAGCTTGATGCCATGATCGAGATATTTCCGCCCGAAAACATGGACGTACTGCTGCGTGTCAACGAGGTCGATCTGCGGCGGCTGCGTCTGGGCCAGGCCGCCCAGGTCGTCATACCCGCCCTGAAGGACCTCAAGATGCACGGTGAAGTGGTGCAGATCGCCGGCGTCGGCCGCGACAAATTCTCCCGACCCGAGTATGAGGGCAAGGCTGGCTTCGCCGATGTCGTCGACTTCGAGGTACGCGTTCGCCTCGCCGAAACCGCCGGCGTCGAACTGCGCCAGGGCATGGCCGCCAAGGTCGAGATCGTGCGCGATCAGGCCGAGGACGTGCTGCGCCTGCCGCAAGCGGCCGTACAGGCCGGCAACGGTGGCACCTGGCAGGTGTGCAGGTCCGGTGGCGGCGAGCAGGCCGTTGATGGCCATCCTGAAGGGCCGTTGTGGTTCGTTGTTACCGGCGGTCTGGTCGAGGGCGATGCGGTCGAGATCGTAAGGACGAGGAACCGCTGATGGGTGCGCTCATCGAGATTTCCGGCATCAGCCGCATCTACCACATGGGTGACACCGAGGTCCGCGCCCTCGATGGTATCGACCTGACTGTCGATGAGGGCGAGTTCGTCGCCATCGTCGGCCCGTCAGGATCGGGCAAGTCGTCGCTGATGTACCTGCTCGGCTGCCTCGACCGGCCCAGCGCCGGCACCTACCGGCTCGGCGGCGTCGAGGTGTCGCAACTCGACGACGCCGGGCTGTCGCGACTGCGCAACCGCGAGATCGGCTACATCTTCCAGTCGTTCAATCTGCTCACCGACCTCAGCGTGGTCGAGAACGTCTCACTTGGCCTGGTCTATGCCGGCGAGGACGCCGTGCGCGGCCACGCCACCGCCACCGCCCTGGCAACCCGTTTCGGTCTGGGCGACCGGCTGACCCACACCCCGAATGAGCTGTCCGGCGGTCAGATGCAGCGCGTCGCCATCGCCCGCGGCCTGGCCTGCAAGCCGCGACTGATCCTCGCCGACGAACCGACCGGCAACCTCGACACCCGCACCGGCGCCGAGATCATGTCGATGTTCCGTCGGCTCAACGCCGCCGGCCACACCGTCGTGGTGGTGACGCACGACGCCGACGTCGCCGCCCAGGCGGATCGTTCGGTACGCATCGTCGACGGCAGGATCGTCAGCGACGAGCGCCGCCCGGCGGTCGATCGCGAGGGTTCCGGCGAGCACGAGATGGCTGATGTGCCGCACCCGCAGGGGGTCGGCGCGATCCGTCCGGCCGACACCCTGCGCATCGCCGTGCACGAGGGCCTGCTGGCGCACAAGATGCGCAGCGCCCTGACCATGCTCGGCATCGTCTTCGGCATCGCCGCGGTCATCGCCATGACCGCGATCACCGAGGGCGGCAAGCAGCGCCAGCTCGATCAGATCCGCCAGATCGGCATG
>JBBREK010000145.1:0-10707 GCA_038203025.1 Planctomycetota bacterium
TGGCACCGCCCTGGTAGGAGATGGCATTGAAGGCACGGTCATAGCCCGGACCAGTGACCCTGACGTCGGGAATCCCAACGTAGTAATGCGTAAAGCTGCGCTCACCCAGCGGCGGGATGGTGTCGGTGGTGTCGACCAGGCCCGAACCGACGATGCTCCATGACAGCGTGCTGTAATGCAGGGTGATAGTCTCGGTGGTGTCGTTCTTCACCGACACCTGGATCGAGGTGTAGTCGATCCCGTCACCATCATCGCACGAGGAGAGCAGCAACGCCAGAGCGGTGATAACGGCCAGTACGCACGCTGATCGGACGAACTCGTACATGTGGGGCTCTCGCGCCATCGGCCTCACCCCAAAAAACGGATCGGTCGTCCCTCTGCCGCACCGGTGATCGCACCGTCGCGCATCACCACCTGGCCGCGGACCACGGTCGCCATCGGCCAGCCCTGCACGCGCAGGCCGTGGAACGGCGTCCAGCCAACCTTGCTCGCTTGCTGGGCGTCGTCGATGACGCGCTCGGCCTTGAGGTCGACCAGGGTCAGGTCGGCATCGTAGCCGCACGCGATGCGGCCCTTGCCCATCAGGCCGAAGACGCGCTGTGGACCAGCGCTGGTCAGGTCGACCAACCGCTGCAGCGACAGTCTGCCCTTGGCGACATGGTCGAGCATGATCGGCACCAGGGTCTGCACCCCGGGCAGGCCGCTGGGCGAGGCGGGATACATCCGCGCCTTCTCCTCGCGGGTATGCGGCGCGTGGTCGGTGGCGAGGATGTCGACGGTGCCATCGGCCACCGCCGCCCACAGTGCGGCACGGTGCCGCTCGCCACGTATCGGCGGATTCTGCTGCGCCAGCGAGCCGAGTCGGTCGTAGCAGTCCGGCGCCGCCAGAGTCAGGTGGTTGGCCAACACCTCGACGGTGGCGAGATCCTTCTGGCCGCGCAGGAAGGCCATCTCCTCTGCAGAGGTGACGTGCAGCACGTGGACCATGCGGCCGTGCCGGCGGGCCAGGCGCAGCAGGCGGGTGGTGGCGCGTAGGGCTGATTCCTCGTCGCGCAGCACCGGGTGCCAGTGCACCGAACCGCCGGGGGGCCGCAGCGCTTTGCGTTCGAGCAGGCGCGGCTCGTCCTCGCAGTGTACCGCCATGCGCCGACGGCCGTCGGCGACGATGCGTTCCAGGGTCTCGTCGTCGGCGACCAGCAAGGTGCCGGTCGAGGCGCCCATGAACACCTTCACGCCGGCGACGCCGGGGGTGCGCTCCCACTCGCGCAGCCGACCGGCGTTGGTCGCGTCGCCGCCAAGATAGAAAGCGTGGTCGATCCACACCTTGCCGGCGACGCGCGCCAGCTTGTCGGCGATCAACTCGGGCGTGGTGGTGTTGGGCGAGGTGTTGGGCATCTCGAACACCCCGACCACGCCGCCCAAGGCCGCCGCCAGCATGCCGCTGGCCTGGGTCTCCTTGTGCTCCAGCCCTGGCTCACGGAAGTGCACCTGGGTGTCGATGACCCCGGGCAGGACGTGCAGGCCGGTGGCATCGACGGTCTCGGCACCCGACATGCCGGTCTCACCGATGGCGGCGAAACGCCCGTCGCGGATGCCGATATCGGCCGGACCGACGCCCCAGGGCGTGACCACGGTGCCGTTGCGGATGATCAAGTCATAGCTGGCCATGCCGATAGGTTGGCTACGCAACCCTTCCCGCAACCGGCGGATGGCAATGCTGCGGCACATGGTTGACCTCGCCGCCATCGCTGCCCGGGCCACCGCCCTGCGCCACGATCTGCACCGACACCCCGAGTTGATGTGGCAGGAGCGCCGCACCGCCGGCGTTGTCCGCGACGAGCTGACCCGCCTGGACATCGCCTGGACCCCCTGCGCCGACACCGGCACCGTCGCCCGCCTGGCCGCTGGACGAGCCGGACGGCATGTCGCCTTCCGTGCCGACCTCGACGCACTGCCCATCCAGGAGCTGACCGGCTGCGGCCACCAGAGCACCATCCCCGGCCACATGCACGCCTGCGGCCACGACGGGCACACCGCCAGCCTGCTCGGTGCGGCGGCCTGGCTTGCGGCGCACGAGGCCGCCCTGCCCGGACCAGTGACGCTGCTGTTCCAGCCCGCCGAGGAGGGCGGCCACGGCGCCCGACGCATGGTCGATGAGGGCGCCCTCAACGGCATCGACGCGGTGTTCGGCTACCACAACTGGTCTGGACTGCCGGCTGGCCACTACGCCTGCCCGGATGGCTCGGTGATGGCCGCCAACGGCGAATGGACGGCGGTGATCCACGGCCGCGGCGGCCATGCCGCCAGTCCGCACGACTGCGTCGACCCGGTGCTGACCGGAGCGCACTTCACCGTCCTGGCCCAGCAGTTGGTGTCGCGCCAGACCGCGCCGCAGGAGGCGGCGGTGGTGTCGGTCACCATGTTCCACGCCGGCACCGCCGACAACGTCATCCCCGACACCGCAGAGCTGACCGGCACAGTGCGCGCCGCGACCACCGCGCGCCGTGAGGCCCTGGTGACCGGCCTGCGCCGCGTCCTCGACGCCGCCTGCGCCGCCAGTGGGGCGGTCGGTGAACTGCGTTACGAGCCAACCTACCCGGCCACCGTCAACCACGCCGCCGAGGCGGCCCGCGCCCGCACCGCGCTCGACGGCATCCTTGGTGCCGGTCGCTGCGTCACTGCCGGCCTCCCGCTGATGGCGGCCGAGGACTTCTCCTACTTTCTGCAGGCCAGGCCCGGTGCCTACATCCTGCTTGGCACCGGCCGCGCCGAGCCCTGCCACAGTCCGCGCTTCGACTTCGACGATGCCTTGATCCCGCTGGCCATCCGGCTGTGGAGTAGGCTTGCTGGCCTGCCTGCCGATCCCATGGTGTGATCCGACATGCCGGACCCCGAACGCCCGAAACCAGACGAGGAATCGTCCAGCAACGGCTGGGACCTGCTCGAGGACTACCAGGTCGGCAAGGACGTGCAGTCTGGCGAGTCGGAGAAGACCAGGCGCATCACCAACGAGGCCAGCGTCGAAGCGACCCAGGCTAACCGGCCCGATTCAGTCCCGACCACGCGTACCGTCTCGCGCACCTCCTTCTGGCGCACCGACGAGGTCGCCGGCCAGGACGCCGACGTCATGGCACGCGTCCTGGCGGGCCGCCGGGAACGCGACGAAGAAGCGACCGTCGCCATCACGCGGGCTCGCCGCAGCAGCGAGACCGATGACGAGCACCGCCTGGAGCGCATCCGCGTCTGCCAACGCCAGGAGATCGCCGATCATCTGCAACTGGAGGCGGCCCGGCGTCGGCCGACCGCCGAGGCGGAGACGCCGCTGCAGCGAGTCCTACGCGAGGCCGCTGATATGTTCCTGGCCCTGGGCATCTGCCCGGACCATCTGGAATACCTGCCCGATGCCGGAAAGTTCTGCTCGTGGGGCGGTAAGATCTACGACCACAGCCAGATCTTCGCGATGAAGGACACCCGCGGCGTCGACATCTACCGTTTCGGGGCCTCGCCGCATGGGCCCTCCACCGCCTGCTATTCGCCACGCGAACGACGCTGGCGACTGCACCAGGCGGTCCCGCCGAACGAGCACCTTACCCCGGTCGTGCGGCTGCTGCCGGTGCCGCGCCGACATGTCGACACCTCGCTGCGCTTCTCTGCCCAACGACCCGGCTGCGCGCTGATGGCCGAGGGTGAGATGACGCTCTACGTCGTGCACAACGCGGTCTATACCGCCTCGCAACTGATCGCGGCCCATCATCTGCACTCCGGCACCTCACCGCTCGACAAGTTCATGGAACAGGCCGAGGCCGCCCGCGAACGTGCCTCGACCATGGCCAAGGACACACGCAAGGCGGTCGACCAGTCCGCCGCATCGGTCGGCGAGCGGGTCATTGGTGCCATCGGCACGGCCACCGACTCGGTCACCAGCGCCCTGACCAAGACGACGCGGTTTTTCCGCCGCCGTTGATCCAGGGAGGCGATCCGGGGGATCTCTGGGGTGAATCGGCGGGCCAGCTTCATCCCTCCGATGAACGGTGCATGGATCGAATTCCAGCGTTCCACTGTTGAGCGCAGCCCCGCCTACTCTCCTCCAGGTTGAGCTGAGGCTGCCACCCGATTGGGTGACATTGGCGGCTTGCATTGTCATGGATTTCCGATATTGTACCGGTGCAGTGCCATGACTCAACCTCCCCTCCACAAGCTCACGGGGCCAGAAGAGCGGGCTCGCCAGTCCGCTGGGACGGCCGTCTGTCAGCTGGCCTTCACCCTGACTGAACTTCTGGTGGTGATCAGCATCATCGCCGTGCTGGCCGCAATGCTGTTGCCGGCCATCAGCGTCGTGCGGATGACAGCCAAGCAGACCGTGTGCATGAACAACCTGCGCCAGATCAACCTCGCGGCGACGGCCTACCTCGCTGATTACGAGAATCGCCTCGCCTACTTCGCTTGGGGCAACGGCTACATTGCCGGCGGCCCGAATCCCAAGAGTTGGTCGTGGATACTCGGCGGATTCACTGCCCTCCTCGAACCCGGCAACAGCATGGTCTGTCCCTCGATCGCCCCCTACCATTTCACCAACCTCGGCGCCGTGTACGCGGTGGATGAGGAGCGGAGCTACAACCGCACCTTGCTGCAGATGAACAGTTGGGCCGACCAGATCTATATCCGCAACCTCGGGTCGATGACCACCCAGACCAAGCACAACTACTACTTCCTGATCGACAACTTCGACACCTGGTCGAACGCACAGACGCAGATCACCGGGTATCAGACCGAGGCGTGGCCTGGGGGCCGACCGGCCCTGACGCATCGCGATCGGGCCAACGCCCTGCTGTGGGACGGCACCGTCCGGGCGATGTCTGCCCAGGACTTCCCGGGAATCGGCGGCACCCGTCTGATGGCCGGCTCTGGGGCCAGTTTCCAGCTGATCGCCGTGCCATGAAGGCCGGGCGTGCCCCATGGCTGGCGGCGTTGGCCTGCGCACTGGCCCTGGGCCTGGCCGGATTCTCGCTGTGGTGGTCAGCAGGCGATCATACGGCCTACCACGTCGTCCGCTCGGCATGGTTCTACGATCTCAATTCCCACGAGTTGTTTGCCGCGCCGGTCGAGGCCATCCCGCCAATCGCCGCACCGTCCGGCCCCCAACGCGATGGAGCACCGGCCGGCGTCGGGGCGATGGTGCTGGAGCACGACGGCCGGCAGGAGATCTCCTTCCTCTTCACCTACACCCTGGCGGCCAAGGCCGCGTTGGAGGCCCTGCGCGCCGACAACGATTCTGGCGATACCCCGGCGCAGCCGCCGTTGCGCTTCGTCCGCCTCCCTGGCGGCGACCGCTGGTTCCCCGATAAATCCCCCGAGGGGCAGGCCCTGCTCGACCAAGCCCAGGCAACGGCGCGTTCCCCGGGCATGACGATGGCGGCGCCTCCCGAGAATGGGGGACACGATGCCCCGCCGCAGTAGCCGACCCACCCTCGAGGTCATCGCCCGACGCACCGGTTTCGCCAAGACCTCGGTCGGCTATATCCTGCGCGGCCAGACTACCGCCTTCGCCCCTGATACGGTGGCACGCATCCAGGCCGCCGCCGCCGAGGTGGGCTATCGACCCAACGCCGCCGCCCGCGCCATGTCGACGCGACGTTTCGGCCAGGTTGGACTGCTGCTCAGCAGCGGCCTGCGACGCAGCATCGTCGGCGACGATCTGCTCCTTGGTCTGGCCGGGGAATTGGCAACGCAGCGGTTGAGTCTGACCGTGTCGGTATGCGACGATGACCGCCTGACCAATCCGACCTACGTCCCCAACATTCTGCGCGACCTCATGGTCGACGGCCTGATTTCGGCCTATAACTACCAGGTGCCGCCGGCGATGGCCGAGCTGCTCGACCGGCATCAGCTCCCGTGCGTGTGGCTGAACGTCAAGCGGCCCACGGACGCGGTGCGGCCCGACGATCAGGGTGGTGCCGGTGTCGCGACCGAACGGCTGCTGCGCCTGGGCCACCGTGCCATCGCCTACCTCGACTATGACGTCGGCCTGGCGACGCCGGGGATCTACCGCCACTACAGCATGGCCGATCGCCTGGCCGGCTATCGTGCGGCGATGCAGGCCGCCGGGCTGGAGCCGCGACATCTGACCGCCAACGACCGCATCCCCGTCGACCAGCGCCTTGCCGCCTGCCTCGCCTGGATGCGTGCGCCCGACCGGCCAAGCGCGGTCATCGCCTACGGGGCCGCCACCGCCCGCAGCGTACTCGCCGCCGCCCTCGCCGAGGGCCTGCGCCTGCCCACGGACCTCTCGCTGGTCACCTTTGGCGGCGAGCCGCTCGCCGACCTCGGCTTCGCGGTCGAGACCATGGTGATTGATGAGCAGATCATCGCCGCCCAGGCGGTCGACCTGCTGGTCCAGCGCATCGCCGACCCGCCGAGGCCCCTGCCGACCCGGATCGTCCAGCTGCGCCTGGTCGAAGGGCAGAGCACGGCACCACGCTGATTCCTACGGTGACGGCCTGTCACATCCCTATACGGAGCACATTCTTTCATTGACTGCACCGATGCAATATCAGATTCCCGAGGATCCGCCGATGACCCCTGCCCGCCTTCTACTTACCACTCTGCTCCTGGCGATCTCGATTCCGGGGTTCGCTGGCGACACTCCCGACCCCCGCCTGGCGGCGCTGAACCAGCGCCTAGCTGTCGGACCATGGGAGAAGGTCTGGCAGGGAAATGCCGATGGTCCGGCGGCGACCTTCGCCCTGGACGCGACCGTATTCCACTCCGCCCCCGACTGCTGGCGGCTGGAGGTTCCGGCGGGCGCCGGGCCGGCAAACAGCCGGATCGCCCTGCTGCAGATAGGCGCTGGGCTGAGCGCTGGCACTCTCGCCGTCACCGGGGCGGTACGAGTGGACAGCGACGCTGGTCTCATCGCGCTGATCAGAGTCTACGGATTCGACGCCGGTTGGCAGCGCAGCTTCGAGAAGAACCTCGCCGTTCTTGGCGCCGACGTACCGCGCGGGCAGTGGCGCGACCTCACCGGCACCGTCGAGGTGCCAGCCGGGCTCAACAGTGTCGGCCTGCAGGTCGCGGTGGTGCAGGGATCGGGCACGATCCGGCTCGATGACCTGGCGGTGACCCAGGCGCCGCTGGCCAAGCAGGCCGTAGTCGAGCGTGACGCCGCCGGGCAACGCATCGTGCTGCGCCCCGACTTCGCCGATCCGGCGTCGGTCAAAGGCTTTGCCAACGGGGCCTGGAAGCATCCTCAAGCCATCCGCGCCGACCGCGTCGACGGGGTGCCGGTGCTGGCGATCGACGTGCAGGGCGCCAGCTTCGCCGAGTCGACGCCGGGCTTCGCGGTGGCCAAGAACAAGGTCTACCGCATTGCCTTCACCGGCCGCGGGGTCGGCCAGATCGAAAAACTGAGCATGTGCTTCCGCCGCGCCACCCCGCCCAGCTGGACCATCCACGGCGAGGACAGCTGGCGTCCGCAGCGCGCCTGGACCCGCTACCAGACCCAGGTGCGAGTGCAGTATGCCGATGACCAGACCCGCCTGCAGCTCTGGTGCGACGGGTCCGGAACCTTCCAGATCCGCGACCTGGAGATCATCGAGACCGACGCCTACGACGTCCCGGCGGCCACCACCGCAGAACGCGGCGAACTCCTCGCCGAGCCCGGCTTCGCGCTCGGCGGGCTGGGCTGGTTCTCAAGCACCTCCTGGTGGGGCGACTTCGCCCGCCGCCACATCGCCGCCGGTTCGCCGAGTTGGTTCTCGCCTGGTGTCGAAGGCACCGGGGTGTGGCGCAACCCGGCCGGGATGTTCGCCTTCAGTACCGCGATCGGCCTGGTCCGGCTGGAGTACGGCCGCAGCTACACCTGGCGGGTGACCGGTGCGGCCAAGGAGGGTGACGTCCACCTCTGGCTGGCCCGGCCGTCTGGCGAGAGCATCAGCGCCAAGTCGTTCATGCTCAACCAGCCACTGGCTTTCCACGACGGGGTGGCAGAGGGAACCTACGTCCACACGTTGCCGAGCTACGGCACGCTGTCGGCTGGCCCGCAGCTCTGCTACGTGCGCCTCGAGCATTACGGCAAGGCCGGCCCCGCCGAGATCACCGGGGTGAGTCTGCGCGAGGGTGTCGCCGGTGCGGCCCGGTCGGCAGTCGCGGTCGCTCTGGCCGGGACGCCCGGCATCAGCCAGGTCGCCACCGCGAGGGAACCGGTGACGGTGCAGGTGCGGAGCCTCGGGCTGGCCGAGGGCGCCAGCGTGCGGCTGGTCGCAACCGACGCCCGCGGTGTACCCGCTGGCGAGGTGGCGGTCACGCTAATCCGGCTGCCTGGCGGCGGCCTCGGTGCCGAAGCGCAGCTGCCCGCCCTGCCGATTGGCTGGTACCAGGTCGCCGCCGCGATGGCTGACGCCAAGCTGGTGTCGCTGCAGCTCGCGGTCCTGCCGCCGCCGCGCGTCGCCAAGCCGAACGATCCGCGCTTCCTCGGCAGCCATACCCTCGGAACCCATGACATGGGTGACGGCGACCCCCGGCCGTTGCAGCACGCCGCCCTGCTTGGTCTGCGGATGAACCGCTGCTTCGAGTTCTCCTGGCCGCGACTCGAGCCGGAGAAGGGCACCTATGTCTTCCCAGTCGAGGAACTGGATCTGTACCTGAATGCCGGCATCGATCCGATGATCGTGCTGACTGGCACCGCGCGCTGGGCCTCAAGCGCCCCGCCCAAGGTGCTGGCCGATATCACTTCGTGGAACAAGCCGTGGTCCTGGTACCCGGCCAAGGACTTGGCCGACTGGCGCGCCTACGTCAGCAAGACCGTGGCGGCCTGCGCTGGCAAGGCGCGGACCTACGAGATCTGGAACGAGCCCGACCTCGGCACCCTGCAACCCGATCCTGCCGGCAAGTTGAGCGTGGCGCAGACCTACGTCGCCCTGGTCACCGCCGCCTACGAGGAGATCAAGCGCGCCGATCCGCAGGCCGTGGTCGTTGCCGGTGTCACCGCAGGCACGCCCGAACCCTTCCTTTCCGCCTGCATCGCCGCCGGGATGCTTGAGCACTGCGACGTGGTGTCCTGCCACGACTACAGCCACTGCGAGCAAGGCGCCCTGGGCGCTGGCGCCTTCGCCAGCACCCTCGCCACCCTGCACCGGCTGATGGACGCGCACGGCCTGCGCCGGCCGGTCTGGGACAGCGAGTCGGGAGTGTCGATCCCCGACGGCAGTGATGGCCTCAGCTCGGCGCTGCGGCTGATCCAGGGCGTGATCGGCCGTCAGGTCGCCGGCTTTGCCCGCTACTACCTCTACAACGGCACCCCCCGGCAATACCCCGGCCATGACAACTTCCAGATGATCAACGGCTTCGCCGGCCAGCCACTGGTGTCGCAGCCGCTGCTGGCGGTCTGGGACCGGCTACTCGGCGACGCGGTCTTCGTTGCCGATCGCGGCGACGCCAAGACCGGCGCCCTGCTCTACGAGTTCCGCGGTCCCTCCGGCAGCGTGCTGGTCGGCTGGTGCAGCACGCCCGGCGGCACTGCGACCGTGCCGGTCGCACTGCCCGGAGCCGTCGTCCTCGACGCCTTCGGCCGTCACCTCGGCTCTGCCGGTGCCACGCTTGAGCTGGGCGCCGAGCCACGCTACCTGGTACCGGCGGCGCTGCTGCCGCGGCTGGGGAAGCAGCCGTGATCGCGGCCTCCACCGCCCACCTGATGATCGACCGACGCGTGACCGGCGGCACGACGGACCGCACTCAGCCGGTGGCGAGCATCCCCAGCACAGCCCAGGCCGCCGCCACCGACTGCCCGAGCCCGTCGTAGTCGAGCGTCTCCGGCCGGTCCTCCGCCCTGTGGAAGCGCGGATTGCGGAACCGGTCGGTGTCGGTCAGTGTGATCACCGGCACCGCATGGGCGTGGAAGGATTCCTGATCGCCCATCAGTTGCCACGATTGCCCCGGCCACCAGCAGCCGCGCACCGGCAGGCCGTGTCCCCGCGCCACGCTGCGGCAGGCGCGGGCGAGGCGACGGTCGCGCCACGCCGCCTGGACGCAGAGGAAGTCGCCACGCGTGCCATGCACCCACGGCATCCACCACGCCGGCCAGGCCTGGGTGCCGAAACGCCGGTCGTACCAGCCGAGCGAGTCGAGGATCAGCGCGGCGCGCAGTTCGCCCGGCCGCAGCCGGCTGGCATGAAGCCAGGACCCGCCGCGCTCGCGGCCCCAGCGCATGCCCTCCTCGTTGGCGAAGAGGGCCACCCGCACGCTGCACGCCAACGGTTCGCGACGCAGACGGTCAGCCAGGGCGAGCACCGCCGCCACGCCGCTGGCGTTGTCATCGGCCCCGGGCGCATCGGCGACGTCGGGCACGCTGTCGTAGTGCGCCCCAAGCAGGATCCGCCCGGGTCCGCGCCCCGGTACGTCAGCAAGCAGATTGACCAGACCACCGAAGGCTTCGCGACGCGGCTCCAGGTCGCAGGCGATCAGCCGGTCGTGCAACCAATCTGCGGCTGCCGTCAGGGCGGCAGGACGTCCCGGATGCCGCGGACCGATGCTGCCGGCGAGATGGGCGACATCCGACCGCAATCCATCGATCACAACCGCAGTGGGTTCGCGGGACGCGGTACGCGGTTCGCGGTTGGGCAATCCAGGCTGGGATATCCCATTGGTCACCGGTTTGGTCAACACCATCAACGCACACAATCCGTGTCGCAACAACCGCGAACCGCGAACCGC
>JBBREK010000146.1:0-10593 GCA_038203025.1 Planctomycetota bacterium
GCACCACGCTTGTGACCCGGCGCAATAGGTTATTGACGCTGTGCGTCGGGGGCCATCGCGCAACGGCCAGGGAACTAGAGTGCCGTACCGCAGGCATGGCCCGAGGCCCACGCCCACTGGAAATTGTAGCCGCCAAGCCAGCCGGTGACGTCGACGACCTCGCCGATGAAGTGCAGGCCAGGGACGCGACGGCTCTCCAGGTTCTGTGAGGACAACTCGTCGGTGTCGACGCCGCCACGCATGACCTCGGCCTTCAGCCAGCCGGCGGTGGCATCCGGGTGCAGCACCCAGGCCTGCAGCGCCGCCGTCACCGCCGCGATGTCGGCGCGCGACAGCTGCGCCACCGGCCGCTCGGCCAGGACGGCGGGCAGGCGGGCCTGCAGCAGGCGCTTGGGCAGCAGGCCGGTCAGGTGGTTGGCGAGCTGCGTCTTAACCCCGCGCGCATCCGCCAGCTCGCCGGCGAGGTCGCGACCCGGGAGGAGGTCGACGTGCAATGGCTGGCCGGGACGCCAGTACGACGAGGCCTGCAGGACACTCGGCCCGCTGATCCCGCCGTGGGTGAACAGCAGGCTCTCGCGGAAGACCGGACCGTCGGCCCGGACCTCGGCGTCTACGGCGATGCCTGGCAGGTCGAGACGCTCGCCGGCTGGCAGCAGCAGCGGCGCCAGGGCCGGAGCCGGCTCAATAATGCCATGTCCGAATTGGCGGGCGAGGCGCAGACCGAAGTCGCTGGCCCCAACTGACGGAACCGGCAGGCCGCCGGTGGCGACAACCACGCGGTCGGCGACCACCTCGCCGGCCGAGGTGGCGATGGTGAAGCGGTCGGCGTGCGCCACGCCCTCAACGCGCACGCCCCAGCGCAGGTCGACGTCGCGGCAGCCGTCGAGCAGCAGGGCGACGATCTGCTTGGCCGACTGCACGCAGAACAACTGGCCGTGACGACGCTCCTCCCAGGCGATGCCGCGCGCCTCGACCAGGGCGAGAAAGTCGTCGGGGGTGAAACGGGCGAGGGCGCTGCGGCAGAAATGTCGGTTCTGCGAAAGAAAATTCTCCGCCCCGACCTGCCGGTTGGTGAAGTTGCAACGGCCGCCGCCGCTAATCAGAATCTTCCGACCGGGCGTGGTGGCGTGGTCGAGAACGATGACCCGCCGGCCGCGTCGGACAGCAGTGGCAGCGCAGAACAGGCCCGCGGCACCGCCGCCGATGACACAGACGTCGCAGGCCGTCACGCCGTCACGCAGAAAGCGCGGCCTTCTTGCGCACGGTGAAGGTGACGACGTTGCCTGAGTCGTTGTAGGCCAGGGTCTCGGACATCTTGGTGATCAGCTTGAAGCCCAGGCCGCCAAAGCCGCCGGCGAGGTAGCGCTCGCGCGCCGCGCTGGCCGCATCCTTCTCGTTGACCCCCTCCAGCACCGTCTTGTGGTCGAAGCCGGGGCCCTGGTCCTCGATGCTCAGCTGGATCTTGTCGCCAAGGTCACGCCAGCGCAGGGTGACGCGCCGGGTCTCATCGTACTTGTGGCCATGGCGGTGAGCGTTGAGGATCAGTTCCTTGGTGCAGGTCATGAAGGCATCGATCTGCGACTCGTCGAGGCTGAGACCCTTGACCAGACGAGCAAGGAAGACCTGGGCCTGATCGATGAAGCGGTCCTTGCTGGGAATGGTGAAGTTCAACGCCCGCTTGAGCGCCGGGTCCTTCTGCACCAAGTAGAAGAGGTCCTCCTTGGCGAAGTCGAAGATCTCGCCGCCCTGGCCGTTCTCGACCTCCTCCAGCAGCATATCGAGCTTGAGCGCGGCATGGCTGACCTGCGACTCGTCGATGACGCGCAGTCGCAACGGCCCTATGATGAGCTCGTCCCGATGACGCAACTGATGACGCAGTACGTCTTTGCCGTTGATGATGACGTGCGCCTCCTTGGTCCCGACCTCAAGGGTCAGACGCCCCTGTTCCTCGACGAAGCGGGCATGCACCGGCTGCAACGCGGCATGCTGGGCGCGGACGGTGCAGCCGTCGCCGCTGCCGACGGTGAAACCGGGCTTCAATGTGAACTGCTTGCCCTTGGCGGCAGTGTTCAGGACCTCAAGCTTGATCATCTCTACGTAGCATGCGGAGCATGCATCCGGCGCAAGACCGGCAGGACGCGGACGTCGGCACTTGAGCGGACCTTCCCGGTACCCAACCTGCCTGCCCTTCAGGAACACTATGAGCCGCAACACCCTGTTCGACAAGGTCTGGGACCTCCACGCCGTCCGCTCGCTGCCCTCGGGGCAGACGCAGCTGTTCATCGGCCTGCATCTCATCCACGAGGTCACCAGCCCACAGGCCTTCGCCTGGCTGCGCGAGCGCAAGCTGCCAGTCGCCTTCCCCGACCGGTCGGTAGCGACCGTCGACCACATCGTCCCGACCGAGGACCAGTCGCGACCCTACGCCGACGTCCTGGCCGAGGACATGATGCAGGCGATCGAGCGGAACTGTAAGGAGTTCGGCATCCGCCTGTACCAGCCCGGTTCGGGCAAGCAGGGCGTCGTCCACATCGTCGCCCCCGAGCAGGGCCTGACCCAGCCGGGCATGACCGTGGCGTGCGGCGACAGCCATACCGCCACGCACGGCGCTTTCGGCGCCATCGCCTTCGGTATCGGCACCAGCCAGGTGCGCGACGTGTTGGCCAGCCAGACCATGTCGATGTCACGCATGCAGGTGCGCAAGATCGAGGTGAAGGGGCGGCTGAAGTCCGGCGTCACCGCCAAGGATCTGATCCTGCACATCCTGCGCGTACTCTCGGCCAAGGGCGGCGTCGGCTTCGCCTACGAGTTCGCTGGCGACGGCATCCATGCGCTGTCGATGGAAGAGCGCATGACCATCTGCAACATGGCGATCGAAGGCGGCGCACGCTGCGGCTACATCAACCCCGACCAGATCACCTTCGACTACCTCAAGGGCCGTGAGTTCGCCCCCACTGGCGCCGCCTTCGACAAGGCGGTCACGTTCTGGAAGTCGATCGCCTCGTCAGCCGATGCGGTCTATGACGACGTCAAGACCTTCGATGCCAGCCTGGTCGAACCGACCGTGACCTGGGGCATCAGCCCCGACCACGGCGTTGCGGTGGGCGAGATGATCCCGGCCAAGGAAACCTTCGCCATCTCCGAGCAGCCCGGCATCGAGGAGGCCTACGCCTACATGGGCTTCAAGCCGGGCCAGCCGATCGCCGGCACCCCGATCGATGTGGCCTTCATCGGCAGCTGCACCAACGGCCGTATCAGCGACCTGCGCGCCGCCGCCGAGGTGCTGACCAAGCACGGCGGCATGGTGAAGTCGACGGTCAAGGCCTTCGTCGTCCCGGGGTCCGAGGCGGTGAAGAAGGCGGCCGAGGCCGAGGGCCTACACCTAGTCTTCATCAAGCACGGCTTTGAGTGGCGCGAGGCAGGCTGCTCGATGTGCCTGGCGATGAACCCCGATAAGCTCAAGGGCAAGCAGTTGTCGATGAGCACCAGCAACCGCAATTTCAAGGGCCGCCAGGGTTCACCGGAAGGCCGCACCCTGCTGGCCAGCCCGGCGATGGTCGCCCTCGCCGCCCTCGAAGGCGTCGTCACCGATGTGAGGAAGGTGCTGCGCACCTGAGTTTCGGGTTGCGGGTTGCGGGTTGCGAGACCCCAAACCCGGATCCGGCGAATCACCCTCGAAACTCGAAACCCGAAACCCGAAACCTGAACACCATGCCCCAGATCATCAAGACCATCACCGGCCGTGGCATCCCCGTGCGCGGCAACGACATCGACACCGACCGCATCATCCCGGCGCGCTTCCTGCGCTGCGTTACCTTCGACGGTCTCGGCGACAACGCCTTCGAGGACGACCGCCTGCAGCTCAAGGCCCAGGGCAAGCTGCACAGCTTCGACGACGCCCGCTTCAGCGGCGCCAAGGTCCTGATCGCCAACGCCAACTTCGGCTGTGGCTCGTCGCGCGAGCACGCCCCGCAGGCCCTCGCCCGCTGGGGCGTCGAAGCCCTCATCGCGGTCAGCTATTCCGAGATCTTCCACGGCAACTGCGTCGCCATGGGTTTGCCGGCAGTGCGCGTGTCGCACAGCGACAGCGAAGCGATGCAGGCCCTGATCGACGGCGATCCGCAGGTCGCGATCACCGTCGATCTGGAGGCGATGCAGGTCACGGTCGGGGCGAAGAGTTTCCCCTGCCAGCTGGGTGACGGACCGCGCAAGCAGTTCCTGACCGGCCAATGGGACGCCCTCGGCCAGCTGGTCGAAGGGCTGCCGCAGGTGCGGCAGACGGCACAGAAGCTGCCGTATCTGACCGCCTTCGCCTGAGCTCCCATAGCGCCGACTTCAGTCGGCGCTACGTCCGCAGCAGCACCTTCCCGCCACGCCCGCCCTGACGGGCGTGGGCCACGGCCTGCTGTACCTGCTCCAGTGGGTAGGTCGCCGCCACCGGCAGATGCAAATTGCCGCTGCGTACCAATCCACCCAGCTCGGCCATCATCGCCTCGACCACGCCGGAATCGACACGCTCGTACCAGCGCGACACCCAGAAGCCGCAGCAGCGCAGCTCGTTGAAGATCACCGCCCCGTTGGGCAGGGACAGCGGCTGCCGGGCAAGAGCTCCGATGGTCACCAGCGCGCCCTGCGGGGCCAAGGCCTTGGCCAGGGCCACCGCGCTGTCGCCGCCGACCTGGTTGAGGGCGAGCTTCGCGCCCAGGCTGCGCAGCGCCTGGGCCGCCTCGCGACCCGCTGGCACCGCCAGCGCACCTGCCGGGGCCTCGCCCTCGCGCCGGACCAGGCAGGCCAGGCGCAGCCCGCGCGCCGCGCACAGGGCGGCCAACGCGCGTCCGACGCCTGAAGCCGGGGCGTTGCACAGCACCCAGTCACCGGCCGTCAGCGGCCCAAACTCGTGCAGCACAGCCCAGGCGGTGGCCGGATTGACCCCGAGCTGGGCGGCCTGGTCGTCGGGCAACTCGTCGGGCAGGCGGGTGCAGCGCGCCGCGTCGGTGACGACCTCCTCGGCCCAGGTACCGGCACCGTCACGCGGCCTGACCAGAGCGCCCTTGGGCAGGCCATGGCCCTCTACCACCTCGCCGACCCCCTCGTTGCCGACCGTCGCCGGCAGGGTCGGCAGGCGGCCGTAGGTGCCCTCGATGACGTTGAGATCGGCGGGGTTGACCGGCGCCAGGCGCATGCGGATGCGAACCTGACCGGGTTGCAGGTCGGCAGACGGGACGGTCTCGACGCGGAGGACCTCGGCGGGATCACCGTGGGCGTGGATACGGGCGGCTAGGGGCATGGGGGCAATGCTGCAGCCCCTCACATGCGCGCCAGCGGCGCGCGGTCCCAGGCGCGATCAGACCGGGGAGGGCGGGGCCGGGGTCGACGAGCTGGAATCGTGCAGAGTGGCGATCGGCGCCGCCGATTCCTGCGGGAAAAGGCGCTGGAGGTAGCGCTGCAGCTTCTCGTTGGTCGGGCCGTAGCCGCCGTCATACATGTAATGTTCGAGGTCCTGACCGAACTCGCGCGCCGTCTGGTAGCGGTTCGCCGGATTCACTTCCAGCGCGCGGATTATGATCTGCTCAAGCTTCTCGGGGATATGCGGATTCAGCCGGCGCGGCGGCTTGATCGAGTAGTTGTCCATCTTGTCGACCAGGTCGTCGATATCGTTGACGTTGTAGACCACCGTGTTGGTGAGTAGTTCGTACATCACCAGGCCGAGCGAGAAGACGTCGCTCTGGCGGGTGGTGCCGACGAACTTGGCCTGCTCGGGGCTCATGTACGGCAGCTTGCCCATGATCACCTCGGCCTCATCCGGAGTGTTCATGATCACGGCCTTGGCGATGCCGAAGTCGGTGAGCTTGACCACGCCGCCGTAGGTGATGATGACGTTGCTGGGGGTGACGTCGCGGTGCACGATGTTCAGAGGCTGACCGCGCATGTCCTTCGCCTCATGGGCGTGATTGAGGGCGCGGCACACGCGCGAGATGACGAAGGCGCCGATGTCGACGTTCGAGACCTTGTGCATGTCCTTGTGGGCACGGATGAAGTCGGCGAGGTTCTTGCCATGGGCGTACTCCATGACGATGTAGTACACGCCCTTGGTCTGCCCGAGCTGGTAGACCTGCAGCACGTTCTCGTGGATCAGGTCGGCGACCAGCTTGGCCTCGCCGACGAACAGATCGACGTTCTCCTTGTTCTTGAGGTATTCCTTCTTGATCGTCTTGATGGCGACGATCTTACGGAAGCCGTCAGCGCCCAGCTGTTCGGCAAGGTAGACCGAGCCCATACCGCCCGAGGCGATCTTGCGCAGGATCTGGTACGAGGTGAGGTACTGAATTTCCTGCATGGCTTGGTGGTGATCTTGGTAACCGGCGGGCGGGGCGGTGTCAACGCGGACCGGGAAGTACTTGCTTCGGGTACGTCACGCCCAGTGCAGCACCTCGGCGAGCGGCCGGCGGCGCGGTGGCGGTGGCAATTCCGTGGGAATTCCCAGCCAGACCGTCGCGACATGGGCTTCCGAAGCGGGATCGGCCCCGAACCAGCGCAGGACCTCGGGATGGGTCAGCAGCGGACTGGTCGACCAGAACGAGCCCAGCCCGGCCGCCTGAGCCGCCAGCAACAGGTTCTGCACCCCGGCCGCGGTGGCGTCGCGATCCTCGCGCCGCTGCTCCTCGACGTCGGCCTGCGTGCAGGTCACCTGGACAACCGCGCCGCAGGCGGCGAGCCGCTCGCAGATCGCAGGCAGCTTGCGGGCAAAGACCGCCTCGCACACCGGCGGTCGCTGGACGAAAGCGACCAGGCGGGCGACGCCTTCGGAATCGATCGCCGAAAAGCGCCACGGCTGGGTCAGCCGATGGTTCGGTGCCCAGCAGGCGGCCTCGACCAGCGCTTCGATCGTCGCGCGCGGGATCGCTGCGCCGGAATAGGTCTTGGTGGTCCGACGGTCGCGGATGGCGCTATGCAGGTCCATGGCCACGACTGTGGTGATCTATGGACGACCGCCAAGCGACTCAATTTCCCGTCCCATCAGACTGGCCAAGGCGGCGATCATCGCGCCAGCGGTCTTGGCCCCGTCATGGCCAGAGGCCGAACCCAACCGCAGATAGCAGCTGCGCGCGACGCCGGGGTAGGCGGCGTCGAGATGCCGCCAGCGGCCCTCGATATAGGCGCTGACCCAGGCGTGGCCGACCCAGGAGGTCATCTCCGCAGGATGGATGACGCCGACATCGACCCGGGCCGGAATGCCGGCGATGCGCAGGGCGGCGCACAGCAGGTTGGCGTGCTCGGTGCAGTCGCCGCGCTTGTTGCGGAAGGTGTCGAGGGCGGTGCCGTCGCCAGTGGCAAGATCGCGCTGGGTGATGTGGCTGCGGACCGCCAGGCGCAGGTCCTCAGCGATCTCCAGCTTGTCGGTCTTGCCGGCGATCAGGCCCTCGACCCAGGCGCGCATGTCCGGGTCGTCGATCTCCAGCTGCGGTTCACGCGCCAAAAATGGGGCGGGATCAGCGAGCGGCCCGGGCTGGGCCTCGCGCAGGACAGCAACGATCTCGCCATTGCGGTTCTGGAATTCGTCATCGACCACCGTGCCATCGACCGGCAGACGGTAGAGCTCGATCGCCCCACCCTTGGGCGACGGCCCCTTTGAGCCGACCAGACCGGCAGCGTCGACCTGGGCTCCAAGCAGGGCGACGGGGCCTGGAGCCGGGCGGATCTCCACCTTGATCAGGGTCAGGTCGACCGACATGCGCACCAGGTCGCCGCGCCGCGTGACCACCGCCGTCGACGGCACCGGCAGGATGTCGCTGGTGACGATGAAACGCAGGTTGCCCTCGGCATCGGTGGACTCGTAGCGGGCCTCGCTGCGCACCAGGACGACGCGGTGCGATACCAGTTCGAGGCCGGCGAAGTGGATCAGTCCAGGCTTGCCGTCCGGGGCCGCAGCGACCGCGGCGGCCATCTTCTCCTGGCTGGCGATCTGCCCAAGGATCTCGACGTCCTCGGGCAGGATGATCTCCTGCTTATCAATGCGGCCCTGGTGAGCGACCTCAGCCACAGCCTTACCGTCCTTGATCGTGCCGGTGGCGACGGTGCGGGTACCGTTCTCGTCGCTGTCAATGTGGAAGCCGGTGATGCGGCCCTGATCGTCCTCGGTCAGTTCCTGGCGCTGCTTGGTCTCGATGCGGAAGTCCTTGCCGCCAAACGGGCGACGCAGCACCACCGACATCTCGGCCAGGGTCGAACGGCCGCCGCCCTCCACCGGGGTGCTCACCAGGTGCAGAGAGACGGCTGGCTGCGGCGCCGCGTCGCCAAAGCGCAGATCGCCGACGAACCACTGGTCGATGACCTGCGGGGCCTCGCCGGCGGCGAGCAGGACGGTGGCGAGAAGCAGGGATGTAAGGCGCAGCATGCTGCAGTCCTATCGGACGGGATGCCTCCTGGAATGGTCAGCGGACCCAGGCCCGGGTCCGCGAGCCCAGGCCACCAGCCGCCATGTTACCATCGCCATTGCCGTCGAATACCGAGTCGACCGGGGTCCCGGCCGCATCGGCATTGGTGGCGCCGAACCCGGCGGCATTGCCATCCGTGGCAATGGTCGCCGTGCCCACCGGAGCGGTGCGGACGATGGTCAGCGAGCCGAGATGCCCGTCGGCGAAGACCGCATTGACGTTGCGGCCATGCGGCGAGCCCTCGGCGGTCGGCCGGTCGGTGAACACCGCGCGCGTGCTGCGGGCGTTCCCCGGCACCGACCAGTCGTAGGCGAAGGCGAGGAGCTGCGGCGACAGCCAACGCGCCGGCGTGCCGTCGTAGGCGGGCAGACCGAGGTTGGCCTCGTCGGCCGGGATGATCTGCGGATTGGCGCGGCAGACGAAGACCTGCCGCACCATTTCGCCGTCGCTCCACGCCGACAGCAATTCCAGACTGGCACCGGCGGTAGCCACCGCGTCGGTGCCAGCCGGCGCCGCCGGCGGATTGCCAGTAACGGCCCGGCCGGCATTCGAGCCGTCGGCCTTGGCATACCACAGCGGCCAGGCGCCGTCGTGTTCGCTGCCATAGGCCACAGAGGCCAAGGCGACGGAGGACATGTTGCGGCCGCAGGCCAGCTGCCGGGCTTTGGCCATGACCAAACTGACCGCCGGGATGAGCATGCCGGCGAGGATGGCGATGATCGAGATGACCACCAGGAGTTCGATGAGGGTGAAGGCGCGGGTGGGTGGGGCGTAGCGCATGGGAATCTCCAGAGCAGGTGGTGCTGCCCCGAGTCTCTCGATCTACGAGACCTCTGGCCATCGCGCACGCGATGCAGGTATGCGCATGCCGGCATGAGCATGCGCACGACTGCACGCGTTAGGACGACCAAGCCATCGGAAGCGCAGGGTGCATAGGCATCGCCAAAGCCTGCGCGGGCTGGGATTACCCCCTTCATTTCCTGTTTGCACCGGGCATGATATTCAACCCCACTGAGGAGAACTACCATGCCCCACGTTGTAGATGCCGCCAAGTGCGAAGGCTGCGAAGCCTGCGTCCCCACCTGCCCGACCAACGCCATCGTCATGGTCGACGCCAAGGCGACGATCAACGATGAATGCGTCGACTGCGGCTCATGCATCGAGGCGTGCCCAACACAGGCTATTTCCGCGGGGGCGTGACCCCCGGGCCCCCACCAGGGCTCTGCCCTGGACCCGCCAGGGCCCTTTGCCCCGGACCCCGCGCGATCCCGGCTCACTGACGTTCGCCGATCGCGAGGTCGACGTCAGTGGAGGCTGCTCGGCTACGGCAAAGCCTCCGCCTGCGCTGCCAACGGCGGTTACCCGGGGACTCCATCCCCAAGACCCACCCCGGACCCCGCGCGATCCCGGCTCACAGACGTTCGCCGATCGCGAGGTCGACGTCAGTGGAGGCTGCTCGGCTACGGCAAAGCCTCCGCCTGCGCTGCCAACGGCGGTTACCCGGGGACTCCATCTGCAAGCGGGTCTGCGACAGGCACTGCTTCTCAACTGCGCTGCCAACGGCGGTTACCCGGGGACTCCATCCCCAAGACCCACCCCGGACCCCGCGCGATCCCGGCTCACTGACGTTCGCCGATCGCGAGGTCGACGTCAGTGGAGGCTGCTCGGCTACGGCAAAGCCTCCGCCTGCGCTGCCAACCACGCACACCCCCTGGGAGCGCGGGCCGCTGGCCCGCCCGTCACCCCGGCCGGCCCGGCCGGGGTTTGGCGTATCCCTATTCCTTCATGAACACGTCATCGACCCACTTGGTGGTCACTTCGTTGTTCACGAAGCGGGGGTCGCGGATGAGGCGCTGGTGGAAGCCGATGGTCGTCTTGACGCCGTCGAGGTAGTATTCCGACAGGGCCTGTTCGAGGATGCGCAGAGCGTCGGCGCGGTCGGTGCCGTGCACGATCAGCTTGGCGATCATCGAGTCGTAGTTCGGCGGGATCATGTAGCCGGCGTAGCAGTGGCTGTCGACGCGGATGCCCTTGCCGGACGGCGCGACGTACATGGTGATGCGGCCAGGCGCCGGGCTGAAGTTATTCTGCCAGTCCTCGGCGTTGATGCGCACCTCGATGGCGTGGCCCTTGGGCTTGATGTCCTCCTGCTTGAACG
>JBBREK010000147.1:0-10377 GCA_038203025.1 Planctomycetota bacterium
CTTCCGATCTGTTACGTCGCACGGCTCCGAAACCGTGGGCGGCTGGGCTTCGCCCAGTATATCCGCCCACCGCCACTCGGCGCCCGCCCCATCGCTGCGCGACGGGGCCCGGCTGAGTAGTTACATTGGGTTTACACTAGGTCACCCGTTTGGTGAACACCCTCAACACACACAACAGGTGTCGCTACAACCGCGAACTGCGATTTCTAGAGTGATCAGCCAGCGTTGAAGCTGGCGCTGCCCAGGGTACGACTGTGCGGCAGCAGTTCGGGGCGCACAGCCTGGCCGTTGATGCGCGTGTCGGCGAGATGGCGTACCACGGCCTCGGCCTTCTGGTCCTGCACGCCGACCAGGGTGTGGGTGTTGTTGATATTGAACTTGCCCAGCGGCAGGGCGTCGGCGGCGACCAGCACCTTGCGCAGCTGGCCGATGGTCAGGCCATGGTTGCGGCCGACGTTCATGCGCAGCCAGCGGAAGTTCCAGTCCGCCACCCTGGTCAGACCGAGGGCCGCCAGGCCTTCGCGGGCGCGCTGGACGAACTGGCTCTTCGCGTCGACCACGGCATTCACGCCGGCCACCATGATGGGGCCGAGCTGATTGGGATGGATGCCGGTGGCGCGCGCTACCTCGCCCGGCGTGGGCGGGGCACCGGGTAGACGGAAGCGCACCTCAATGCGGACGTAGCCGGGGGCCAGCGGGGGCAGGGTCTCCATCGACGCGGCTACTTGGCGGCGGGGTCGGCTGCCGGCTGCTGCTCGGCTGGCGTCGGCTGTTCGGCCGGTGCCGGTGCCGGTGCTGGTGCCGACTGTTCGGTTGGCGCTACTGCTGACGGCTGGTCGCTGGTCGCCGGCTTCTCGGCGGCTCGCTTCAGGCGCCAGTACATCGAGGTAGCCAGCTGGATGAGCTGCTCGGCGCCACGTTCCGAACGCGTGGTCAACGGTTCGAGGCGGATCATGGCCTCATCGGGCTTGCCCAGCTTCTCCAGGCAGAGGGCAGCGCCGAGTTCGGCCGCCAGCTTGCGGGCCGGGTACTTGGCGCCGGCGCCGCGTGCAGTCTTCTCGTAGGTGTCGAGAGCGGCCTGCGCATCGCCGCCATCAAGGCTGGCGGCCGCGCGCGACAGGCTGGCGGCGAGCACTAGATCATCGTCTTCGGCCTGGCGGGCCAGACCTTCCGCCTGCTGGGCGCGCTCGCGCGCCTTGATCGCGTCACCACGGTCGAGCAGGGTCTGGGCGAGTTCGATGCAGGCGGCGGCGCGGAAGCCGGGGTCGTGACTCGGGCCATCGGCCAGTTCAGACCACAGCACCTCACGCTTGGCAGCGTCGCGCTCAGCGTAGGCCTCTGCCGCGATGGCGCCGCCGAGTGCCATCGGTTCGCGATGCATCCTCAGACGCAGAGCGATGGCGCCGAGGGCGATGATGAGGATGGTCAGGGCGATCAACCACCACTGCTTACGGATCTGCCGGGAAATGGCATCGAGCCGGTCGTAGAGCGGATCGGAGTAACTGCTGAGTGGGGCGTCTTCGTCGGCCATAAGAGGGGCGCAGGCTGGGCCAAGGGCGCTGAAGACAAGCGGGAGGCGGGGTTGGGCTCGTTCCGCTCGCGCTACGGCGACGCGCTTCGGCGCGCCGAGCGAACGCCACGCCGTAGCGCGAGTGAAACGAGCCGCAGCGATATGTCGCCAACTGCGCGGCTCCGGGCTGATTTTTTTGCCCGCCCCGCTAGCGCTGGGCCGTACTCCCGCACCCCCGAGTCCTTTTGGGCAGCGACGTTGCCGACTTTGCCTTGGCAGGGTTAAGTCGCCGCCCTCAAGGACGCTAGAATCAAGCCTTGGCTTCGGCCGCAGCGGCGGTGGCGTCGACGCCGTCGATTTCGCCAGGGGCCAGTACGCCCTTCTCGACCAGGATCGAGATCAAGCGCTCGATCTTGCGCTTGGTGCGGTCGTCGCTGCCGATAGCAGCAGCACCAGCAGCGGGGCCACGCGGGGCGGACTCACGCCGTTCACGCGGGGCCGGACGGTCGTAGCCGCGGTCGTTGCCGCGGTCGTTGCCACGATCGTTGCCATAGTCGCCGCCACGGTCGTAGCCATTGCCGTCGCCGTTGCCGCCGAACTCACCCTCGGGGCGCGGCTTGCGCGGTTCGGTGAGGGTGACGGACACGGCCTTCATGCCCTTGTCGCCAACTTCCATCTCGAACTGGACGCGCTCGCCCACGTCGAGGAAGCGGAAGCCTTCCATCTGGATGTTGTTCTGGTGGACGAAGACATCCTCACCCTGGTCTTCGGGCTGGATGAAGCCGTAACCACGGCGGCGATCGAAACGGACGACGGTTCCAGTGGGCACAATGGCCTCCTATCAGTTGGCCGCTACCAGCGGCAGAATGCGGACGTCCGTGCGGGACAGCGGCGCGAGCCAGGACGTACGCGGTGTTGATTGCTCGATCGGAACCAGGAACGATGCAGAATCATGAGCCCCTGAGTTCACCGCTGTCGTAGCCTTGGGATCGTATTGGTGGCCGTCCGGGGTCAAGGCAAGGGTACGACGCTCAGGCTGTCGAACGTGGTGCGGTTGCTCTCGGCGCGATTATGACTGCACACGGCAAGGCCAACCTCGACCTCGCCGCCTAGGGCTGGCAGGCGCTGTTCGGTGCCCACGGGCGTCCAGGCCTGGCCGTCGGAGGACCACGCCGCCGTGACCACCTCGCCACGACGCATCAACTGCAGCCAGGCGGGGAAGGGGATGGTCGGTCCACCCTCGCCTTCCATGGCTGCATCCCGCTGCCACCGGCGCAGGAACTGTAGTTCCCCGCGATGGGTGATGATGATGGAGGCGGTCGGTGCGGGGGCGTCAAGGCTGTTGCGCAGCATCAGCCCGGCCTTGTCCCAGTAATCGGTGTCCCGCATTGAGACCACCCGGACTTGCAGCCGGATATCCCCGCTGGCGCTGCGGTGGCAGAAGGCGAATTCGTCGGCCTGGTTCCAGATATCAGCTCCGCCCCCCTGGATGATCCAGGTGCCGGCCTTCTGATTGACGCGATGCTTCGGTCGGGCGTCGCCCAGGTCGAGGGATGACCAGCCGTCGGGCAACGGCGCGTCGATGCGTCCCTCACGATGGGGCGATTCGGCCTGCGTCGTGACCGGCGGTGGCGGCGCGGTCGGAGGGATCACGGTCGTCGTGCCGGCTGTATCGGCCGCGCTGGTCGTGTGGGCTGGGACATCGACAGGTGATGCAGTTGGACTGGACGTGTTGAACACGGCTGTCAGTGCAAGGAGGGCAAGGAGAGCAAGGAGGGCAAGAGGGGCGACCACGCCAAGGACGATGAGCAATGGTGCAGCCGACCGGCGCGGCTGCGGTCGGACAGGTGGGCCTCGGACCGGTGTCAGGCCGTGGACAGAGGTGCGGCCGCTGGGTGCATCCGATATGATATCGGCGACCGAGCCGAGCGATCGTCCGAACGCATTGCGCACCCGGTCTTCTGTGCGCACGACGCCTTCTTGCACCTGTTCGCGCAGTTCGCTCCGGCTATACGGGCCGAGGTCACCGCGCGTGGTGAGGACGAAGTAGGACCTCGGCGCCGGAGCTGCCATGCGGTTATGCTACGCTGTCGGATCCGTGTCCGCAACGGGGTCGGTCACTCGACGGCGCGTTGCGCCGGCGGCACCACCGGCGTCTGTCCGCGCAGCACCTTGTTGCCGCAGAACAGCAGGCGCTGATCAATTGGTGGCGGGTCGAGCCAGTCGCTCTCATCAAGGGCATAGGCGGCGATGGCGTTGCGATAGCAGGTCGTCTCAACGTGGGCGCGCGGGATGCCGCGTTCCAGCATCAGCCGGGCGGTCTTGGGCACGGCCAGCGGGTCGGACACGCCCCAGTCGGCGCTGCTGTCGACGATGATGCGCTCGCAGCCGAAACGGCGTACCACCTCGACCATGCGTTCCGAGCCCATCTTGGTGCGCGGGTAGAGGGTAAAGGCGGCCCAGAAGCCACGCTCCAGTGTCTCGGCGACGGTCTCCTCGGTGTTGTGGTCGACGATGACCCGCGCCGGTGGCAGGCCGTGTTCCAGGCAGATGTCCATCGAGCGGGTGGTGCCGCGCCCCTTGTCGCGGTGCGGGGTGTGGATCATCACTGGCAGGTCGACCTGCTTGGCGAGTTCGAGCTGGGCGCGGAAGGCCTTCTCCTCGGCCGCCGTCTGGTCGTCAAAGCCGATCTCGCCGATCGCGACCACGCCGTCCTTGCCCACCCACAACGGCAGGATTTCCAGCACCTCGGCAGCGAGCCGTTCGTCGTTGGCCTCCTTGGAGTTCAGGCCGATGGTGCAGTAGTGGCGCATGCCGAACTGGCCGGCGCGGAAACGTTCCCAGCCGACCAGGCTGGCGAAGTAGTCCTCGAACGAGCCAACCCGGGTCCGCGGCTGGCCGAGCCAGAACGCCGGTTCGATCACCGCGCGCACGCCGGCGGCGCGCATCGCCTCGTAGTCGTCGGTGGTGCGCGCCGACATGTGGACGTGCGGATCGATGAGATGTAGGGTTTCGGGGTTCAGGTTTCGGGTTTCGGGGGAAGGCATGGCTTAGTCCGGGCAGTCGGCGCCGCAGGCGCGGGCCAGGGGCGGCAGGAGGGGATCGACGGGGCGAGAGGCGAGGCGGCGTTCGCGGGCGTAATGCGCCAGCATGCGTCCGAGGTCGGGGTTCAGGCGGCGCCGCAGGCCGACGATGCGGGAGCTGTCGAGGCCATTGAAGAAGGCCTTGAGCACCAGCTGGTTGACGGCCTCGTTGGTGAGCTGCTCGGCCGCGAACGGATTATCGAGGGCGACGGCGGCGAACACCGGGGTCATGGCATTGCGCACGCCTTCGGCGGCGCGTGGCGCCAGCAGCGCTGGATGCGGCCACAACGGCAGCGTCTGGTAGAGCGCCACCAGCTCTTCGACGGTGGCGGCGTGGAAGCAGCGGTCGAGGGTGGCCAGCCAGCGCGTGGCCTCGCCGCTGGGCAGGGCGAGGACGAGCAGGCTGCGCGCCGCCTGATCGGCACTCCAGCCGGTCGGATTCCAGTCTGCCCGCGCGGTTAGGGCAGCGGCGGCGTCGCTGGCCAGCGGTGCCCGGCCGACCTTGCGTCCGGCCTGACCAAGGGCGAGGAACAGCGTCCGTTCGTCGCCGGCTGCGATGCGTGTCAGCTGCGCGTCGAGCCACGGCTGGGCTCCGAGCCAGGTGCGCAGCAGATCGGCCGGGGTGGGCATGGCGGCATTCTCCGGCCAGGTGTCGGCCTGTGCCAGCGCGGGGATTGGACAGGTGGACATCAACCGATCGGCATCCTGGTCAGCGTACCAGCACGCAGGCCTATTCCCGCCAGCGCCAGCACCGCTCGCCGGCCGCTACGCCGCCGTCGACCAGGCGGACCTCGCGCGCCGCCGCCAGCTCGGTGGGCAGATTGATCGGCAGCCAGGTGCCGCGGGCGTGTGCCGCCAGGGTGCGGCCGTCGACCAGGCTGAGCCAGACCTCGCCATCAGGCAGGGCGAGCAGCCAGCGCGCGGCGGCAGGCAGGAACTCCTCGTGCTCGGCGCCGCTGCGCTCGAACCAACCGAGCCGGTCGTCGCGGCCGGGTGGGTACAGCACCACGGCGCCGTCGGGCAGCGGCCAGGTGCGGCCGGGCAGCAGCGGCAGTCGGCGCGGCCGGACGTCGAGGAGGACGGTGCCGATCTCGGCGTCGAGGATGATCAGGTGCGCATCGCCCTCGCTGACGATCAGCCGACCAGATTCCAGCGCCAGGCTGCGGCCGGGGACGACGCAGTCGCCCGCCGACACCCAGCGCACGTACCAACGCAGGCGTCCGTCGTCACGGCACACCGCCGTGGTGCGCTCGCCGTCGTCCTCGACCAGCCACGAACGCAGGCCAACAACCACGCCGTCGCGGTTGCGCTGTGCCGGCGAATCGGCCGGCCGGCAGGCCTCGGCCGCATCGAGCAGCGGCGTGTCGCTCCGCTGCGTCGGCACCGTCGGCTGCGGCACGGCGCGGGCGCGCGGTGCCACGGCCCTGCGCCAGGCTGGCTCGGGCAGCAGCAGTTCGCCGGGATCGCACGGGATCGGGGCGAGGTCTGCGCAGCCCGGCGGCGGCGGCCAGTCGGCGTACAGCGCCAACGCCGCGCGTTCAGCAGTGCCGACAGCGAGTCCGGCGGCGGTCGGCCAGTCCTGGTGCATGAGGGCGTGGCGCATGCGCGTGGCGCGGTCGGCGCCGGCGGGCGTCACCACCGGCAGGCCGAGGCGCTCGTCGTCGTCGCCCGACTGCCACGGCGGGATGGCCCAGGCGTGGCCGTCCGGAGCCAGCACCAGCGGACTGCCATCGGCTGCGCGTGCCAGGCTCCAGCCGCGCCCGGCCGGCAGGCCATGGCGATGGCGCACCGTCTCGGAGCCGTCCCACCACACCAGGTGCCACGCCGTCAGCCACAGACTGGCGTGACCGTCGGCCAGTGGCGTGCCAAGCGGCTCGTCGGGCAGGGTGACGTGGGCAGCGGCGCCGTTGAGGCGCCAGCCGCCGGCACCCTGGGCGAAGAAGGCGACCTCGCCGTCGACCCCCAGCGGTAGAACATCGACGGGCAGCGGGGGCAGCACGCGTTCGCTTCCGTCGGCCTGTAGCCAGCGCAGGCCGCGCGCATCGGCGAGCAGGGTACCGCCGCGGCCGGGCCACAGCTGGGCACCGGGCAGCAGCTCGCGCCGCCAGCGCACCGTCCCGTCGGCGGCGAGGGCGCGCAGCTCACCCTCTGCCCGGGCCCAGGCCGGCGGCGATAGGGACGGCTCAGCCAGCGGCTGCGGCCAGCCCGGCCGGGGCAGCCCGTCAAGGGCGCCGAGGCTGCCGCACAGGCAGAGCACGAGGCAGAGAACGGCCAGACGCGGCATGGTGGCATGCTACGCCGCGTGCCAGGCCCCCGCCATGGCCCGGCCTGCGTGCAGCATGGCCACCCGGCGGCTTGCCAAGCCAGTGCGTGACCAGACCGTGCGTGCCGTGACGCCAGCCGAACTGCTCGACGACCACCACCGCCGCCCGCGCAATCTCGGCAAGCTGCTCAACGCCAGCGTCAGCGGCGACATCGGCTCGATCGTGGCGGGCGACGCCCTGCGCTTCTATCTCAAGGTCGAGGACGGGCGGATCAGCCAGGCGCGCTTCCAGGTGTTCAACGCCAGCGACCAGGTCGCCGCCGCCTCGGCGGTCACCGAGCTGGTCATCGGTCGCACCCTCGACGAGGCCCTGGCGCTGCGTCCGACCGACATCTGCCACCACCTCGGTGGCCTCGACCCCTGCGACCTGCCGGCCCAGATCTGGGGCCTGGAGGGTCTGCGCGCCGCCATTGCCGTGCATCGCAGCGAGCTGCCCGAGGCCGACGAAGAGCTCGACCCGGTGCTGTGCCGCTGCCACGGCATCCCCGAGGAGACGGTGCGTCAGTCGATCCGGGTGATGGATCTGACCGAGGTGCAGGACGTGGTCGATGCCACCGGTGCCGGCACCGGCTGCGGTAGCTGCCGCGCCGACATCCCGCGTCTGCTCGCTGACAAGGACGGCGCCGCCGCCAAGCCGGCAGAACCGCGCCGCGCCGGCCCCACCGGCCGCATCCCGACCCTGCGCCGCATCCAGGAACTGGTGTCGGGCAAGATCCAGCCCCAGGCCCAGGTGCACGGCGGCAGCATCGAACTGTGGGACTTCGACGGCACCGTCGTCACCGCCTCGGTGCAGGGCCTCGATGCCGAGCACCACCGCCAGGTACTGGCGGCGCTGGAGACCGCGCTGAAGGCCGACATCGCACCGAATCTGGGCGTGCGCGAGCGCTAGGGGCCGCTGCTGGCATGGGCTGCGAGGAGCGGTACATCAACGGCCGATGACCCCGTAGCTCAGCTGGATAGAGCGGCTGTTTCCTAAACAGCAGGTCCCGTGTTCGAATCTCGGCGGGGTCGGTTTTTTGCTCGTGGGCTTCGCCCCCGCGGCCCTGCGGGCCTGCCCCCCGGGCTCTGTCACGGCTCGATGTCCTCGCTGCGCTTGGACATCGTGGCGGCATCGGCTGCGCCGATTGTAGGCCGCCACCGCCGCTCGGCGCCCGCCCCATCGCTGCGCGACGGGGCCCCTTTGGGTTCACACCTGTCGCTGCGCGCAGGATAGGAGCGCCGGCTGCGTTGGGGGCAATGGCCGCCTTTCTATTCAGGCCTCTCGCGTCCACTGCAGCGTCAGGCGATGCGAATGCCATCGACCCGCCGTTAGCGTGTGGCGCCAGGAACGCGGGGCGTCGCTTGGGGTCGGGATGGGTAGCGGCTTGGTTGCCAGCTCCATGCCGCGGGTGCGTTCGCGGCCCAGCCAGGGGGCCTGGGTGCGGCTCTTGTGTTGGGTCCACAGGCACAGATGCGGGAAGTCGCGCGGGTCCCAGCGCGCCTCCAGCACGGCGCCCAGGCGTGGGTTTTCGGCCCGCCACCAGCCGGCGCGCACCGGGGCGGTGCGTACGCTGCCGGTCGGCGGATCGCTGGGGGCCGGCATCGGCAGGGGATCGGCGACCGGCTCGCCGTGCATGTCGCGGGCTGGGCCGATCGCGGCGCTGAAGGCCACGCCGTCGAGGAAGTCGCCGCCCAAAGTGGTGTGCTCGCACCATTCAACATCGCGCTCGCGGGTGCCGCTCGGCCGCACCGCGGTGTCGGCCACCAGTTGGTCGCCGTGTAGCGCCAGGCGGCGGCGTACGCGCAGGCGGGCCTGCGGCAGCCAGGCCTCAAGCACGACCCGGGTGCCACCAGCGGCGATACGCCAGGTGACGGTGCCGGCCTCGCCGTGCAGCGGGCGGCGCTCGCCCGGACGAGGCGGGCCGAAACGGTCGACGCACAGGTTGCTGCCGCAGATGCCGTCGAGCGTCGCCGCGGTGGCGGCATCATCATCGATGGCGTCGCCCGGCATCCACTGCGGCTGCCACAGCGGGTTGAGCTGATCGCCGCTGCGCGTCAGGCTGCACAGGTGGCCGCCGCGCGCGCTGGCGACGACGTCGATGCGGCCGTTCGACAGGCTGATCGCCGGGGTGCCACGCCAGGTGATGGCGGTGCAGGTCAGGGGGTCGGGCATGTAGGCACCTCTACGCGGATGGTGGCGACACCATGCGCGTGGAGTCGGTCGGCGCCAGGGGTCGGACGTTCGAGCAGATCGCAGGCCGACAGCTTGCCGGCGCGCAGCAGCGGACTGGCGACCAGGCCGGCCGGCCCGGCGGTGCCCGCCAGTTCGATTAGGCGGGCGACGATGCCGGCGCCATCCTCCGCCGGCTTGAGCGCGGCGATCACCGTGCCCGCCGTGGTGGCGGCAAGCAGGTCGCCGCTGGCTGCCGGCAGGTCGCCGGGATGGGCGCGGTCGAGCAGGGCGCGCAACGGATGCGCCAGCAGCAGACCGTCGCGCAGGCTGTCGGCGTCGTCGCGCGCGGCGCCCGGCCGTAGGCTGAACTCCCAGGCGTGGTCGCCGATCTCGGGCAGGGGGTCGGGCTCGTAGCTGGCGCGCAGCAGGTCGAGGGCGATGACGCCGCGGTCGATCGACTGGGCATGCACGCCGTCGTTGGCGACCACCAGCGAGCCCGCAGCGCCATCGGCGCGCAGCCAGCGCAGGGTTGGCATCGGCCGGCCCGGCTCCTCGTGGCGGGTCAGGGAGCCATGCGGGATCTCGTGGGTCAGCACCGCGTCGGCCAGACTGGTCGGTAGTCGCAGGCTCAGGCGGGGCGTGCCGGTGGTGGGCGAACCGGCCTGCATCCAGCGCGTCTCGATGCGCAAAAGCAGACGATCGGAGTCCGCGTCCAGCGTCCAGGTCGCGGTCGCGGTGGTGTCGCCCCAGCGCACGTTGGCGCGGATGGCGGCGCGGACCGGACCCGGCTGGACGATAGTGAGGCCGTCGCACAACGGGGCGCGCTCGGCCATCGCATCGCCCTGGATCCAGGAACTCATCGGGTAGGGCCGCTCATCGATCACAACCAGAGCGATGGGCGCGGTGAGCAGTTCGGTGCCGTCGCGCACGATTGAGCCCGGCATGCCGCTGCGCCGGTCGAAGGCGACGCTGAGCCGGCCGTTGGCCAGTGTCACCGGCCCGCTCGGCCGGTTGACCCACGGGGGATGGCCACGGCCGCCCTCGTCGGCGATGCTGGCGACGGCCGGCACGGCGGGCGCCGGGGCCTCGCCCGGCTCGACCGCCAGGGTGGTCCAGCCGAGGGCGCCGACCTGCACTGGCACGGCCAGGTCGACCCAGTGGTGCCCCCAATAGTTGCCGTTGCCGAGGCGCTGCGTCGGCAGGATCGCGCCGGCGGCGGTACGCAGGCGCAGGGAAGGGGCACCGCTCTGGGCGTGCTCGCCCTCCCACACCCGCAGCACTGCCACCTCGTGGCGCGGGACGGCCACCG
>JBBREK010000148.1:0-10282 GCA_038203025.1 Planctomycetota bacterium
GCGGCATCGCAACTGGACGACCAACGTGTGCTTTTATGACGGCCACGTAGCCGCGGTCGCCGCGGATACGATCACGCAGAGCTTCATCGACCCGGCGACCTTCGAGCCGTAGTTGACCGGCAACCAGTGGAGGTTGGCGGCCGGAGGCCAGGCCTGCAGATGCGGAGCAGATCGGGACGTTGCCTGCCTAGCGCCCGCTGTTGCTGGTGGCTAGGATTCAACGCATGACCACCATCCGCCCCACCGGTTTCAAGGAGTCCCGCGTGCGTTCCCCATCCCTGGCCGGCTGCCTGCTGGTCGGCGCCTGCCTGCTGCCGGTCATCGCCTGGACGGCGGAGCCGGTCCCGGCCGCAGCGGCTGCCCCTCCACCGGCCCCCAAGACGATCGGTGAGTACACGCTATACAATGGCGGCGAGGCCAGCGTCGAGGGCGACGTGATCAAGCTGAAGGGTCCAGGCCAGGGCGCAGGTGCGAACGTGCTGGTGCGCAAGCTCCCCGCCGCCAACCGTATCGTCACCTGGAAGGCCCGGGTTGCCCAGGACGGCGGCAAATTCCGGACCATCCTCCTGGCTCTGGGAACCAGCGCCGAATCTGGGACCTTCGTGACCGGGGGCGCGCGCTGGGGCCTGAACAAGATCACCATCTTCCAGTACGGACCTGCCAGCTTGGCCGAGCCGGTGGATCATCGCGACCGCAACGTCACCGACCTGCCTCCGGCAGCGGGCGGGGTCGACGTGACCTTGAGCGTCGATCTGGACCAGAAGAACGCGACCCTGACGGTGGGGGCGGGCAAGCCGCTGACCTGGCCGCTGAAGGTGCAGATGAGCGGCATCGATCTGGTCGGCTTCTCGGTTGAGGGCGGCACCCAGGCGGCCTTCAGCGCCTCGACCGTGACCACCGGGGCAGGCGCGGCCGCTCCGGCGGCGAAGTAGGCGCCCATGCATCCGTCCTCGCTGTGGCCGAGCCTGCTGCTGATCGTCCTCGCTGGTTGCGCCGCGGCCCTGGCGGCCGAACAGGCTGCCGGCCCGCCGGGCGGCAAGCTGCTCATGCGGGGCAACGTCACCGGGGCGGCGTCGGCCGACGCCACAGGATGGGCCGATAACAACGGCGGCAGGCCGTCGACCCTCACTGCGCTCCGCCCGACTGGGGACGGCGGCACATGCCTGGAGGTCACCGTCGACGGGGCGGCCGATCTCTACCTCAAAGACCTGCTGCCGATGCGCAAGGGCAAGGTCTACCGCATCGAGGTGGACGGCCGGGTCGAGGGCCAGGTCGAGCAGATCAAGGTGGAGTTCCGTGGCAACCGCGTCGGCGGTATGCCGCCGCAGAAGTTCAGCTGGGTGAGTTGGCCGATCGAACGCGAGTGGACGCGCTACGTGGTGCAGGCGCGGCAGAATCCCAAGGACAATCCCATGTGCCTGCGCCTGCACTTCCAGGGTGCCGGCGTCTTCCAGCTGCGCAGCTATCGCGTCGCCGAGCTCGACGCCTTCGATCTGCCCGTGGACCCCGTCCCGCCGCGCGGCGAACTGTTGCCCAACGGCGACTTCGCCCTCGCCGGCACCGACTGGGTCTTCCGCGCATCGCGTCCGGGAGCCGCGGAGGCGGCCCCTGCTGTGGGTGGCCTGGTCACGGCGGTCGGCGGCGGTCAGGCCTCGGTGGGATTCCCGGCCGGCGGGAACGACACCCTGACCTGCGGCCGGGACCTGCGTCTGCGCTTCGGCCAGCGCTATGTCGCCACCGTCCATGGCCAGGCCGCCGCTGGCGAACTGATCCTCCAGCTGCTGCGACCGGGCATGGCGGCGGTCAACGCCCAGAACCATGAGCTGGTCTTCGCCGACGGTGTGGCCAGCGTCGCCTTCGAGCAGGCCCTGCCGGCCAGCGGGGCGCTGGTCGAGGCGGAGTACCGCTGTGCCCTCCGCCTGCGCCACAAAGGCGACAGTGAGGCCCGCGTCAGCGCGATCAGCTTTCGCGAGGATGGCCCCGCGGCGCCCGAGCTGGAGCGGGTCGCCGCCGTCGAGGTGTCGACCGCGGCGCCAACCGGCCATGTCGCCGTACTCGGCAGTCCGGTGACCCTGCGCATCCGCACCCGCGGTCTGAGCGAGGGCGAATGGCTGAACCTGCGTATCTGCAACGAACGCGCGGCGCCAGTGCGCACGCTGGAGTTGGTGGTCGGCCGGCTGGCCGACGGCGCGACGGGTGGCGAGCTGACGCTCGCGGATCTCCCGCCCGGCTGGTTCACCGTCTCGGTCGCCGGGACGGGCAAGCCGTTGACCTGTGTCAGCGATGATCTCGCCATCCTGCTGCCCCCGGATCCGCGCATGCAGCGTTCGGGCTTCCTTGGCGCGCACTTCGGCCGCAGCAGCGATCCGGCGTACTACGCCCTGGCGGCGCTGCTCGGCATGCGTGAGCTCCGCATCTGGGACTTCAACTGGCCGGCCATGCAGCCGAGCGCCGGCGGGGCGATCGCGTCGCCACGCCCGCAGCTCGACCTCTATCTCAAGGCCGGACTGCGGCCGATGGTCATTCTCACCGGCACCCCGGCCTGGGCCTCGACCGCCCCCGACGGATCGCCGATGGCGACCACGTATCAACCCAAGTCGCTGGCGGACTGGGAGGCATACGTGCGGGCGGTGGTCACCGCCTGCGGCACCGACGTCTCGTGGTATGAGATCTGGAATGAACCGAATCTCAGCCTCAAGGCCGCGCCGGGCGGCAAGACCAGCCTGGAAACCGCCTATACCGACCTGGTACGCAGCGCCTATCCGATCATCAAAACGATCAATCCGGCCGCGACGGTCGTCGGCGGGGCGACCGCCGGCCCCGCTGGCGGCTTCTTCGTCAGCTCCTTCAAGGCCGGGCTGCTTGAGGTGTGCGATGCGCTGTCGTATCATGCCTATGGCGAGGCGGGCAAGGCGTCGCAGGGCGCAGCGGCATTCCAGCCGAACCTCGACTACCTGCGCAAGCAGCAGGCGGTCTACAAGCAGGCCAAGCCGGTCATCGATTCGGAGTCGGGGTACAATATCGCCGACGGCGGCGACGGCCTGCTCGGCGCGATGACCCTGGCGCAGGGACTGGTCGCACGCCAGGCCGCTGGGTTCGCCAGGACCTACGTCTACAACGCCTACACGCGCGAGTTTCCAGGGCACACCAACTTCGCCATGGTGCTGGGATTCAACGAGCGCCCGCTGGTCTCGGTACCGATGATCGCGACCTGGGACCGCATCCTTGGCGATGCCACCTACGAGGCGACCGTGATCGACGAGACGCCCGGCAGCCACGTCTATCGCTTCAAACGCCGCGATGGTCGCCCCGTCTTTGCTGGATGGTCCACCGCCAAGCCGCCCGTCGCGACCTGCGCCCAGGATCAGCTGGCCCAGCCGGTGTGCCTGGATGCGTTCGGCCGTCCGGTGGCGATGACCTCAGGCCCGGCCCTGGCGCTCGATGGCGGTCTGCGCTACTACATCCCCGCCGACCTGCTGCCGACCCTCGGTCTGCCGGAGCGCTGAGCGTGCCGCTGTCCAGCCCTCAAAACCGCCCGAAGCGTCGGCTTGCTGCCTTCTGCTGCACGATCACCCTGCGGGCATGCAACGTCTCGCAGCCACCGATCCCCGACTGACCTGGCGCGGTCACGTCTCCCTCGAAGCCGGCGATGGCTGGCTGCGGCCGTGGCGGCTGCCCTGTGCCGAACTGCCATTCTACCATGAGGCCCTGGTCGCGAACGCCGGCAAGCCGTCCGGGGTGCGTCTGGCCCTGGCCACCGACAGCCGGACGCTGCGGCTGGAGACCGCTGGCGAGACGGGGCGTGGCGCCGTGGTCGCCCTGACCATCGACGGGCAGGAGGCGACACAGACGGTCATCGATGAGGCAGGGTGTGCCGCCTTCGAACTCGACGGGGCGAGGCATCGCGTCGAGCTGTGGCTGCCGCACCAGGCCGAGGTGCGGGTCGCCGGCCTGCAGCTGGCAGCCGGCGCCACCATCGCGCCCGCCGCGGCGCCGACCGGCCGGCGCTGGATCACCTACGGCTCGTCGATCACCCACGGGGCCGGGGCCAGCTCGCCGGTCCTCAACTGGCCGGCGCGGGTGGCGCTCGCGCGCGATCTCGACCTGGTCAACCTCGGCTATGGCGGGCAATGCCACCTCGATCCGCTGGTCGCGCGCTGCATCGCCGGGCTGCCGGCCGAGGCGATCACGATCAAGGTCGGCATCAACATCTACAATCAGGCCTCGCTCGGCCCGCGCACGTTCCGCTCCAACCTCATCGCCTTCGTCCGCCTGGTACGCGCAGGCCATCCGACGACCCCGATCGTGCTGATTTCGGCGATCTTCTCCTACGCCCGCGAGCACACCGAGAACAAGGTCGGCCTGACCCTGGTGCAGATGCGCACCGAGGTCGCGACGGCGGTGGAGATCCTGCGCGCTGCCGGCGATGCGCACATCAGCTACCTCGACGGTCTGGAACTGCTCGGCGCCGCCGACCACGCCCGGCTGCCTGACAAGCTGCATCCCGACGACGCGGGCTACGCCCTGATGGCGGAGCGCTTCCTTGAACGCCTCGGCCCGGCATTATTCGGCTGAACAGTTCCCCCGCCTAATCGGCTGGGGGTGCTGCATATGCCTGCAGGAGATGCGCCCGTGGACCAGCCCGCCACCGCTTCCGGCCGCAGCCGCCTGGACTTGGTCCAGACGTTGTCGCGCGAGCAGGGGTTCATCCTGGCCTACGCCTACGCCATCGTCCGCGACCACCACGGTGCCGAGGACGTCTACCAGGACGTCGCCCTGACCCTGGCCCGCGACTGGGACCGGGTGCCGGCGGGCATTCCCAGGCCGTGGCTCAAGGAGCTGGTGCGGCGCAAGGCGTTGGAGGCGGCGCGGCGGCTGCGGCGCCACGTCCTGCTCGGTGATGCGGCGCTGGTTGGCATCGCCGACGCCATCGAACAGGCGGACCCGGCGGGCGCCGGCATGGGTGCGCTGCGCGCGGCCTTGGCCCGCTGTCTCGACAAGCTGCCGGCCGAGACGCGCTCGGTCATCGAAGGCCGCTACCGCGACGAGGCGACCTGCGAGGCGATTGCTGCCCGGGTCGGTCGGACGGTGAGCGGGGTCTACGCCCTGCTCAAGCGTTCGCGGGTGATGCTGGCGACGTGCATCGAGCGAGCCGTCCCCGTCCAGCATGCGGAGTTCGGTGATGCCTGACCCGCAGCAGAGTGAACTGACTGACGCCTACTTCGACGATCGACTCGACGCCGCCGGCGGTGAGGCCCTGACCGCCGCGCTGGAGCAGGACGAGGCCTTTCGCAACTGGTTCGCCCAGCAGTGCCGCTGCGAGGTCGCGCTGCGCATGGTCGTGCGGGTCCAGGCCGAGGATGTGACCACCGGCAGGCATCGGCGGCCGCCCACACGGCGCCGTCGTCGCGGCGTGGTCCGTCGCGCACGTAGCGGATTCTTGTGGGCAGCAGCAGCGGCCGGTCTGGCGGCGGCCATTGTGATCGTCGTTCTGGGCCTGGCTGGGCCGCGCAGTGATGGGGCCGCAGCCGAGGTGATCGCCGGCACCAGCCCGGCGTTGCCGGTCGGCGCCCGTCTGCGGGACGGGTCTGCAGTCGTGGCTGCAGCGGGCGCAACCCTGCGTTTTACCGCCAGCGGTGCCAATCTTGAGCTGTCCGCCGGCAGCAACGGTGTGGTGCGTAGCGACGGCCTGGGCCTGGAGCGGGGACGGATCGACGCGACGGTGCCGCCGCTGACCCGGGAGACCGCCTTCCGCATCCGCACGCCGCATGCCCTGGTGACCGTGATCGGCACACGCTTCTCGGTGACCAGCGATGCAGTCAGCACCACGGTGGCGGTACAGCAGGGCGTGGTCCAGGTAGACGGGACCGGCGGGATGCGGCGACTGCACCCGGGTGAATCCGGGCTGTGGCCAGCGCCGGCCGCCGCGGATCGGCCGGCGATCACCGGCGTCGCTTTGTGCTCGGCCCCGGGTGCAAACCCGGTGCTGACGCTCAGCGACGGCGCCACCGTCGATCTATCTCTGGTGGCGGATCGCACGGTGGCCCTGGTGGTGGCGACCATCGACGCCTGCCAGGCGGTCAGGATCCAGGTCGCTGACGCACAAGGCAATCCGGTCTGTAGCCGGCTGTCGTCGCTGGAGCAGATCCGCCCCTTCACCTTCCCGGGCGACCAGTCGGGACAGCTGTCCGAGCGCTGGTTGCTGCTCCCGGGCCAGTACGTGGTCACCGCTGAGGCGTTCGCCGACGAATCGGGACATCACCGTCTCGGGAGTCCGGTGGTCGTGCGATTCACGGTGGCCGCTCCCCGTTGAACGCGCGTCTGATACACGGGAGGCGGGCGGACGCCGAGGGGCCGCCCAGAACCGCAACCCACCTGCATGTGCAGTCAGCCACCCGTGCCGGAGCCGCACATGCACTCAGCCGTCCGAGTTCTCGACGTACCCCTGATCGGGCTCGCCGCGCGCGGCCTTGCCGGAGGCACGGCGGGAGATTCCCCGCCTAATCCGGCCTGGTCGTGGCATGGGTTGCAGCCCCACTTCGGAAAGATTCCCACCATGCTCCGCCCCTTCGCTCTCTGCCTCCTGCTGCTGGCTTGCAGCCTGGCGGCCGCCACCGCCCCCGGCATCAACATGCCCGCCGGGCGCATCGCCATTACCCACGATGGCAACCAGCATGATCCCGACGACATCGGCGCCCTGCCGATGAACGCCGTGCTGCTGTGGGCGGCCGGCCAGACCGGACGCTTGGTGCATCTCGAGCACTCCAACCACCTGGGCGACAACAACGGCTCCATGGAGCAGAAGATGATGGACAGCGCCGCCGGTTCGGTGTCGCGCTTCGGCCTCCCCTACGGCCGCGTCTTCAACGCCCAGACCCAGCTCACCGCCTCGATCGCCAACTTCAAAACCGAGGCCGAGAAGTCCTCCGCCGCCGATCCGCTGTGGTTCATCTGCTCCGGTCCGATGGAGACCGCCTGGCGCTGCCTCAATGCGGTGGCCGCCGACAAGCGGCTATACATCCGCTGCGTCTCGCATTCGGGCTGGAACGAGACTCACGCTGACACCACCCAGATGACCCACATCTGGGCGAGTATGAAGACCAGCTTCCCCACGGTGATCTACTATGACATCATCGACCAGAACGGCTCCGACGGCGACAACGATTGGAACACCTCGCGCGACCGCTGGTACTGGATGCGCGACTCCAGCTACGAGCCCTACCGCTGGGTCTTCGGCCGGGACCAGTTCAGCGACAAGTTCGACCCCTCGGACGCCGGCATGACCTGGTGGGTGATGAGCGGCGGCCCCAACGGCGGCGACGAGCGTGCCGGCTGGCCCGAGGCCAAGGCCCTCCTGGACTGGAAGCTGCAGCAGCTTGGGGGCGTCAACCAGGCCCCGCTGGTGAGCGCCGGTCCTGACCGCGGCATCTCCCTGCCCGCCAGTGCGGGCCTCGATGGCACCGTCAGCGACGATGGCCTGCCCAGCGGTGCGAGCGTGGCCAGCAGCTGGAGCAAGGTCAGTGGCCCCGGCACGGTGACCTTCGGCAACTCCGCCGCGGTCGACACGACGGCGAGCTTCTCCGCCAGCGGCACCTATGTGCTGCGTCTGACCGCCAGCGACGCGATGCTGACCGCCAGCGATGATGTGACCGTGACGGTCGCCGCTGCGCCCGTGACGGGGTCGGGGCAGATCAATGCCGGCGGTGCCGCCACCGGAACCTTCGCCGCCGACGCGGGCTTCAGTGGCGGTAGCACCTACAGCCGGACCGCGGTCATCGACATGGCAGGTGTCGCCGATGCCGGCCCAGCGGCGATCTACCAGAGCGAACGCTACGGTAACTTCACCTACGTCGTCGGCGGACTGGCGCCGGGCGCGGCTTGCACCCTGCGGTTGCACTTCGCCGAGATCTACTTCACCGCAATCGGCAAACGCGTGTTCGACGTGTCGGTCGGCGGCGTGCAGGTGCTGAATGACCTCGACATCTTCGCCGTCAGCGGCGCGGCCAACCGTGCTCTGGTCCGCGACGTTCCGGCGACCGCCTCAGCCTCCGGCACGATCACGGTGACCTTCACCTCGGTGGTCGACAACGCCAAGCTCAGTGGCATCGAGGTGCTCGGTGCTGCTGCGCCGATCAACCAGGCACCGGTGGTCGACGCGGGCCCGTCGCGCAGCGTCACGCTACCGGCCCAGGCAACGCTCGACGGCACGGTCAGTGACGACGGGCTGCCCAGCGGCAGCCTGTCGTCAGTCTGGAGCAAGCTGAGCGGGCCGGGCACGGTGACCTTCGCCAACGCCGCCGCGGTCGACACGACCGCCGGCTTCTCAGCGCCTGGCACCTATGTGCTGCGTCTGACCGCCAGCGACGGCGCCCTTTCTGCCAGCGGTGACATGCAGGTGGTGGTCGACGCGGTCCCGGCCGGGCAGGTGGTGGCTTCCCTGTCCCTGATCAACGCCGACACCGACCTGCCTATCCCCGGCTACGATCCGCTGCCGGCTAATGCCGTCCTCGATCTCACCCTGCTGCCGACGCGCAATCTCAACCTGCGGGCCAATACCGTACCGGCGACGGTCGGCTCGGTGCGGTTCGGGGTTGATGTTGTCGCCAGCTACAGCGTCGAGTCGGCGGCTCCGTACGCCTTGGCAGGCGACAGCTCCGGCGACTACAAGGCCTGGACCCTGTCCCTTGGCAGCCACACCGTCACCGCCAGCCCGTTCACCCTGTCCGGGGCGAATGGCACGGCCGGTACCGCCCTGGGGGTGACCTTCATCATCCTCGACGCACCGCCGGCAGTGTCCGGCAACGGCTGATCGCCATGCGCTGCCGCAGCATCCTGCCGATCCTGTGGTGCGGCCTCGTGGTGGCCGGCGAGTCGCCAACGCATTGGGCCGAAGGCGACGTGGCGGTGGTCGAGCTGGAGGAGCTGCTGCCGGCCAAGGGCTGGGTCGTGGAGACGGCGCAGGCCGGCTTCACCGGCCGCGGCTACATCGCCGACCAGGGCGGCGGCGAGGCGCTGACCATGCGAGTCATCGTGCCGGAAGCCGGCCGCTGGCATATCGCGCTGCGCAACCGCCACGACCACGCCGACAGCACGTTGGAGAACGACTGCTGGTTGTCGGTCGATGGCGGACAGCGGGTGAAGACCTTCTCCAGCAAGGCGGGCGAATGGACCTGGCAGACCAAGCTAGAGCCAAAGAGCCACAGCTTTGCCGAGCCGGTCTACGACCTCGCTGCCGGCGAACACGAGATCGTGCTCAGCGGACGCTCGGCCGGTTTCCGGATCGACCGGCTGCATCTTTTCCGCGAGGGCACGGCCGGTGCCGACGACGTTGACAGACCGGCCACACCGTATCTGCCCGCACTGCCGTCGGATGGCGACCGGACCATGCTGGCCGCCTGGCAGCGAGGTGACCTGGGCAAGGCGCTGCTGGCTGCGCGCAAGGCTGCGGATGCAGCCGCCACAGCTCGCCTGGAGATCGTTGCCGCGGCGCGGCATGCCGCCCTGATCGCGGCGTATGCTGACGCCCCCGCATTCGCCACCGGCGAGCTGGCGCGTTGGGCAACGTGCTGGCGCGGCAGCGACCAGGGCAAGGCGTTCGCGGACGAGGCCGCGGTCTGGTCCAAGGAACCCGCCTATCGCGATGCGCAGGCGGCACGTCGGGCACTCGACGGCCTGCGGCCTGCGATTGCCAAGCTGCTCGAACGCCTGGCCTCGGGCGCCAAGGTTCCCGGCACGCAGCCGGCGGATGCGGTGAAGGCCTTGCAGCGGCTGGCGGAGCGCTGGCCGGGCGTCCCGGCTGCGACGGAAGCCCAGGCGCTGGTGGCGCAGATACAGGCCGCCGCTCCCTGAGGCGGGGATTGTCGGCAGGCGAAGCTGTCGAGTCCGCCTCACTCTCCGTCCGCCGCGCGACTACCTGGTGACCGGCGTCACTCTCGCCTGCCGCGGGACCACCGGCGTCTCGCCGGCCCGTGGCAATGGCATGATCCGTCCAACCCGCTCCTCGCCACCTGCACCCTGCATCCTCCGCCCACCACCAGCACCGCATTGTCATGCCGCAAACGCGGTGAATTGTCGGCCTACCTGGCGACGATCTGGTCGCCCGGATGGGCTACTAGCCGCCCTGCACCAGCCGCGCCGTCGCCGGTTCTGCGCTATTTCGAGTGGGTATGATACTATTGGCCTAATACACCGATTGTAAGCGCCCGGCGGCCGGCACCGTTACGGCCCTGGTATGGGGCCTTCACTGTCGGGGGACGAAGGGTCCCCCGACTGCCGTCTCGCC
>JBBREK010000149.1:0-10214 GCA_038203025.1 Planctomycetota bacterium
GCGGCGGCCGTCAGGGGACCGCCCTGGGAGCCCTCCTGCAGGCCCGTGGTGACCCGATCCATGACATCCGGCGTGGCCGCCTAGTCGAGCTGGCTGGCCTCTGCGAGGGTTTTCTGGTGGCCTGCGGTGGCGATGGCACGGCCGCGGCCGTGCTGGATGCGGTGCATCGCAGCGGCCGGGACGTCCCGGTCGCAGTCATTCCGCTGGGCACCGGCAACGACCTCGCCCGCCATCTCGGCTGGCCGACCACCCCGCCGACCGCCGACCGGCTGGATGCCTGGCTGGCCCATGCCATCGCCGCGCCGGAGCGCCGTCTTGACCGCTGGCTGCTCTGTGGGCCGGGAGTCGAGCGGGCCTGGTTCAACTACTGGTCGGTCGGCGATGACGCCGCGGCCGCCTTGCGTTTTCATCATATTCGCCGAGTCCAGCCCTGGCTGATGCGTGGCAGGGTCCTGAACAAGGCCTTGTATGGCCTGTGCGGTCTGGCCGAGCCGGGTGCGCGCTTGCGGCACTGCCTCGACCAGCGGCTGCCACCCGGCAGCGGTGCGATGGTCATCGCCGGCATACCCAGCTACGCCGGCGGCCTGCGCCTGGGGCCGTTGATCCGTTCGGATGACGGCCTCGCGGACGGCTTTGCCCTGCCGATGGGGCTGGGACTGGGGTTGATGCTGGCTGGCCGGCGACGGGCCCGGCCGCTAGGGCGGGCGGCGACCTGGACGCTGCGCTTCAGCCGCAGCGTGCCGATGCAGCTCGATGGCGAGCCGTTCACCGGCCCGGCCGGGACGTGGACCGTGCGGCACGACGGGCAGGTGCGGGTGCTGGCTGGGCCGGGCTGACTGGGCCGGGTCGGCAGGACCGCGGGCTTCAGCCCACGTCGAGTCGCGGGCTGAAGCCCGCGGTCCTTTCAACCCTCGTACATGACGCTGAAGTCGGCTTCGCCTAGGCCGCGGCCTTCGGCTGCGGCGTAGGCTTGCTGCAGCTGCGTCGCCTGCGGCAGCGAGACACCATGGCTGGCGGCCAGGCGCAGGGCGTGGCGCAGATCCTTGTTGAGGTGCTTGACCGAGAACTGCGGCGACCAGTCGGCGGCCATCAGCTTGGGCTTCTTGAGGTCGACCAGGCCGCTCTTGGCGACGTTGAGTTCCAGAGCGCTGAAGAAGTCGGCGTCGGCCAGCCCGGCGCTGCGCGCCAGGCGCAGGCCTTCGGCCAGGCTCTGGAAGGTGGTCGCGATCATCAGGTTGAAGGCCAGCTTGATGGCCATGGCCTTGCCCACGCCGCCGATCGGCAGGATCGCCTTGCTCAGGCCGCGGTAGATGCCTGCGACGCTCGGCAGCACCCCGGCATCGTCACCGACGAAGAATACCGTCTGGCGCTGCTCGGCTGCCGGCTTCGAGCCGGTGAAGGGCATGTCGAGGAAGCGGCACCCGGCGCCCTGCACCCGGGCCTGCACCGCCAGCACCTCGTCGACGCCGATGGTGGCGTGATTGGCGACCACGGTGCTCGGCGCCAACTCTGGCAGGATGGCATCGAGGACCTGCATAACTGCCGGTCCGTCGGCGACGACGATGGCCACCAGTTCGGCGCCGCGCGCCGTGACCTTGGCATCGGCGCAGAAACAGGGGTGGTCCGGTTTCGGGGTGCGGTTCCAGGCCCGCACGGTGTGGCCGTCGGCGGCAAGGTTCTTGGACCACACGGAACCGATGATGCCGAGACCGAAGAGAGCGAGGTTCATGATGGTTCCCCGAGGACGAACGTATGGCGTTGCCCGCATGCTCGGCAGCGTGCCTCCGCGGTCAGCGCGTCCAGCCGCGAACGGCCCTGGCTGCGCCACACCAGGACCTCGCCGCACGGGCAGTCGTCACGCTGGTGGGCCTCGTCGTAGAGCGGCCCGGACCAGACGCTGCGGGCTGCGGCTAAGGCGGCCCGCATCGGCGTTTCCGAGGCATGTACGGCGGTCAGGGGGACGAGGTGGACGGCGACAGCGCGGGTTAGATCGAGCGGCGCCAGCGGCTGTCCGGCGTCGCTCCAGCCGGCCAACACCTCGACGTGCCGGCCGGCCGCGAGGATGCGCTGGGCCAGCGGTCCGGGCGCAGGTCCGGCGGCGAGCAACCAGGCGTCGGCCAGGGGCAGCAGGCGGTCGAGCAGGCCAGGGTCGCCATGGCCGTTGCTGCACACCACCAGCGCGCCGCGGCAGGCCTGCAGGCAGATGTCGACCGATTGTGGGAAGGCCAGCGTGCTGCTCCAGGCCAGGGCCAGGCCGACGGTGCCCGAGCGCGCCTGAGCGGCGGCGACCAACGCGGCGTCGAGCGGCCGGCGGAAGCTGCGCCCCTCGGCGGCCTCCAGGTCGTGTGCGAAAGCTGCGCCGTCGCGCGAGCCGACCACCAGCAGCCGCGAGCCCGGGCGCCAGCGCAGCAGCGGCAACTTCTCGACCGCCTGCGGGACGAGCTGGGCGGCCGTGCCGTCATAGGGGTTGGTCATGCATCGTCGCCGGATTCTTCGACCAGCGCCAGGTGTTCGGCCTCGCCGTGGATTTCGCCGCGTTCCAGGCCGCCGAAGAAGGCCTCGACGGTGCGCTCGAAATCGGTGCGCGAGGCGATGCGGCAGAACTCACCGCGGAAGCGCCGCACGCCGGGCAGGCCGTTGCAGTAGAAGAAGGCGTATTTGCGCATGATACGCACACCGCGCTCCTCGCCGAACAGATCGAGGATGAGGTCGAAATGCCGGGCCAGCAGGACGCGCCGCTCGGTCACTGTGGGCTGGTAGCGAGCCTCGCCGCCGGTCAGCTCCGCAATGAGGTTGCGGAACAGCCAGGGGTCGCCGCAGGCGGCGCGGCCGATCATGTAGCCGTCGGCGCCGGCCTCGTCTTTGGCGGCGCGGATGGCGGCGGCGGTGTCCATCGAGCCGTTGGCGAAGACCGGGATGCCAGCGGGGACCAGGCGGCGCACCTCGGCCAGGCCAGAGAGGTCGACCGGCACGCCGTGCTTGCTCTCGCCGGTGCGGGCGTGGACGCACAGCGCCAGCGCGCCGTTCTCAATCGCGGCCTGCGCCACCTCCAGCATGGTGCGGTTCTGGGCATCGTAGCCCAGGCGCATCTTCACCGTCACCGGCCGGCTGGTCGCTGCGACCATCGCCCGGACGATACGGCCGACCTGGGCCGGCTCGCGCATCAAGGCGACGCCGCAGCCGGATTGCTTGGCCTTCTTCACCGGGCAGCCGCAATTCAGGTCGATGATGTCAGCGCCGGCGCGCTCCAGGGCAGCGGCGGTCTCGGCGCAGAGTTCCGGCTCGCGGCCGTAGACCTGCATGGCGATCGGCCGCTCCTGCGGCAGGTTGCGGGTCAGCACGCGGAAGCGCTCGGCCTGGCCGCGGGTCTCGCGTCCAATCGCTGCGACCATCTCGGTGGCGACCATGCCGCAGCCGCCGACCTCCTTGGCGATCAGACGGAAGGCGACGTTGGTGTAGCCCGCCATCGGCGCGAGCATGAGGTTGTTGGCGAGGTGGACGGCGCCGATGGCGACGGGATGGATGTAGGCGGTAGAGCGCGGGGCTTCAGCCCCGACCGGGGCGTGGGGCTCCAGCCCCGTGCCGGAAACGCTACGATCCTGGGAGGACATCCCAGGATCGGCAGATTCGTCATACTTCATGGGCGTACGCCCCGGCCGGTTCAGGCCGCGACGGCGGCCTTGGCCTTGGCGACGACGTCAGCGAAGGCGGCGGGCTGGTGGATGGCCAACTCGGAGAGTTGCTTGCGGTCGAGGCGGATATCGGCCTTCTCCAGGCCGGCAATCAGGCGACTGTAGGTGACGCCGAGCTTGCGGCACTCGATCGAGATGCGCTTGATCCACAGCTGGCGGTACTGGCGCTTCTTGAGCTTGCGTCCGGCGAAGCCCTGGACCTCGGCGCGGCGTACGGCCTCGCAGATCACGCGGTACATCTTGGAACGGCCGCTGAAGTAGCCGCTAGCGCGCTTCTTGATGCGCTTGATCATCTTGTGGCGCGAGGCGCCGTTGGTGGCACGCATGGTGCTGTCCTTCGTTCAGGCCCGGACGCTGGATGCGGACGGGGAGGGCAGGGCCCTACTTAGTGGTTCGTCGGCGGTTCGGAAATCAGGTGTTGGCGTTGTTCGACAGGGCGTACTTGACGCGGCGAACGTTCCCGGCGTTGGTGGTGACGCTCTTGTGCCGGCGGTTGCGCTTGATCTTCGGGGTACGACCGGCGAGCAGGTGGCGGACGCCGCAGGTCGTGCGGACGATCTTGCCATTCCGGGTGATGCGCATCCGGCGCTTGCTCGCCTTGTGGGACTTCATCTTGGGCATGGGATATCTCGTAGGGGGGCGGCACGATAAGGGGGGTGCAGGGCTTGTCCAGTCCCAGGACCAGGTGATTTCAGGACCGCGGGCTTCAGCCCGCGTCGAACCGCATGGCGCGCTGAAGCCCGCGGTCCTGGAAGCCCCGAGTTCCGGGTCTTACCGACCGACCACCAGTCGGTCGCCGAGGTGGTTGTCCAGGTGTGGGTTCTCGTAGATCAGCTTCTTGGTCACGTCGATGTCGTACTGCACCCGACGCCACTCGACCGAAGTGCCATCGAAGATGACATAGCAGCTGCGCGGATCCTGGTCGCGCGGCTGGCCGACCGAGCCGACGTTGACGATGATCTTGCGCTGGTCGATGGTCCAGCGGTAGTTGAGCTGCTTCAGTCCGTGCCAGGTGAAGTCGCCACCGGTGATGACACCCGGGCGGTGGGTGTGGCCGACGAAGCAGATCTTCGGCACCAGGGCGAAGTTCTCCTCGAGCAGCTGACGCGGGTCCTCGCCGAGGTAGCTGCGGCCCTGGGTGTGCTCTTCCAGCACGTATTCCTCCAGGTGGTTCCGCGGGCTGGCGTGGACGTAGAGGACGTCGTTCTCGGTTATGGTGGTGGGCAGGGCCTTGAGCCACTCCCAGCGCCGCTTCTTGCCCGACAGCCAGCCGAACAGGCCCGAGCGGATCTGCTTGTTGGTCCACAGGGCGGCGCCGCGGGCGGCGGCGTTGAAGCCGATCGGCTCGTAGATCGAGGCGTGGTCGTGGTTGCCCAGCAGGACCTTGCCCGGCACGCAGACATCAAGGACCCGGGTCATCGCCTCGACCGGCTGCGGACCATAGCCGACGACATCGCCCAGGCAGTAGATCCCGTCGACCTTCTGCTCGTCAATATCCTTCAGCACCGCTTCGAGGGCGGCGATGTTGGAGTGGATGTCAGATATGATCGCGATCCGCGCCATCGGCGAGGCTTTCTATACCAACCCAGGCCGGGGTCCACTACCGGAAACTGGCCAGGCCGGTGCGCGGCCTCCCGAGACCTCCCGGCGGGGAGGGGTCAGCGCAGGAAATCCAGCAGGCTGGGGGTGAGGGTCCGGGCGGCGGACTGCAGGCCGGCCTCCAGGGCCACCTGGGTGAGTTGCATGCCGGCGATGGCCTCGGTGAAGTCGACGTCCTCGGCCTGGCTGATCAGTTCCTTCTGATAAACCCGGCCGGTTTCCAGCTGGGCCCGCGACAGCTCAAGTCGCTGGATGCGCCCGCCCATCGACCCTTGGAGGTTGTTGGCGTGGCGCTGAGCCGCATCGACGGTGTCGATCAGCTGGGCGACCTTGCCGGAGTCGTTGTCGCGCAGGGCGTCGCGCAGCTGGACCATGGCATCGAACACGTCGACATCTTGCTTGAACAGGCCGTAGCCGTCCTGGTTGACCGCCACTGTGGAGTTCGCTCCGACCTGTACCTGGAAGGTGTCCAGGTTGCCGGCGTAGTCGACGCGCGAGCCATCGGCGCTGACCGCGAACGGCTTGTCGGCGGTGGTGGCGGTGCCGCCGAAGATGAACCGGCCGTCGTGGACGGTGTTGGCGACATCGACCATGCGGGTCAGGTAGCTGTCCACTGCCTGGCTGAGGGCGTAGCGCGAGTTGGCATCCTGGCTGCCGTTGGCACCCTGGACGGCGATTGACTTGGCCTGGTCGAACAGGCCGGTGATCTCGGTCAGGGCGGTGTCGGTGGCGCCCATGTAGGCGAGCGACTTGTCGATGTTGTCGAGGTACTTGCCGGTGGCGTTCTCGTCGGTGCGGTAGCGCAGGCTCTGACGGGCGGCGACCACATCGTCGCTGATCCGATTGAGTTTTTTGCCGGTCGACAGCTGCTCCTGGTAGGTGGCCAGCCGGGCCAGGGTCTTCTGGGTGTTGTTGATGACCGCCGTGTTGAGTCCGACGAGCGTGATGCGATCCATGGGTTACCTCGCCAAGTCCAAGAGGGTCTGAATGTTCTCGCGGGCGAAGGTGATTACCCGCGCCGCGGCGGTGTAGGCCTGCTGCTGCAGGATCATCATGCCGACCTCCTCGTCGATGTTGACGCCCGAGACCTGCTGGCGCTGGTTCTCCAGCGCGGCCTTGATGGTGCTCTGGTTGTCGTTCAGGCGCTCGGCCTGGTTGATGCGTACGCCGACGTCCGAGAGGATGGAGCTGTAGGTGTCATCGAGGGTGAAGGCCCCGTTGTTGTACAGCTTTTCGTTGCGCGCGCCGATCAGCCGCAGGACGTTGCTGTTGTCGCCCTCCGCCCGGGTCAATCCGGTGTTCAACTGGGTCGGATCGCTGGCGAGACGCTGCGCGACGCGCAGGGTCGCGGCGGTCGAGCCGGTGAACATGCCGCCGATGCCCAGGGCGGAGAGGATGCCGGCTTGGTCGGGTTCGGCATCGACGGTGAAGGTCGCGTCCTCGCCCGGATCGGTCAGGGTCAGGTCGCCGGCGTCGAACACGGCGTAGACGCCGTCGGCGATCTGCACCGGGGTGCCGGCCGGCAGGGTCTCATCGAGGATCTTGCGCACGGTCTGCTGGGTCGGCGAGGCCGAGGTGCCGCCCCAGTAGCTGAACTCGACCACCGGCGGCTGGGCGGCGAGCGGATCACTGCTGGTCTTGGCGCCGATCGTGCCGGCGGTGACCACGCGCATCGACCAGGTGGTGAAGGGCGGCGTACCGGTCTGATTGTCGCCCAGGCTCAGGCTGCCCGAGTAGCGGCCGCGCACGGCGAAGCCGGCGTCGGTGGCGACGTGTTCGTTCGGCTGCACATAGGGGCCGGAAACCGCGCTATCCTTCTGCAGGACGACGCCGCCGACATTGAGGTCGACGACGAAGCGGTCGCCTTCCCGGTAGGTCCCGGCGCCCAGGTCGACGTTCAACTGACCGCTGCCGCCGATGCCCGGAACTGGGACGATGGCCGGCGCACCGGCTAGGGCCACCGTGCCAAGGCTGACGGTCGATCCGTCGGCGGCGTTGCGTGTCGACAGGCGCAGCTGCAGCGCTGCCCCGCCGGGAACGATGCGCTCGACGTCGAATTGGATGCGGTCGCCGACCGCCAGGGGGATGGCGGCGACGGTGCTGACCGTGACCTGCGGCCCGGACCACTGCGTGTTGGTCGGCCGCTGATCGAGGGCCGGGCTGAAGTCGATCGCCTGGTTGGTGCCTGCCGAGAGCTGGAACTGCCAGCCGCCTTCGACTGCCACTGCCTTGGCGCGCACTCCCGGGATGCCGATGGCGTTGGTCGGCTCGACGGCGAATCCGCCGCCTGTGCCGGTGTTGATCGCGCTGACCAGATCCTGCATGGAGCGAGAACCGGTGCCGCTGAGCGGGTCGTAGTGCACGGTGTACTTGCGCGCCTCACCGGTGACCGTGTCGCGGACGTTGATGGTCAGGTTGCGCGCCACAGTGTTGCCGGCGGCGTCGGTGAAGCTGGCGGCGAACAGTGGCGGAATGCCCGCGCCCTCGCCGTCGATCTGGGCCAGTTGCGTGTCATCGAGGTTGAGCTGCAGGCCGTTGGTGGGCACGGTGAAGGCGGCCTGGAAGGAGGTCGCGTTCATCGCCTGGCTGGTGCCGGTGGCGTGCAGCGCGTTGAGGCGTTTTGCCACCGTCGCGGCCAGTCCGTCAAGCGACCCGACCACGCCCGGAATGATGTTGCGGTCCAGTTCGTCGAGGGCGGCAATCGATCCGCCCTTGGGCTTGAGGATGCCGCCGTTGGGCGTCATGATCTGCACGCCACCGCCATCGCGGATCTCGGCCCGCAGCGGGTTGGAGCTATCCAGGCCGACCAGCTGGATGCCGCCGGCGTCGATCAGCGCGCTGCCGTCGCCAGCATTCCGGCGCACCCGCAGCTCGAGATAGCCCGACAGCTCGTTGATCAGCTTGTCGCGGGCATCGAGCAGGTCGTTTGGGCTGTTCCCGCTGAGGGTCTGGCGGCGGATCTGCTGGTTGAGGTTGGCTATCTGCTCGGCGACCTGGTTCACCCCACGCAGCTGGTCCTCGATGCTGCTACGCACGTCCTGTTTGAGGCGGTCAAGCCTGGTCGAGAGGTCGTTGAGCGTGCTGGTCCAGGTCTGCAGTTCCTGAACCGCTGCCGAGCGCAGGGCCGACGACTCTGGGTTGTTCGACAGATCGCCGAGAACGTTGAACAGGCTGTTGGTGACGCCGGATAGGCCGTTTTCACCTGGTTCGTTGAACACCAGTTCGATGGTCTTGAGGTTGTCCCGCAGTGTCTTGAGCCGGCCGGTTTCCGACGACGAGGCGCGCAGGCGCTCGTCGGTCAGCGTGTCGACGATCCGCCGAATCGCGTCGACGTCGACGCCGCGGCCGATCTGGCCAGGGTTCGAATCCTCGGGCACCGGCGCGGTCAGCTCGGCGCGCTGCCGTGAGAAGCCGGGTGTGGTGGCGTTGGCCAGGTTGTGGCTGGTCACCTCCATGGCCCGCTTGTGGGTCTGGAGGGCGGTCAGGCCGATGAGGAGGGATTCGGGCACGGGGGAGGTAACGCACTGGCTATGCCATTGCGGGTTTCGGGTTTCGGGTTTCGGGGCCTGCAGGCTACGTCCGAGGTCTGTTTGGTGATGCATAACCGTGATCTGGGACGAGACATACGTATCCCGCGTGCCTTGGATCCCGAAACCCGAAACCCACATCTCCAGTGGTCAAGACGGGTCGGCGGGATACGAGGCCGCCCGTCCTTTACGAGGTTCCCAGACGGGATACAAGGCCGCCCGTCCTTTACGAGGTTCCCATGTCCAAGCCCAAAGTCGCCATCCTCACCGCCGGCGGTCTCGCCCCGTGCCTCTCGTCCGCCGTCGGCGGGTTGATCGAGCGCTACAACGAGCTTGATCCCGAGATCGAGGTCATCGGCTACCTCGGGGGCTACAAGGGTCTGCTCAAGGGCGAGGCGATCACCGCCGGTGCCGAAGTGCGTTCCAAGGCGCACGTCCTGCACCTGCACGGCGGCAGCCCGTTGGGCAACAGCCGGGTCAAGCTCACCAACGTCGCCGACTGCGTGAAGCGAGGCCTGGTCAAAGAGGGGGGTGACCCGCTGAAGGCTGCCGCTGACCAGCTGACCAAGGACGGCATCACCATCCTGCACACCGTTGGTGGCGACGACACCAACACCACCGCCGCCGACCTCGCTGCCTACCTGGCGAAGCACGGCTACAAGCTGACCGTCGTCGGCCTGCCCAAGACCATCGACAACGACGTCTTCCCGATCCGCCAGAGCCTTGGCGCCTGGACCGCCGCCGAGCAGGGCGCGATCTTCTTCGAGAACGTGGTCAACGAGCAGTCGGCCAACCCGCGCATGGTCATCATCCACGAGGTGATGGGTCGCAACTGCGGCTGGCTCACCGCCTACACCGCCAAGATCTACCGCGAGCGCTTGCGCCAGACCGAGTTCCTCCCTGGCCTCAACCTGGCACATCACCACAAGGACATCGACGCCGTCTACATCCCCGAGATGGAGTTCGACATCGCCGCCGAGGCCAAGCGCCTGAAGGCGACGCTCGATCGCAAGGACTGCGTCAACATCTTCGTCTCCGAAGGCGCCGGCGTCGAGGCCATCGTCAAGGAGTTGGAGTCCAAGGGCGAGACCGTCGATCGCGATGCCTTCGGTCACGTCAAGCTGGACAAGGTCAACGTCGGCCAGTGGCTGTCGAAGCAGTTCGGCAAGATGCTCGGCGCCGAGAAGACCCTGGTGCAGAAGAGCGGCTACTTTGCCCGCGCCGCCGCCGCCAACGCCGACGACCTGCGCCTGATCAAGAGCATGGTCGACACCGCCGTCGAGAGCGCGCTCAAGGGCGAGCCCGGCGTCATCGGCCACGACGAGGACCACAAGAACAAGCTGCGCGCCATCGAGTTCCCGCGCATCAAGGGCGGCAAGCCCTTCGATATCTCCAC
>JBBREK010000150.1:0-10210 GCA_038203025.1 Planctomycetota bacterium
GCCGTCCCATCGCCGGTGACGGCAGCGATCTCCCCGTGCTCGCCATGGCCAGTCGCGCCCACTGGGCCATCGAGAACCAACTGCACTGGATCAGAGACGCCGTCTACGACGAAGATGACTCGCATCGGTACGTCGCCAACATCTCCGTCGTCTTCGCCGTGTGCTTCCCCATCGCCATCGCAGCAGCCAAACGGCTGGGTCTGACCCATGCTGATGCGCGAACTCAACTCAGGTACGATCGCAAACTGGTCGGGGCGCTCTTGGGGGTCCGGCTAGTTTGAGTCGCCCTGGGTGATGGTGACCTGGACGCTGCTCTCAACGATGCCTGAACTGATGGCGTAACGAGTCAAACCGGCGGTGTCGTGAATGCCGAGTTTCCGCATGAGATGCTCGCGGTGCTTCTCGACTGTTTTTATTTTTATGTCGAGTTCGGTGGCCATGGCCTTGTTAGCCATTCCCTCTGCCACCAACTGCAGGATCTCGATTTCGCGCGAGGTCAACTGGACCGCCTTGTTGCCCTCGATCCGCAGTCGGGCAGAAGGCCGGACGGTGGCTTCGGCTGGGCTGCCTGGCACATGGATGGCAAAGAACGGCTTCCCCTCAAAGACGGCGTGAATCGCCTTGGACAAGTCTTCCGTAGATGACTGCTTAAGCAGATAGCCTTTCGCGCCAGCATCCATTGCGCTCTTTATATAGGAATCGTCGCCATGCGCCGAGAGGATAAGTATTCTGGCTGTTGGCCGGACCTTGAGTAATTGCCGTGTGGCAGCCAGGCCGTTCAGCCGTGGCATGGCGATGTCCATGAGTACCACATCCGGCCGCAGCCTGACCGCCATCTCCACGGCGATACGGCCATCTGGCGCCTCGCCAATAACCGATAGATTGTGGTCGAATTCAATCAGCTTGCGGAATCCCTCGCGAACGACGGTATGGTCATCGACAACAAGTACGGTAATACGGCTCATGATGCTCTCTTTGTAAGGTTTACTGTCTGGTTTTTCGGGGCGTTTAGCGGTAGCTCAGCCGTGATGATCGTGCCTTTACCGGGCTGAGAATCGACGTTGAAGGAACCATTGACCATCTCGATGCGTTCACGCATGCCGATCAGACCGAGACGGCGTGATGCGGAGTTCGCCATGATGAGGTGCGGCTTAAAGGAATTTCCGTCGTCATGGATGGTCATGCGAACAGCGTTTGTCAGCTTCGTTATGCTGATGCGTACCTTCGAGGCCTTGGCATGTCTAGCCACGTTGGTGAGGGCCTCTTGCGCCACCCGGTAGAGCACCGTGCGAATCTTGATGTCCAGTCGCTCGATCCCTGTGTGGGCGTGCAGGCGCATGACCAGACCAGTCTTCTTCTTCATGGACTGCATATAGGCATTGAGAACCGATATGATGCCAATGTCGTCAAGCACGGTCGGACGGAGGCTGCGGGCGAATTCGTGAACGATGTTCACGGAATCGACTACCTGGGCCTGAGTCTTGGAAATACTCTTTCCGAGGTTACCGGAGTTGTGCTCGGCATCCTGCTTGAGAACCGCGAGCTGGATGTTGATCCCCAGGAGCGTCTGGGCGATGACGTCGTGAAGCTCATGGCTGATCCGCTTGCGCTCGTCTTCCTGTATGGTGAGGATATGATGCGACAGTTCCCGTGAATGCTGACGCAACTGGATTTCCTGGGTCAACAGCTTGCGACAGAGAAGCTCTTTCTCACGTAGTTCCTCCTCGACCACGCCACGTTGAGTGATCTCAAGGCGACGCTCGATATTTGATACGGCCAATTCCACGGTCCGGCGGCTTAATTGCTCGATTAACTTCCCACGGCTTATGAATATCTGGGTTTTACCTTCTCCGACCTTTTGATTCGGCGTGATTACTGCAGCATAGAAGGCTCCAGCCATTGCAATGATCTTGTCGCGATCGCTAATAGGTCGGTTGATCAGGGTCTTGTTAACCAGGACGTCTTCATGGAGCTTGGCGAGATCCTGTCTGTCGACCCCAGAGGCACAAAAGTCCGCGCCGATAGCTCGCGCTGCGGCGAGCTTGGTCTCATCGTCCTGCTTTAGATAGCGCTGCAGCGCGACCTGATAGCGTCGTGTCATCGCCGTATTGAAATCAGTCATGAAGGTCCCGCATGGTAATCTGGAATACAACGGACGATGCTTTGGCATGAGGAATACATATCTTGGCTACTACCCTAGTCGCAGTCACCCTTGCAGTTCCATAAGGTAAATACCCCAGGACCTGGTTTCGCCTCCGATCACAGATGGTCACCGGGATATACCTTATCGTGACTCTTGGGGGTGCGGATAAAACGTCCAATAGACCAGCTAATAACTTGGATAATACCATGACAAACGACGATTGCCCCGCGCTTGATCCGGTCATCAGTGACCATCTGAGACTGCTGCAGGCGGATATCCATGCTGCTTCGGTCCTAGGCAACCCTGCTTTGGCTGCCCGCTTGACCATGCGTTACCTCGACGCAGTCTCGGGGCCGGATACTGAGCCATCGTCTGAATCCGCACCCCGGACACCCTGATCATGGCAGAGATTTCTCTCGTCGCTGACCATCGATTCCCATGAACGTACCTCGTTGCGGCTGATGACGTGGGCACGTGGACCGTCCGCGCGGGAGAAGAAGAGGAATGTCTCGCCGACGTGAATGAGTCTGAGAACACGGATATGCCGCCCATCTCTGAGATGAAGCGTCCCAGTGTTCCCGACCTCACCGCCCCCGGGGCAGGATTCGTCCATATCCAAGTTCAAGTCCTGCTGGTCCATATTATTTAGACTATCAAATAGTTTAATTTAGTGATATGGGGTGTATTCCCCATGTCCGATTTGTTAGCGACGCCTAGCGTACCTCTGGAAATCCATCAGAAATCCCTCATGAACGACATGCCGACTTCCACAACTATCCCGCTCGTTTCTCTTTTGGCCACCGTCTGGCGGCATCGCCTAATCGCCTGCCTCGCTGGAGTTGTGGTGGCAGGCGGGATTCTGCTTCTGTCCTACACCGTGACTCAGTTGTACCGGGCCGAGGCCTTGCTGGTTGTCGAACGAGGTGGTCGGCAACTTGCCTTCCTTGGCGATGATGCGGATGCAAAGGGCTTCGAGTACAGCCTCCTGAATACCCAGAGCGCCCTGCTGATGTCTCATCAGGTCATCAGTCAGGCCCTTGCAAGCGAGACACCGCTATTCGACGCCTCACCAACGTATGCACGGAGCAGCGACCGGTCGCAACTGTTGCTCGATCGTCTGAGCATTGAGACAAACCAGCACAACTGGATCCTACATCTCAGCCTGGTTGACGCCGACCCGGCGCTCGCCAAGACGGCGCTGGCTTCGCTGATCCGTTGCCACCTCGCGAACGAGCGTCGGCGCATCGATGACCGATCACGCAGTGCCCTGGATTTCCTTGGCAAAGCGGTGGCCAAAGCGCGGGATGACCTCTCGCGCTGCCGCGCCGAGGAGGCGCAGTTCCGCCGCAGCAACGGTCTGCTCTCAGCCGATCCGAACCGCAACCTGCTTGTGTCCGAGATCGAGGCGCTCAACGCAACGCGAAGTGAATTGGATTCTGATCTAGCGGCCAGCGCTGCTGTCATGTTGCGGCTGGAGCAATGTGCCAAGCTTGTCGATCCCGAGCAGCAGCGTGAGGCACTGTTGCGCTGCCCCGATGTGCATCGCGATCCCATGGTCGTGCAGATGCAGCAGGCCCTGCTGGCATCGCGTAATCGGGCCTTCGACCTGTCGCAGAAATACAAGCCAGAGCACCCCCAGATGATCGACGGCAACCAGCAGGTTGCGGCGGCGCAGGTGTTGGTCGATGAGAGCGCGGCGATGGCCGCCGCGTCCTTGGGTGATGCGCATCGCGCGCTTGTCGTACGGCAGCAGCGGTTGGAAGAGCGTATCGCCTCCTTGGAGGTTGCGCTGGTGGCCTACCGGGAACGCATGATCGATCTGCAGGCACTCAGCCTGACCACCGTAAGCGCGGAGCAGTTATTCCAATTGGTCGACCGCAACCTCCAGGAAGAGGAGATCGCCAGCCGCCGCCAGCACGTGTCCGTGACCGTTGCCGATCCGCCCCATGTCACCTCCTCGCCGGTCAACGTCCGGCGCTCGCTGTTCGCGCTCGCTGGCGTCGTCCTCGGGCTTGTGGCCGCGGTCAGCGCGGCGCTGCTCGCCGAGCTGTTCGAGCGCCGCATCAGCAACCCCGAGGCCGTGCGCCAGATCACCAGCCTGCCGACCCTGGGTTACATCCCGCACGTTGAGGGTATACACGTCCCCGGCCGGCCCGGCGCGGTATCGGATCCAGCCGACGGTGTCATCAGCGAAGCCTTTCGCCTGCTCAGTTCGACCATCCAGCTGAAGCGCGAAATCGGTCCTGGGCCGCGCGTGATGGTCGTTACCTCTCCCGGCAGCGGCGACGGACGCACCACGGTGGCAGCGCGCTTGGCCATGACCCTGGCCGCTAGCGGCAGCCAAGTGCTGCTGATCGACGGTGATCTGCGCCAGCCCGGACTGCATCGACAGTTCAGCCTGACGGCGGAGGCCGGGGTCAGCGATCTGCTGCAGGGCCGCGAGGCTGTGGTTGTGCCCACCGGTTACGATCATCTCGAGCTGCTCTCGGCGGGGATCGCGGCCGAGCGCACGATGGAACTGCCGAGCATTGCCTCGTTCCGTGAGTTGCTTGCCACCTTCGCTGGCACCAACCGCTACGTCATCATTGATAGCCCGCCGCTGGCGTTCTCCGAGGCGCTGGTGATGTGCGGCGTCGCCCATGACGTGCTGGTGGTCATCCGCGACGGCTTCACCGACAAGGAATCCTTGCGCCTGGCCCAGCTCCGCCTCGAACCGCTCCTCGGCCAGGTCCTCGGTCTGATTATCAACGACGATCACGGCACGGCTTCTACCAGCCACGGCGCCGACTCGCGCATTGTCCAGACCGGCGTATTCAGCCGGATCAGGCCCGCGCCGCCGAAGCCCGGGCCGAAGATGGGGCAGCCAGGTCCGGATGACCCGGTGGTTATCGAAGACTGAGCGGCCGGAGCGCGGTCCCCCCGGGGCCGCATTTAAATTCGAGCGGCCCGGAGGGCCGCGCTCCGGGTGGGGATGTGGACCAGGATCTTCGTGCCCTTGCCGCGACTGCTGGTGATCGTGAGGCTGCCACTGACGTAGGTGGCTCGTTCGTGCATGCCGAGCAATCCGAGGCCACCTGTGCTGGTGGGTTGGAGTAGGGGCCGTTCCGCATCGAAGCCGACTCCATCGTCGGCGATGGTCATCTCGACGCTGGTCCGCCGCAGTTGCAGATGTACGGCCACAGTGCGCGAACGCGCGTGACGTTCGATGTTCTTCAAGGCTTCCTGGAGGATCCGGTAGAGCGCCAGTTCGATGTCGGCGCTCAGGCTCAGGCTCGGTTGGGCACCGGTCAACGTGACCGGCTGCCTAGTCCGCTTGGTGAATTTCTCGGTGGTGTCGCGCAGGACCGTGGACAGTCCCAGCTCGCGCAGGACGCTGGGCCGGAGATCGTGCGAGATGCGCTCGACCACCTGGGCCGTCTGGCCGATCATGGCGCGGAGACCCTTCGTCTTCGTACTCCCTGAGGACTGTGCGGCGAGCGCCTGCATCTTGGCGAGTGTCGCGCATAAGGGCTGGGTCACCTGGTCGTGCAGCTCAAGGGCGAGGCGCTCACGTTCGGTTTCCTGAACCTGGACCACGCGATGGGTCAGGGCGCGCAACTGATCCTCGGTGCGCCGTACCTCGGTCAGGTTGGTCACCACCACACCGGCGATCGCCACGGCCGATCCGTTGCCGTCCAGGGGACGGATGGAGAGGTGAACCGGCAGTCGCGACCCGTCCGCGGCCTGCAGCGACATGCTGAGCTTGCTGCCCGTGTCCTTCCCCGCTTTCCCAGGCTTCAGGCAGGAGCGGAGCTTCGCCTGGTCCTCGGGATCAAGGAATCGACGGAAAGAGGTGCCCATGACCGTGGCAAGCGGGCATCCGGCCATCCTGGCGAAGCATTGATTGGCATAGAGGATCACCAAGTCCGCCGAGAGGGTCAGCGCTCCCTCGTTCATCGACTCGATGAGGATCCGGTAGGTCTGCTCGGCGCCCTCCAGGGTGAACACCAGCGGACCATGGTCGCCGGCCACCACCATCGAGTCGACCCCGCCGACCTGGATGGTGCGGATCATGTCCTCGGTATGGGCCAGCCTGGCCCGAAGCATTGCGATCTCGTGAGGTGAACCGGTTGGACACCTCCGCTTACGAGCAATGACCATCAACTGGCTCCTTCACGACAGGTTCAGACTGCGTCAGTGAATACGCCGCTCAGGTCGGACATGTCGCCGATGAAACGCCGCTCTGGGGCCGGATGTTCCCGGATCAGCGTCGGGGTCGCAACGATCTGCCAGGCCTGGGCCAGATCCGGGGATTGATAGATGTCGATGACCTCCAGCACAAAGCGCTCGGAGGCGTGCTCATCGCAGAGCGTGCGCAGGCGCAGGATGGCCTGATGGGACCTGGTCGTAGCGCCGGCCACGAACAAGCGCAGGACCGTCCCGTGCGCAGGCCTGGCTTTTACCTGGCTCTTGACGACACGACGCGATGCGGCCTTGCTCACCGGCTTTTTAACCTGCTTGTTCTTGGGCAAGCCGATCGTGCTGGCCAGAGGCAGGTCCGAAGCAGCAGGGCTGCTAGCGGGGGATACGGCCGGCTTTTGTGACAGGGGGGTCATTTCTTCTGTCCGGCGGTGATCCGCCCGTCTGCTGACTGCATTGCGTCGGCTTGGCGCAGGATGCCGGACGCCGCCCGCTCGCGGATCAGCACGTTCGCCTGGGCCTTGACCTGCTCGTCGCTGCGTTGCAGTTCCCTGGTCTCGATCTCGTATTCCGCGCGGAGTCCGGCGATCTGTCGGTCAATCTGTTCGCGCTTCCGTTCCATCTCGCGCTTGCGGCGGGCGGTCTCCAGTCGGGCGGCCAGCAGCTTGGCCTTCTCAAGGGCGCCCTGCGCCGCCCGGGCGGATCCGGTCAGCACGCCGCTGGTGCCGACGTAGGCGTCGACCACGTCGATGCCGCGATCCGAGATGAGAAACTCGCGGACCTGGTTCGAGTGTGCCATGCCGCGAGACTTGATCACATAGAAGACGCGGTTCCGCTCACCGTTGCCTTCGATATCCTGCAGCGACAGCCAGGCGTCCATGAGCGAGGACATTGCCATGCCGCTGCGCAACGACTCCTGACCGGCAGGCGGCAGGCTGGTGAACAGCGAGGTGATCAGTCTGCCCTTAAGGAAATCCATCAGCCGGATGACCATGCCGCGGGTCTCGGCGTCGGTCCCGGTATCCAGCAGGCTGGTGATCAGATCGACGATGACGACGCTAGGCTGGAACTCCTCGACCTCCTTGAACATCGTCGCCAGGTGCATCTCCAGCCCGTACAGCGAAGGGCGGGCGGAATGGAAGCGCAAGAGGCCGCGCTTGACCAGCGGTGCCAGGTTCAGGCTGATGGATTGGGCATTGCGGATGATCTGGCCCGGGGACTCCTCGAAGGAGAAGAACAGGGTCCGTTCCCCGCGTCGGCAGGCCGCATGGGAGAAGGTGGCGGCGACCAGCGTCTTGCCGGTGCCGGGCGGGCCAGTGAGCAGGACGCTGCTGCCGCGGAAGAACCCATGCCCGCCCAGCATGCGATCCAGCCGCGGGATGCCGGTCGCTACCCGTTCATTGGAGGACTGGTGATTCAGCGCCAGCGAGGTGATCGGCAGGACGCTGATGCCTTGACTGCCGATGAGGAAGGGGAACTCGTTGGTGCCATGCAGCGAACCGCGATATTTCACCACTCGCAGGTGCCGGGTCGCGATCTGGTCGTTGACCTGATGATCAAGCAGGATGACGCAATCGGAGACGTATTCTTCGAGGCCGTGACGGGTCAGCAGTTCGCGACCGCGCTCGGCGGTTATCACTGCCGTCACACCCCGGCTCTTGAGCCAGCGGAAGAGCCGGCGCAACTCGTCGCGCAGGACGCCCTCGTTGGGCAGGCTGGAGAACAGGGCCTCCAGGGTGTCGAGAACCACCCGCTTGGCGCCAATCGATGTGATCGCATGGTCGATGCGGACGAACAGTCCCTCCAGATCGTACTCGCTGCCCTCCTGGAACGTGCTGCGCTCGACATGGACGTAATCGATCAGGATCTTCTTCTGCTTGACCAGGCCGGCCAGATCGAAGCCCAGCGAAACGAAGTTGTCCGTCAGTTCGCGTTTCGACTCTTCGAAAGCGATCAGTACGCCCGGCTCGTTGAACCGCTCAGCGCCGTGGACGAGGAATTCGGTGGCTAGCAGCGTCTTGCCGCAGCCGGCACCGCCGCAGACCAAGGTGGTCCGGCCGAGCGGCAGGCCGCCGCCGGTGATCTCATCCAGTCCCTGGATGCCGGTGCGGCATTTAACAATGCCCGTTATCTTGGTTTTTTGGATTGATCGAACGGATTTCACGCGGGGCGTTCTCCTGGATCCGACATCACGCGACACGGGTTATGTGCGTACGATGTGTATTCCCTGACGGATCGGTGACCCGGGTATACTAGGCCCTTACAACTCCAGCAAGGGGGGGAACACCCCATGTCAGCGGGCGACAAGTGGGTCTAACGTACGCGATTGGATCACTCCCACCAAGCGCTGGTCGCCTCCAGCCGGTACTGGTCGGTGATCCCCGCTGCTGGGGGTACCGAGGACTCGTGGAACGCCTCGATCGCGTAGGGCGAACTCCCCAGCTCCATGGGATTCCAGCGAGATAATCTCCTGGTTATGATCTACCTCCGCCAGATCAGTCTGGTCATCAATTCCCTGTTGGGGTTGGTTCTCGCCGCTGCAGAACCAACCCCGGCTTCCGCTGGCTGGACCACCAGATCCATGGCGATCGCGCGGGGTGGTTCCAGCTCGACCTTGCTGCCTTCGGGCCAGGACCTGGTGACGGGGGGGACTGGCACCAGCGGGGCTACGTGGGACACCACCGCCTCGCTGTCGATGGCGCGTACGATGCACACCGCGACGACGTTGCTTTCGGGCAAGGTCCTGGTGGCGGGCGGCTATGTCGACAACCCGGACGGGACGGCGAGTTTCCTGACTCGATGCGAACTCTACGACCCGGCCAGCGGGACGTGGAGCTCGACCGGTTCCCTGGCGACGGGGCGGTACTGGCACACGGCGATCCTCCTGCCCTCCGGCAAGGTCCTGGCGGTGGGCGGCGACTACCAGAACCCCCCATTGGCAAGCTGTGAACTCTACGACCCGCAGGCCGGTACCTGGAGCCCCACCGGTTCCATGGCCACGGGGCGGTATCATCCCACCGTGACCCTATTGCCCTCCGGCAAGGTCCTGGTGACCGGTTATCAAGCGGCCTGCGAACTCTATGATCCAGCCCGTGGCACTTGGAGCCCCACCGCTTCCTTGCCGGCAGATCAGGAATTCCATACCGCAACCAGGCTGCCGTCCGGCAAGGTCCTGCTCGCCGGCGGGCGCGGTTGGGCCGGGACCAGCAGCTACCTGTCCAGTTGCGCGCTATACGACCCGCAGGCCGGCACCTGGAGCGCCACCGGCTCGATGGCCACAGGGCGATATTTCCACACCGCGACCCTGCTGCCTTCCGGCAAGGTCCTGGTCACCGGCGGGGCCTGCGAACTCGCTGCGGGTTTCGGGATGAAACTCTGCGAGCTCTACGATCCGGCCACCGGCAGGTGGAGCGCCGCTGCTGCGATGGCGACCTACCGCTCGGAACATACCGCCACCGTGCTGCCCGGTGGGCAGGTCCTGGTGACCGGCGCACCAAACTACTTCGATGGCCAAGGATTATGCGAGCTCTACAGCCCGAGTAGCGGGACCTGGAGTGGGACCAGCAGATCGTCGGGAACGGTGCATACCGGCTACACGGCGTCGCTGTTGGCCTCGGGCCAGGTGCTGGTGACCGGCGGTCGCGACGACAACGACCAATCCATCCTGGCGTACTGCGAAGTTTTCAGCGCCAGCGCCCAGCCGGCCATCACCGGCACCAGTACCGGCCGCATCTCTCGTGAGGTCTGGACCGGCGTCCCTGGCACGGCCCGGGCCGCCATTCCGCTCAGTACCCCGCCGAACCTCCGCGATGAGTTGACCTCGTTCGAGACGCCGAGCAACTGGGCGGACAATTACGGCACCCGGGTGCGCGGCTACCTCTGCCCCAC
>JBBREK010000151.1:0-10114 GCA_038203025.1 Planctomycetota bacterium
CCGGCGATGCCCAGTTGCAGAAATCTAGCACGCCATCGCGCAGCCTTTTGCCTAGTCATCCCAAGGTGCTCGGCGATTTCGATGTCCTGCTTCCCGGCCTCCGCCAACAATACCACCGCCGCTCGCTCCGCTATCCGAACCGGAACTCGACGTCCACGCGACAGCGACTCCAGTTGGTGACGTTGCTCAGGCGACAGGACGACGGTGGCGGCAACTCGCATGTGATTCTCCAGCAGCATAACGGGCCGCTGGCCTATATGTTACATTATATCTGACTAGGATCACTAGGCCTTCAACGTACAGCTCTTTCATCTGCTCCTTCATGCCGGTTTATCCCGGCGCTCGCCTGTCCAAGGTTCCTCTGGGCGTCGACCAGGATCGGCTGCTGCTCGTCTACCTGGCGCGCTCGTGCCGCAACGGCCGCGTCCTCGCCGAGTTCACCGACGCGCGATCCGGCCAGTCCTGGCATCTGTGGACACTGGCGCCGTTGCTCGGCACGCTGATGCGCCAGGGTGTGCTGACCATCGGCGCGGAGGAGCGGCGTTCGGCCGCTTTTGTCAGCCCTTGACGGTCTTGGCCCAGGGCAGGTCGAACTGCTTGATGTGGGTGGTGAAGTACTGATTCAGCGCGTCGAGGGCGTCGGTGCCGATGTTGCCGCCGGCCTCGGCGCGCTTGCGCAGGGCCAGCAGCTGGGTGCGCAGGGCACGGTGGTTGGCGGCGTGCGCCTCCAGGCCGTCGTAGCCGGCGGTGCGCATCTCGCCCTCTTCCTCGTCGAGGTGCTCGATCAGCTTGCCGGTGAGTTCAGTGATCTGCTTGGCCACCGGCACTGGGCCAGTTTTGCTGATGATGTCGGAATAGACGTGGTCCATCCGGTCAAACAGGTCATCATGGAGGGCGTCGATGGCGGCGACGCCGGTGTGGTAGCGGGTCAGCCAATGCTGGACGGGCATGTGATCTCCTTGCGGGTTGCGAGTATACCACGTGCTGCGGCCGGCGATGCAAGGCCATGTGCGCATAGTTGTTGTAAGGATGCACGTCCGGCCTGGATTCAGCTCTGGATGCCACTCCAGCATTATGGGGTACCGGAAAGACCTTGCCCGCGTCCAGGGATGCCCATATCCACAGGCGAGGGATCCGATGTCGTTGACCGAGCTGTGGCGGAACATGCGCGACAAGATGGCGACGCAGAAGAGCGCGCCGGCCAGCGAACTGTTGCCGCGCATGCGTGACTCCGCCAAGCTGCGTGCCCTGTCGCAGCCGCCTGCTTCGGAACCCACACCCGCAGCCGTGTCGTCGCTGGGCGATGTGACACCCTTTGCCAACGACATCGCGTCGATGCCGGCGACGGATATCCCGCCACCGGCCTGGCAGGATGTGTTCCCTGCCCATCACCGGGCCCTGGTCGCCGACCTCACCAAGCGCGGCGAGAACATGGCCAACTGGGAGATTCAGGACGGCCGCGACATGGGCGTCTCGGACAGTGGGCACACCGTCGCCTTCAACCTGCACAAGACCGACACCTCAGTGACCATCCAGGTCGAGTTGACCATGTTCAAGGGTCACCTCGCCTCGGTGCGGGTGCGCTAGCACGGCCGGCACTGGACGTAGCGTGGACCCCGTGTCCACCACCCCGCGACGTCTGCTGATCATCGCACTTGCGACCCTGGTGATCGCCGGCCTCGGCGGCGTCCTCGTCCACCGCTACTGCCGATGGCTGTGGCATCCCATCCTTGTGCGTATTGTCGGCGGCAGCACGGTCGAGCACCGGCTCTCGGAGATCGTGCAGCGCCATCCCGATCTGGCTATACTGCCGGCCGACAGCGTCCGGCTGGTCGGCATCAAAGATCCCGGTCATCTGGATGTGATCATCGACGGCCAATTCTGGCGTCGATTCCCATGGACGGCAAATTCTGGGCACGCTGGTCCGAAGCTGCGTGCCGGTGACGGACAGATCCCAGAGGGGGTCTACCGCATCGATGCGCTGAATCCGAACAGTTCGTACCATCTGTCGTTGCGCGTGTCGTATCCCAATACCGAGGATCGTCGCCGCTCGGCTGCCTCGGGGATCGACGATCTCGGCGGCGACATTTACATCCACGGCAAGGAGGCGTCGATCGGCTGCATCGCCATCGGCGACGATGCCATCGAACAGGTCTTCCTGGTAGTGAGCCGGGCCGGTCTCGATCAGGTCGAACTGCTCATCGCCCCGTGCGACCTGCGTACCGCTGCGCCACCCCCGGGAGGACCGGTTGAATTGTACGAGCACCTGCGCGAGCAACTGCTCGCGTGGGCTCCGCCACCCTGACCCTCACCAGCCTGCGGTTGCGAGCAGCCCGTCGAGCACGGTGGTGGTCATGTCCCACGCCAGCACGCCCTCGCTGCGCTGCCAGGCGCGCAGTCCGCCACGGCCATGGCCGTCGGCGGCTTCGGTGATCGTCGCCGGGATAAGCTCCTGGCTCTCGCGCATCGACTGGGTGCGCGAACCGATCGGTACCCCGACCACCAGGTGGATGCCGCGCGATCGCGCCTCGCCGAAGCGCACCACCTCGCCGACCGCGTCGAGCCGTTCCAGATCTGGGATGATGCAGACCACCTCATCACTGAAGTCCGGTCCCTGGTCGACGAAGGGCCGACCGTCGAAGGGGCGGTTGCGGCGGATGGATGGGTGCAGCGTGGCACCGCTGCGTACCAGCCGGCCGTCGAGGGTCGCGACCTCATCGATCCAGGGGCCGAGCGCGTCTGGCGCCAGGCCGCGTGCGTCCGGCACGACGAAGGCGGAGTCGAGGAAGCGCCCCCAGGCGATGCGCTCGTCAGTCACGCAGGCAACCTGGACCTTGTAGGGCGAGCGCCAGGCCACGATCGAGGCGGCCAGGCCGAGCAGCATGCGCTGCAGGAAGGCGGTGCTGTGGTAGTGGACCACGGTGTGCACCACGTCCTCGAGATCGATGGCCAGCGGCTGGTCGGGCTGGCGTTCGGCGTGACCGAGCAGCCACGGCAGCCCGCCGGTCGGACGCTGGTGGCGGAGTTCGCTGAGGGTGGCGGCCGGCATGCCTAGACAGTGCCGGCGGCGGGACCGGACTCAAGGCGGGCGGGGACCGGAAATTCCTCCCGTGCGGTGGGGAAGGGGCTATGAGCCAGACATGACCGAGACCCCCATCCTCGTTTCGCGTATCCACGCGGTCACCGTCCACGTCGATGGCGCACTGGTGTGTCGCCGGGCCGCGCTCGAGGCCTCGGCCGGCGCCCCGGCGACGGTGCGCATTTCGGACCTGCCGCTGGCGGCTTCTGGTCGTCCGGTGCGTGCCCGGGTGCGCGGCGGTACCGCCGAGGTCGTTTCATGTCGGCTGGTGGCGATGCCGGCTCCGCCGGACCCTGGCAGGGACAACACACTGATCCGGGCGGTTGAGGAGGCCGAGGACGCCGTCGAGGCCGTTGGTCGTCGTGTCGCTGCCGCCCTTGCCCGACTGCGTGCGCTCAATGTCCTTGAGCCGCCCGCGCGCCCGGACCCGGCCAAGGGTCAGGCGCCGCCTGCCAGTCCGGCCGCCGCCCGCTTCGAACTGCTGCGCTTCCGCGATGCGCAGTCCGAGCGGCTCGCAGCCGACCTGGCCAGAGCTCGCCAGGACGAGGAGCAGGTCTCCGAACGCCTGGCGCAGGCCCAGGCCATGCTGGCCGCGGCCCGCAACGCCCGCGCCGCCCGTGCCGGGGCCCTGTGTCTCGCCGCCGAGGTACAGTTGCGCTGGGCGGCGACCGGCGATCCAGGCTGGATCGAGCTGGAGTACACCGTCCCCGGGGCGCGTTGGGCGCCGTCCTACGTATTGCGCTTCGATCCCGGTTTGGGCCGGGTGGTCATCGAGTTGCGCGGCCTGGTGGCGCAGCGCAGCGGCGAGGACTGGAGCGGTGTGCGAGTGGCCTGCGCCACCGCTCCGCTGCAGGGTTGGTGCGATCTGCCGCGCTTGGCCGGCCGCCGCATCGGCCGCGCCCAGCCGCCTCCGCCGAGCGCTTGGCGTCCAGCGCCGAGCGGCGCCGAGGCGTTGTTCGCCGATTGGGACGCCTTCGCCGCAGTGCAGCCGCGGCCGGTGCCGACGGTGCGGGCCATCGGCGGTGTCGCCGCAGATGACGAGGAGCCGGCGTCGGTCGGCGCGGCGATGGACGAGGAAGTCTGCGAGGACCGCGAATGTGCCAAGTCCAGGCCTCCTCCCCCGGCATCGATGATGGCGATGGCGAGCCCATCGCTGCGGCCTGGCGCTCCGGAGAAGAAGAAGGAGCGTTCGTCCGTGCGGCGCATGGTGAGTCGCGCCAGTGCGGCGGGTGGCGCGTCGGTGCGCGAGGAGGTGGAGTCGTACGCGGCGATGTCTGCCGACGCTGCACCGCCGGCCGAACCGGAACCGGGCCTGGAGCCTGGTGCCGCGCTGCTCGACTTCGCCGCCCTGCGTCTGGCCGATGCGGATGATGGCGGTCGTGGCCGTCCGCGTCCGATGGGAGCGTTCCGCGACGATCGGCGCTGGTCCAACGCCTGCGCTGCCGCCCGCCGTCGCAGCACCGACCTGCGTCCGCCGCCACCTGGCCATCAGCCGGTGTCACCGGCCCGCTACGCTGTGCGCTGGGAAGGCGAATTGCCGGTCGACGTGCCGGCCGATGGCGGCTGGCATGTCGTGCCGCTTGCCGCCGGTGCCAGTGACGTGCGCCTGACGCTGGTGGTGGTGCCGCGCGAGAGCCGCACTGCCTTCCGCAGCGCAGCGCTGACCAACCCCTTCGACCGTGCCCTGACCGCCGGGCCGGCCGACGTCTACGTCGGCGCTGATTTCCTGCTTACCGCCCGGTTGTCCGACATCGCCAGCGGTACCGGCGCTGACCTCGGCCTCGGGGTCGAGGCGTCGCTGGCTGTGGCGCGCAACGCCACCTTCACCGAAGAGAGCGCCGGCATGCTCGGCGGCAGCCTGCATCTCAGGCACAGCGTCCGGGTGTCGTTGCACAACAAGGGTGGGCGCCGCGCCGCGATTGAGGTGCGCGAGCGTCTGCCGCAGCCCGACGAGCAGGTCGAGCACTGCACGGTCAAGGAGCTGACGGTCGCCCCGGCGTGGGAGCCATGGCGCCCCGAGGAGACACCGCTGCCAGGTGGGCGTCGTTGGCGACTGACCCTTGAGCCGGACGCCACGGGCGAACTCGCCTACGAGTACCGCGTCGAGATCCCGTCGAAGAACGAACTGGTCGGCGGCAACCGCCGGGAGGCCTGACATGGAACCGATCGCCCTGCCCGTCACCGAGGTCATCGTCCTCGAGGATCGTGCCCAGATCCTGCGCCGCGGCCGCGTCCAGCTTGCTGCTGGCGCCAACCGCCTGACCGTCGCCGGCCTCGCCCCGGTGCTTGCCGATAAGACCCTGGTCGGTGCAAGCGTCACGGCCGGCGTGCGCGTGGTTGACGTGCGGGTGCGCCGTGCGCGCCGCGCCCGCGCCGAACGGCCGGTCGACCTGGCCGAAGTGGAGGAGGCGTTGCGCCGGCTGGAACACGAGGGCGAGACGCTAGATCATGCTGGTCACAGTCTCGACAGCGTCGACGGCCAGCTGGTGGCGCTGCGCCGGCAGCTGCTCGCCGAGGCGGTGGTCGACACCGCCTGGGGTCGGGCGGCACCGGCCTTCTGGCTGGAACGGCTGCGCGAGGTCGAGGTACGTGGGGACGATGGCAGCACGGCGCGCACGCGTTTGACGGCCCGCCGGCGCGAGCTGGAACGCCAGGTCCGGGATCTGACGGACCGGCGCCTGGCGCTGGCTTCCCCAGACAGCGGTATCGCCTGTACCGCGGAACTGCTGGTCGAGGCGGCGGCCGACGGCGAGGCTGAGTTGACCCTGACCTACGTCGTACCCAACGCCTGCTGGCGGCCGTGCTATGTCGCCCGGCTGGGCGATGGCGAGGTGCGCCTGGAGGCTGAGGCCTGCGTGTGGCAACGCACCGGCGAGGACTGGCGCGGCGTGCGCCTGCGTCTGTCGACCGAACGGCTTGATCTCGGTTCCGAGCCGCCACAGCTGGCGGCCGATCTCCTGCGGCTGCAGCCCAAGGCCCAGCAAGTGGTGGTCGAGGAGCGCGACCGCACGCGCGAGGACACCGGTGGTGCCGCCGGTGCGCCGGCCGCCGAACTGCCCGGGGTCGACGACGGCGGCGAGACGCGACTGCTGCAGGCGCCCGGCACGCATGACCTCGCCGGCGATGGCCAGCCGCACCGCGTATTGCTGTTCGGCTTTGCCAGCCCGGCACAGGTGCGGCTGGCGGTGCGCGCCGAGCTGGCCGAAGCCGCCATCGTCGCTTCGCTGCAGGCCAATGCCGCGGCACAGCCGCTGCTCGCCGGCCCGGTCGAACTGATCCGCGACGGTGGCGCCGCCGGCCGCTCGACCCTGCTGTTCACCGCCCCGGGCGCCGAGTTCGAACTCGGCTGGGGCGCCGAACCCGAACTGCGCGTCGCCCGTGACGCGTGGCAAAAGGACGAGGCGCCGGGCCTGCTCGGCAGCTGGCGCATCAGCAATCGCCTGGTGCGCATCGACCTCGCCAACCTCGGCGCCACCCCGCGCACCATCGCGGTCGAAGAGCGCATCCCGGTCAGTGAACTGGCCCAGGTCCGGGTCGAACTTGATGCTGAGAAGACCAAGCCGGCGGCCACACCGGATGCCGACGGCATCCTGCGCTGGACCGTCACCGTCCCGCCGCGCGGCCATGCCAGCGTCGACTTGGCCTGGCGGCTGAGCAGCAAGGATTCGGTCAAGGCGGGGTGAGGCGGGTCACCGGCCGAGCACGACCTCAGTCGGAGCATCGCCGATCCCGGCAGCCGCGTTGCGCCCCGCCGCCTCGACCGTGTAGGTTCCTTTGAAACCGCGCACATGCGCCACGCCGTCGGCACCGGTACGCACGGTGACGTCAGTCCACCAGCGCTGCTGCACCAGCTCGCGCCACACCGTCAGGTTGGGCTTTTCCGTCCAGTCCTTGCGCAGCATCGCCGCTGTCGGCAGCCAGTGCGCACCCTCCCAGAAGCCCCACATGAGGAAGCCGGCGACCGCCGGGTGCGAGAAGCACAGGGTCAGGTAGTCGCGGGTGTAGGCCGCCTGGTAGTCTTCGTCCTGGGTGTCGATGTCGAACTCGGTGATGACGATCGGCAGCTGATGCGCGGCGAGGTGGTCGAGAATGGCGAGCGCGGTAACCGGCGATGTCGGTTGGCCGCCGAAGTGGCTCTGTACGCCGATGCCTTCCAGCGGTGCGCCCTGGGCGAGGAGGAAGCTGATGGTTTCGTCGTAGTGGCGCTGGTGCGGCGTGTCGGTGGCGCCGCCGGCGGCGACGATGCCGTAGTCGTTGATGAACAGCCGGCAGTCCTGCGTCAGGCGTTCGCGGGCGCGACGGAACCACTCGACCATCACCTCGCGACCGCACAGGTCCATGACGTCATGGTTGTCGAATGGCTCGTTGACCACATCCCACTGCGCGGTCAGGCCGGCGGTGGTGGTGCAGACGTCGTCGATGCGTGCGAGGATCGCCTGGCGCAGCGCCGCCGGATTGGCCTGCAGGGTCGCCACGCTCTTGGGCAGGTTGCGCCAACTCGGCCACACCAGGACATGACCACGCACGAGGAAACCGCTGTCGTGCAGCCAACGCAGTGCCGCCAGGGTCTGCTCGCGGCCGAAGCGTGGGCCCCAATCGCCGGCGCAGGCGCCCCACTTCAGATCGTTCTCCAGGACCACGGCATTGAACAGCGAGGTGAGGTGGCGGCGATAGGTCTCGTCCGTGGGCGTCGTGCCCATGATCCGCGCGGCGGTCGCGGCCGTACCGAAGGGGAAGGCGTGGCGGGTTTGGCGCACGTGCACGTCGGTGTCGGCCAGCGGCCTGCCGGCGGCGTCGGTCACGCGCACGGTGAGGTCGCCCTTGCGTAGACGCTCGATGCGCGCCTCGGCCTCGGCCCGCCACGGTGCGTCCGCCTCCATGCCGGCCCAGGCGATGTGCGTACGCGGCAGTTGGTTTGGCTGCAGCGTCGTGCCGTAGGACCACAGTTCGATGCCGCCCAGTTCCAGCTCCTGCTCGCGGTCGCCAAGATGGATCGCGACCTCGGCGCCGCCGGCGGGGAATGCGCGGTTGTTGGCGAAGGGTAGCAGCAGTTCGCGCCAGGTGCCCTGGGCGCTGACCCCTTGGCTGAACGGCTTGTGCCAATCCGGCGAGGCCTGCTGCAGCATGGCGTTGACGTCCACGTCGCCGCTTTCGTTGCGCGTCCGCACCGCACGTAGCCACAGGCGTAGCAGCAGCGTTTCACCCTTGGTCAGCGCCGTCGGTACCGGCACCTTGACCTCGACGTCCCAGGGCTGGGCCGGCTGGCGGACGATGATGTGCATCACTTCGGTGAAGGATTGTCCGACGACTGCGACCGTGGTGCAGGTTGCGCGCTCGCCGGATTGACGGAAAGCCGGCGGTGCGCTGAGCAGTTGACGGCCACCGGACGGTAGTGCAGTGGCCTCGCCGGCTGCGCCCTCGCGCATGGGTGCGATGGAGAGCAGTACGGCGATCAGCAGGATGAACCAGGACATGGCGTCAGGCTAGGCCCTGGCGCCAGGCAGGCGAGCGCCGTCAGACGTCGATCTTCTTCGCCACCGCCAGGGCGTGGCGTTCGATGAAGTCGCGGCGGATGCCGACGTCACTGCCCATCAGGGTGGCGAACATGCGCTCGGCCTCGACCGCGTCGGCGATGTCGACCTTCAACATGCTGCGGCGCTTGGGATCCATGGTTGTCTCCCAGAGCTGCTCCGGGTTCATCTCGCCAAGACCCTTGTAGCGCTGGATGTCGAGGCCGCGCGAGCCGAATTCCTTCACCGCCGGCAGGATGTCGAGCAGACTGCCCAGGCGGCGTTCGTCCTTGGCATCGCGCAGGGTGAAGTTTGGTTCGCGTCCGGGTGCATCCTTGAGCCAGCCGGCGTCGAAGCCGAGGCGGCCGAGCTGAACGATGCTCGCCTCGATCGCCTCGCGTTCGGCGAACTCGATGATCTCGGGCAGCTTGGCTGGTATGCTATCGGCCTCGTCCTGTCTGGCGGCGACCAGGGCGGTGTCGAGAGCGGCGGCATCGGGCAAGTAGGTGATCGATTCGCCCTGGCGCAGCTGGTACAGGGGCAGCCGATCTGCGGTGTCGCGCAGTCCCAGGTACTCCTCCAGGGTCAGGCCCTTGAAGGCAAGGGCGTGCTCGTGCTCCTCGAAGGCGTTCAGCGAGGCGACCAGGTCGGTGAGGGCGTGGCCGTTGAACTCACGGTTGCCGTTGGCGTCGTGCAGCGTGGCGTCGGTGGTGCCCAGGCGCACGATCTCGGTCTCGAGCAGCTTGGCGTTGAACACGTACTCCTCGCGCTTGCCGCGGCTGACCTTGTAGAGCGGCGGCTGGGCGATCCAGATGTGGCCGGCCTCGATCAGTTTGGGCATGTGACGGAAGAAGAAGGTCAGCAGCAGGGTGCGGATGTGGCTGCCGTCGACGTCGGCGTCGGTCATGATGACGATCTTGCCGTAGCGCAGTCCCTCGACGTTGAACTCGTCGCCGATCGAGGTGCCAAAGGCGGTGACCATGGCCGCGATCTCGGAGTGGCCAAGGATCTTGTCGATACGCGCCTTCTCGACGTTGACGATTTTGCCCTTGAGCGGCAGGATCGCCTGGATGCGCGCGTCCGAGCCGCGTTTGGCTGATCCGCCGGCCGAATCACCCTCGACCAGGTAGATCTCGGTCTCCTGCACGTCGCGACTCTCGCAGTCGCGCAGCTTATCGGGCATGCCGGCGCTGCTCAGCAGGCTCTTGCGCTTGCCGCGTGCCAGTTCGCGCGCTTTGCGCGCCGCCTCGCGTGCCTCCATCGCCGCCAGCGCCTTCTGCACCAGCGTCTTCGCCACCTTGGGGTTTTCAGCGAGGTAGTCCTTCAGCGCCGCGCCCAGCTGGCTGCTGACGATGCCGGCGACCTCGCCGTTGATCAGCTTGTCCTTGGTCTGGTTGCTGAACTTGGGGTCGGCGAGTTTGACCGAGACGATGGCGGTGAGGCCCTCGCGCAGGTCGTCGCCGGTGGGCGGCTTCTCGCCCTTGACTAGGCCGGCGTCCTTGGCGTAGACGTTCATCTCGCGGGT
>JBBREK010000152.1:0-10098 GCA_038203025.1 Planctomycetota bacterium
CTCAGCTTTCATTTCAGATCAGACCCCGGTTAAGCATGAGATAAAATACTGGACAACTTTCTTAAATCAGGATACTCCTATATATATGGGCCTGAATGCTGTCACCGATCTGGCGTGTCGAGCACTTGGCATGAGCGGAGATGCATTTGTGCCGGTCATGGAAAATAGGGCATGATTCTCGGCTAGATCCCAGGAGTGTACGCCAGGAGTGTACGCCATGATCGATCTAGATCGGTAACAGAAGCCGGCCCAATCGGGCCGGCTTCGTGCTGTCGCAGATGGTTCGTTGACCACTATCGTCCGTCAGCGGTCGGTGGACGCGCCAGTTCGTGCGTGTCCATGATCCACTGCCGGCGCTCGCCTGTCCTAGATTGTTTCATTTGTTTCCCAAAGGTAACGTGTCTACAATTGTGTCTCCCCCAAAGGTAACGTGTCTACAATTGTGTCTCCCTGTCTACAATTGTGTCTCCCATGTCTACAATTGTGTCTCCCATCCCAAAGGTAACGTGTCTACAATTGTGTCTCCCACCGACGCATTGGTGTCGCTCGATGGCGTCGCCAGCGGCGACGGGCATTGGCCGGGCGGCGAGGCCGACCTGACCGCCGCCGTCAAGCCCGGCCACGAGCAGGACTTGTGTCTGCGCGTGGCGGCGGCGTCGGCGACCCGTACCGCTACTACGTATGGTGAGCCTAGAAATCGCAGGTCGTCGTTCGTCGCTGCGGCCACACGGGTTGCGCTCAGGGACACCCATCACCATCCAGGTAACACTGGGGGTAGTCCGATTTCTCGTCGTATGTCTAGGTGGAACGACGAACGACGAACTCTACTGCGTTGTCTCGGGTGAGTGGCCTTAGCCGGCCTGCGCACCCAGTGCGCGGTAGCGGGCGTACAGCGCATCGTAGGTCTTGCGCAACGTGGCCTGCGGCTTGACCGTGCGTTCGATCCGCGAGGCCATCGCCGCCTGCGCCTTGGCCATGGTCGGGTGGGCCCCGCCGACCACGGCGCCAGCGATGGCCGAGCCAAGGGCGCAGCACTGGTCGCTGGCGACAATGGCGATCGGACGCTGCAGCACGTCGGCGCAGATCTGCATGGCTAGCGGGCTCTTGCGGGCGATGCCGCCGAGCGCCACGACTCGCTTCACCGGCACGCCGCTGTCGGCGAAGCGCTCGGTGATGGCGCGGGCGCCGCAGGCCGTCGCCTCGACCAGGGCCCGGAAGATATGCGCCGGGCCGTGGCCGAGGTGCAGGCCGCTGATCGCAGCGCGCGCCCGGGCGCTGGCGTCCGGGGTGCGCCGGCCGTTGAACCAGTCGAGGGCGACCAGGCCGCCGGCACCCGGTTCCAGCTTGGCCGCCTGCGCGGTTAGGGCCGGCAGGATGCGGTCGGGGTCGCCGCCCGTTGCGCCGCTGAGCGCGACGCCGGACTGCAGCATCTTCCGCCACCAGGCGTAGACGTCGCCGAAGGCGCTCTGGCCGGCCTCCAGGCCGACCAGGCCGGGCATGATCGAGCCGTCGACCTGGCCGCAGATGCCCGGCACCGCCTTACGGCCGACCGCCGTCGGCGGGGCCATCAGCATGTCGCAGGTCGAGGTGCCCATGACCTTGGCCAAATCAAAGGGCCTGGCGCCGGCGCCGACTGCACCGAGGTGCGCATCGAAAGCGCCGACCGCCACCGGCACGCCGGCCGGCAGGCCGAAGCGGTCGGCCCAGGCCGGACCCAGCCGTCCCGCGGTCTGATCGGCGGTGCAGGTGTCCTGGTAGAGTCGGCCGCGCAGCGACGCCAGCCGTTTATCGAGGGCGCCGAGGAAGCGTGCGTCGGGCAGGCCACCCCAGCCGGCGTGCCACATCGCCTTGTGACCGGCGGCGCAGCGGCTGCGGCGGATCAGCGCTGGATCATCGATGCCGCACAGCACCGCCGGCACCCAGTCGCAATGCTCGACCCAGCTGTGCGCGGCTTTGGCGACGCGGCTGTTGCTGCGGGTGACGTGCAGGATCTTGGCCCAGAACCACTCGCTGCTGTAGATGCCGCCCGACCAGGTGGTGTAGTCGGGGTGCTTGCCGCCATGCGCCAGGGTGTTGATCTCGTCGGCCTCATCGGCGCCGGTGTGGTCCTTCCACAGCACGCACATGGCATCGGGATCGCGGGCGAAGGCTTTGGTCAGAGCCAGGGCGGTGCCGTCGGCTGCCACCGGCAGGGGGCTGGAGCCGGTGGTGTCGACGCCGATGCCACAGACGCGCAGGCCCGAGCCCGCGGGCGCCTTGGCCAGGGCTCCGCGCACCGCCGCCTGCATGCTGTCGAGGTGATCCTGCGGATGCTGGCGGAAGCGTTGCGTCGCGGCGTCGCAGAAGTCCCCCTTGGCCCAGCGGCGGTAGGTGGAGACGGCCGAGGCGATCTCAGCCCCGGTCTTCACGTCGACAAGAAGGGCGCGCACCGAATCCGTACCGAAGTCGATGCCAAGGGCGAGGGCGTTGGGCATGGCGCGCAGCATGGCGGTCAGTCTACGTCCGCCACTGGTGGCAGGGTGCGGTGTTCGTCGGTTGACGTTTTGTAGGCCGACGGCCTACGGGCCGGGATTGGCCGCCCAGGGGCTGCTCTGCCCCAGGATGGTCGTGCTGATGCCGGTCGTCTCGTTGGTCGGGATCTCGTTGCGCGCCAGCCATTCGACGTGCAGATCCGCGAACAGCATGTTGAGGCCGTGACGGTGACGGTCGTGCAGGCCGTTGTTGTCGACCCCGCTGCGTACGACGAAGCCTCCGGCGGTGAAGCCACCCTGCGTAACGAACGCGTCGGGGACGGAGAGGACGTTGCGGGCGGTGTCGGCCAGCAGGTAGGTCGCGGCAGATTTCCTGATCGTCGAGATGGGGACCAGACGTTCGACGCCATAGGTCGAGGTCTTGGTCGGGTCGGAGTAGTTGAGGTCGCCGCCCATGAGCACGCTGTTGAGTCCGTATTCGGAATTGTTCACCCAGATGCGTCGGCGTTCGGGGCGGGCAGGGCAGCGAAAGACGCCGCGGGATTCGTTGCCCATGGACGCCCAGTTGTAGCTGGTGGAGACGGACTCGTTGCCGGAGGCGCTGTTGTTCGATTTGACCTCGAAGAGCTCCGGTCCGATCAGATGGCTGTCCCAGTAGACGGCGGTGCTATTGGGCAGCATGCGCCGCACTGGCGGCAGTATGCCGTTCCAGTCCTGGGTGTAGGTGATGATCGCCATGCCGATACTGCGCTGGTTCTGGGCACAGTGCGCGGTCTGGGCCAGGGCCTTGACCGTCTGGATCGCCGGCAGCAGCAGGGCTGCCAGCACGGCGATGATCGAGATGACGACGAGCAGTTCGATCAGGGTGAAGGCGCGGCAGCTCATGTGGTTGTGTATACGTATGCACAATTAAAAAACAAGGCCGGATTTTCCTGAGGGCTCTGCCCACTGCATTGCCCCGACGCGGCGCTAGGCTCCCGACCATGCCGCGCCGTCCGCCTGCCCGCCGGGTGACCCAGAAAGCCATCGCCGAACGCCTCGGCATCCGCCAGGCCACCGTTTCGCGGGTGTTGGCCGGCAGCGAACTGATCGCCGCCGAGACTACTCAGCGCGTGCTCGCGGTGGCGGCGGAACTGGGCTATCGGCCCAATCTGGCGGCCCGCGGCATCCGTGGCAACGGCGCCTATGGTGCGGTGGCCTACGCCATCAGCACGCATCGCTCCTACAACATCTTCGACCCCGCCCTGGTGCAGACGGTCGAGGCGGCCCTGCGCGAGGCTGGGCAGCACTGCGTGCTCACCAGCATCGACCACCAGCGACTGGACGACGCCGGCTATGTCGGCGCCTTGCTCGGCAGTGTGCTCGCCGATGCCCTGCTCCTGGCCTGGGTCGGGGAACTGGCGGCACCCGCCCGGGCAACGCTGAAGCGCATGCACGTCCCGGCGGTGCAGATCAATGCCCCGGGTCCCGAGGATTGCGTGCGCTTCGCCGATCGCCCCGCCGCGGCCGAGGCCGCCCGGCAGTTCCTCGCCCGTGGCCATCGCCGCATCGCCTACCTCGATTGTTCCATCTCGACCGGACTGTCCGAGACCTACTACCACTACAGCAATCGCGATCGCTGGGATGGTTTCGCCACGGCGCTGCGCGAGGCAGGGATCGAAGCCCGCCGGCTGACCTGGCCGTTCCATCCCGAGGAGTCGACTCGGGTGTCGCAGTTGCGCCAATTGCTCGCACAGCCGGATCGGCCGACTGCCGTGCTCTGTTATGGCTACGAGAGCGACGTTCTGCCGCTGATCCTGGCGGCGCGCGATCTGGGCCTGTCGGTCCCGGCCGACCTGTCGGTATGTACCTTCGCTGCCCGAGGTCCCGCCGTCGCCAGTCCGCCGCTGGCCCATCTGCTGCTCGACCATGCCGGCCTCGGCCGGGCAGCGGTGGCCATGGCCTTGGCCCGGACGGCTCGGTCGCAAGGCTCGTTGCCCAGCGTCGAGCTGCCGATGCCCATGGTCGAAGGTGCGACCTTGGCGCCGCCGCCTCAGGGCGCGCGGTAGATCTGCACGAAGGCCAGGCGCGGGGTGATCGCGGTCGGAGCCGGACGCAGACTGAGCCGTCCGTCCTCGCCAACCGTCACCGTCGTCCAGAAGGAGTCACGGCGGACGTCGCTCTGGCCGGGATCGCTCAACCGGACGTCGTTGAGCAGCCAGTCGTTGCGCTGTAGGAATGGCAGGGGCTTCTCATCGGGCCACGAGAAGCGTTCCGGCTTGCGCGGCGAGCCGCAGGCGAGGAACACCCGGTAGGTGCCCGGTTCGAGGGCGATCTGCCAGGCGAGGTCGCGGTTCTTCTCCCACTCCGCCGCCGGCCGCAGATCCTGCCAGTCGACCCACTCGGCGGTGGTACGGTAGCGGAAGTCGGGATCGGACCAGATCGACTCCTGCCTGACGCGGTCGGGCTTGCCGCCGACCCAGCCGTAGTGCAGGACGGTGTTCGGACGCTCACCGAAGGCCTCGCCGAGGTCGGCCAGCCAGCCCTCACCCGCCTGCGCGCCGTGCCAATGCTGCGCCTGGTCGCCGCGGTCGCCGCGCTGGTCGCGGAAGTTGATCTGCGCCACCACCACGCCGTCGTTGCGTGCGAGATCAGCTGGGCCACCCTGGGCCGGATCCGGCGGATACAGCGCCCGCCGCGGATCGGTCGGTGGCCAGCCGCCGGGATGGGCCTGTTGCGCCGCGAACACCGAGGGCATGGCCGGCTGCGGCCGCGGCGGCGCGGCGTCCCACGGCAGCACGCGGTTGCCGAAGTCACGCCGCCAGTCGCTCTTCACCCGGCCAAAGGCCGACGAGCCGTCGGCGAGCAGTCCGTTACCGCCGTACAGGGTGTTGCCGATGAAGTCGTTGCCGGGATTGGCCGTGCCCAGGCCGGGATGCGGCAGCGGCTTGGGGTTGGTGGTGGTGCGCGCCAGGCGCGACTGGGCAGGATCGGGATCGCCGAAAAACACCGCCGGCTCGAAGCGGTTCTGCACCGCGAAGACGTTGCCCAGGATGATGCCGTCGAAGACGTGGTAGCGCAGCACCAGGCCGGGGCCGGTCCAGGCGCGCACGCGGTTGTGCAGGATCAGCGGATTCTCGCTCTTGCCCCCGAGGAAGATGCCGCCGTCGCTGCCGATCAGATCGCAGTTGTAGATGCAGTTGCGCGGGCCCATGCCAGGGCCGTGGATGTCGGCGATGCTGCGCTGGGCGAAGGCGCCCCAGCCGTACGAGCCGGTACCGGGCTGGGCGTCGACGGTGCAATTCTCGAACAGGTGGGCCCGACCCCAGTTCTGGTGCCACTGCATATCGCTGGAGTCGAAGCGGCTGTTGCGGAAGACGCAGGCGGTATGGCCGGTGACGTTGGGGGCGTGGCGGCAGTTGCGGGCGTAGATGCCGTCGTACAGGCCGAAGCTAGAACCGTGCACATAGGCCGAGCCGCCGCCGGTGTTGTTGCCCCAGCGTGGATCGATGAACTCGCAGTCCCGACACTCGTTCATGATGCCGCCGATGCTGGCCGGATCGCGTCCGGCGCGCTCGACGCGGACGTTGCGCATCCAGCTGTTCATCATGTCGCTCATCACCAGTCCGCAGAACCACACCCGCCGGGTCTGCTCTAGCACGAGATCCTCGACGCCGCATTCCTGCAGCGGTTGGACAGCCTGGATCCAGGTTGAGTGGTTGCCGGTACGCACGTAGCCGCGCTGCTCTTGGCTCCAGGTGTCGACCTGCCCCTCGTTGCAGGGGAAGTCGAACTGCAAGGGCTGCTCGATGCGCACCAGCACGCCACCCTCGGCCGGTTCAACGGCCAGTACCGTCGCCGGCTGGTCGCGCGGTACGCCAGTCCCACCATCGCGTTCGATGGCGTCGGCGAAGGACTGCGAGGTATAGGTGAAGATGCGCAGCATGGCGCCCGGGCGCACGCCCACTGCCGCGGCAGCCGCGACGTCGGGATGGTCGACCAGCAGGGCAGTGTCGCCGCGTTTGGCATCGCGCAGGATCGGCCGCTTGCTGTTGCCCCAGGGATTTCCAGTCGGTTGGAAGTGGATCGCGTTGTTGACCGAGTCGACCACCGGTTTGACCGGCTCAGCCATGGCCGGTCCGAAGGCGCAGGTGAAGGCGGTGACGGGACCGGTGGCGCTGTCCTCTTGCTGCGTCCGCGTCTTGCCCTGCTGCTCGCTCCATCGCCACACCACCTTGACCTGCACGGTGCAATCCGGCGCGTCGCCGACCAGGCGGGCGACCTCCTCGCCGGTGAGCGAGGCGCCGTCGGTCGGCCCGGCGACGTTGAACGACGACCAGCCGGCGTAGGTCTTGCGGTCGTTGCCGTCACGGCTGATCGCCCACACCACCGGTTGCCCACCGTGCGGGGTGATGGTGACATAGAGGCCGTGGATGTGGCTGGACTTGCCGCCACCCTGCCAGGCTTCGCCGCTGGCTTTGGTCGAGGTCGCCGAGGCGTAGACGCACAGGCGCGAGTCGCGGGTCAGGCGGCCGGCCTGCGGAAAGGCGGCGGCGACGGTCACGGGTCCATCGCTGCCGTCGTGGCTGTAGCCGAAGGTGAAGCGCAGCCGTGTCTCTTGCGCATCGTCGCGGCCGCCAGGCTGCACCGCCCGGCCACGGCCGCTGCCGCGGATGACCACGCGATCGTGCTGTACCAGCAGGGGGCGCACCAGATCGAAGGTGCCGGGCGCGATGCGGATGACGCCACCACCGGCGGCGCCGGCCTGGGCCACTGCGGCTGCGAGGGCGGCGGTGAAGGCCTCGCCCATATCCGGCCCGGCGAGTTCTGCCCCGAGGGTGACGATGACGTCGTTGCGTTGGGGAATGCCGGGCGTGCGCGCGCCGGGTTCGCCAAGATGCACCCCGGCCCAGGTCCACAGCGGATAGATGATGCCATCCGGCCCGACCCAGTCGGCGGCGGTAAGCGGATCATGGGTGTAGTCGCGCGGCATGGTCGGGGCCCATGGCCGCGGCTTGAGTTCGCGGGTGTCGACCTCGCCGGCTGAGATGGCAGTGGCGGCAACCAGCAGGAGGAGGAGACGTTTCACGGGGTGACCTCAGGTAGGGATGGCCAGGTTGAGATGATCCACGCACCGTCACGGCGCGCCAGTTCGCGTTGGCACGGTGCCTCGCTGGCCCCGAGGACCACCGCCTCGTTGCCGAGCAGCGCCATCAGTTCGCAGCGCTCGGTGATGCCGCCGACCGCCAGGGGTATCGCCTCCGCTGCGGCCGCCACCACCAGGCTCTGGCCGTCGGCGAAGGATAGCTCCAGCGACAGCTGCCCGGTCGTACGCTGGACCTGCGCGTTCTGCACCGCCGGCATGCCCGCGTCCGCCAGCCAGGTCGCTGCGAGCTGTCGGCCACGACCGCGCCAGGTCACGTGCACATCGGGTTTTGGCTGCCGCTGGCCGTAGGTCGGGAAGTACCAACCGCCGACCGGATCCTCGCTGCCCACAAGCAGGCTGATTATCGGCTGGGCCGGCGGCATCGCGCGCAGGCGCAGCGCAGGCGTCGACACCGTACCATCTGCGATGACGACGGTGCCGGCGGCCTCGGGCGGCAGCTGCCACAGCTGGGTGTAGCCGTGTTCGGCCTCATCGATGGGGTCGAGGAGATCGAGGACCAGCCAGCCGAGGCCTGCGACCTGCAGGATGCGGCGACGGTGGCGGACCGTCAGGCCATCGCCGTGACCATCGTCGTAGCTTCCCTCGACCAGGGCGAAGCGTTGTCCGGCCAGGGCCCGGTTGCCCAGGCGTGGCATGCGGTCGGCGCGCTGGCGCGGTTCCTCCCACAGCTCGCCGCGCAGGGCGTTCTGCACGGCGATGCGGCGCGGCCCGTGGCCGTCGACCAACACGCCGCTGTGCGACCGTCCGTCGCGACTGTAGCTGTTCATCCGCCGATCGAGATCGGTGGATGAACCATAGCTGAAATTGCCGGAATCGATCAGTAGCCGGCGGCCGTTGCTCCACAGGACGCAGGAGAGGCTGTCTTCGTGGACGTGGCCGGCGCCTGGTCCGCAGGCCTTCAGTAGCAGGTAGGACGTCGACGGCCACAGTCCGGCGGAGCCGGAACCAACGGGTTCATTATCGGCTTCGCCGGGCTGTTCGGCTGTTGCTGCAGGGCTTCGCCCCACACCCCACGCACTCCTCGCCGAATCCTCCGGACGAACCAGAGCATTCGACTGGTAGTGCTTCAGGGCATACCATCCACCCCAGGGATGGGCTGCGCCCGGGACGGCAAGCTCGGCAGGAACCCCGAGTTCGGCGGCGAATTCAGCCAGTATCGGCCGTTGATCAGCGCCATAGCCACTCTTGGCAATCTCCACCTGATGGCCATCCGGATAGTGCAGCGTGGTGAGGAAGCGCAGGCGGCGTCGGGCAGCGTCGGTGAACGGCGCCTGGAGATCCGTCGGCAGCAACGATCGCAACTGCCGTTCGAGGCGGAGGATACCGTAATTGTAGTTGGGGGACTGTTCGAGATCGCTGCCATCAGGCAGGACTTGGCGGGCGAGGGCATCGCGCAGCCGGACCAGGCCGAGTTCGCAGGCGGCGCTGGCGTTGACGTGCTCGGGTAGGGCCAGGCCCAGGCGCAGCAGGGCCTGGCCGGTGTGCAGGTACTGGTTGGGGGTGTTGGTGCGTGGGTTGTTGACCAGGCAGAGGAGGCCGTCGCGCCACAGCGCGTCGAGGCACGCCAGCAGCAGTTCGTCATCGACCACGCCGCTGTCCAGCACCAGGGCCAGGCCGTCGAGCAACACGTCGGTGCGCGTCGCCACCGCCAGCGAGTTCCATTGCGTCGCCTCGCCGTTATCGCTGACCCGGCGGCCGATTTCGACGCGCGGCCGCGACGGATCGGACGGCCAGTCGGGACGACCGTACCAGGCGTTGTCGAGGAGGTCGGCAACGTAGCCGCGCCAGGCCTGGGCGAACGCCACCCGTCCGGTTGACCGCCACGCTCGCGCCAGGGACAGGGACCATTTGAAGTAGCCAAGGTGCTGCGTCCATTGGTCGTCGCGGTCGCGCATCATCAGCCAGTCGATCGGCTCGGCGAGATCGACCGTCGGGTAGTTGAGCAGGGCGAGCCGCCGCTGGAGCAGACCTTCGGCCTGCTCCAGGTTGCCGGCAGGAACGTTGGTGGGCGCCTCCTGTCCACCCAGGCGTCGACGGACGGCCGCCAGCACCTCCCGTCGCGCCGTGGTGGCGTCCCCGGCCGTCGCCGCCGCGCGGGCCGCAGCCAATCCGACCTGGAGCAGGTCGAAGCGGTGCAGAATGGGATCGGACGACGGCCTGATGGGGCAGGGATGACTCATGTGGTATACGTATACAACGATGTCTCTGAAGTCTTGTGACAATATCGGCTGCCCAACGAGGCCGACGACCTCAGTGGGCCTAGGGCATATCCTCAGCGGACGCCAAGTCTGCCGGTTCGCACAATATGGACAACGTTGCCAAAATTAACAACTCAGGCCCGGGGCCCCGTCGCGCAGCGATGGGGCGGGCGCCGAGTGGCGCTGGGCGGATATCATGGGCGAAGCCCATCCGCCCACGGTTTTGGAGCGGAGCGACAAAACCGAGCCGCGACAAAGATACTACCACCGAATCAAGTCCTTC
>JBBREK010000153.1:0-10073 GCA_038203025.1 Planctomycetota bacterium
TCTTCCGCCTTCCGCCTTCCGCCTTCCGCCTTCCGCCTTCCGCCTTCCGCCTTCCGCCTTCCGCCTTCCGCCTTCCGCCTTCCGCCCCCCCGAGGGGCAATGAAGCGGCAATGAATCAATCCCGGTTGACGCCGTTGCCAAGCTCACTAACGTTCTCCCCCTCCCACGGAGCGCTCAGCCCATGACGTTGGTGAACACGCAGTATGCCGAAGCGATCGCAAAGGTCGGCGGTTACTACAATTTCGTGACCATCATCAATCGTCGGCTCAAGGAGCTGAACAACGGGGCTCCTCCGATGGTCCAGCCGCCGGCTGGCGAGAAGAACTACGACAAGATCGACCTGATCGTCGCGGAGATCGAAGCAGATCTCCTCAAGATCAAATAAGCGACGCGAGCGGAACGCAGCCATGCACCAGACCACCTTCATCCACCCCTCCAAGATCCAGCGCAGCTGGTACCAGACCAGCGCCAAGGGCGCGGTGCTGGGCCGACTCGCCTCCCGCGCGGCCATCGCGCTGATGGGTCGCAATAAGGCCGACTGGACCCCCCACGTCGACAATGGCGATTTTGTCGTCATCACCGAGGCCGATGCGGTCGAGGTCACCGGCAACAAGCTTGAAACGCACATCTACCGCTTCCACAGCGGTTATTTCGGCGGCCTGACCCTGATGCCGCTGGGCAAGCTGAAGGAAAAGCACCCCGAGCGCGTGATTGAGCTCGCGGTCAGGCGCATGCTGCCCAAGACCGTCCAGGGCCGTGCCATGATTAAGCGCCTGAAGGTCTACAAGGGCCCCACCCACCCGCACGTCGGCGCCAAACCGACGAAGCTGCCCTAAGCACCGTATCGACCGCCGCGGCGGTCCGATCGACGGAACAAAGGCCGGATCCAGACAGGGTCCGGCCTTTTGTCGTATTTTACCCGCTGCGGCACCATGGTTCGACGACAACGGTCGGTGGCCGCGCATCTGGCCTGTCAGGCAAACCAGACGTCACGGCACATTGACTGGCTCATGGTATCCGCCGATGATCGTGGCGGAGACCTCCGATGAAACTCAGCACCGAGATCGCCAACCTGTCGACCGAGCTGAAGGGGCGCTATGCCCGCATCATCGCTGCCAGCGACCCGGCAGCCGTCCGCAAGGCCAACGAGGTGATCGCCGGTCTGTACGCCCTCAGCTGCGGATCCGTGGTGGTGGCTCTCAACGCCGTCGGTGGCAAAGGCTGGCGCAAAGTCATGATCGATCGCAAAGGGGTCAAGGCGTTGGCGGTCAACGTCAGCGGCAACAGCATGCTCGACAAGACGCTCTACAACATCGAGCAGTTCGTCACCGTCACCACGGCGATCAAGGACCCACGCACCAGGGCGTTGATGAACCGCTACCTGGCCGAGTGGCACAACGTCGTCGACTCGGCCAACCAGCGCATCTACACCCTGGCCAAAGCCAAACCGGGTTGAGCCATGCGCCGATCGCGGATAACCAGGATGCAACCCATGCGCCAGGCCTGGCTGCGGCTGTGGTGGATGTGGGTGATCAGCGCCTGCCTGGCCTACGCTGGGACCATCGCCGGACTGCGCTGGCTGCTCAACGACTACATCGTGATTTCCGTGGTGCACGATGCCGAAGCTGCCCGCGCCGGACGGGTGGTTCTCTACTTCTCCGTGGTGACCGAATTCGCCACCGGCGGAGATCGCGTCATCGTCGCCCTGGGGCAGGCGCTGCTCGGCCCCGAACTCGCGATCGAGGGGGGAGTCCGCACCTGGCTGTTCCAGCGGGGTCCGGGGTTGTAACTGCAGGCTGACCGTGCTGCTGCCGACGGCGCGCCCACCTTTCCGATTGCACTCCCCCAGTGGCTTCCTACCTTTCCGCCCTCCACCTGAGAGACCAGAAACCCGTATGGCTGTCTGCATCCGCTTGAGCCGCTTTGGCCGCCTCCACCGCCCCTTCTTCCGCATCGTGGCGATTGACCGCCGTAATGCCCGGGAAGGCCTGTCGAATGAGGTGCTGGGCACCTACGACCCAGCTCTTGATGACGGCAAGGCCATCTCGGTCAAGACCGATCGTGTCGAAGCCTGGTTGGGCAAGGGGGCGATCCTCTCCGAGGCGCTGACCAGCCTATTCAAGCACCACGGCATTCCGGTCAAGCTGCCGGTCTCCGGCAAGCTGAAGGTGAAGGCCAAGGACAAGGGCGGCCCCAAGAAGGACGGCAAGAAGTTCGTCCCGGCCACCCGCCGTGCCCTCAAGAAGCACGAGGCCAAGCTGAAGACCGAGCGCAAGGCCAAGGCAGCTGCCGAAGCTGCCGCCGCCAAGCCGGCAGAAGCCGCCGCTGAGGCCCCAACGGCCTGAGCCGACCGCCGCGCTGGCGACCTGCGGGCCGGGCATTCGCCCGGCCCGTTTCGTTTGCTGGCCCTGCAAGGGAGTCCATGAACGCGTCGCTGACCGTTGAGATCGAGCGCCTGGAGGTGCCGCTGGCCCGCTTGAAGGGCGGCGAACCGGTCGGCATCGACCACCATCTCCAGTCCTGGATCGCCCGGGCCTGTCGCATCGCCGAGGCCGACGTCCTCGGCTACGCCATCGAACGCCGTTCGCTCGATGCCCGGCACAAGCCCGATCTGCGCTTCGTCTATCAGGTCCGTGCCACGATCCGGGATGGCGCCCCGGTCGCTGCCCTGCCTGGCGTCAGCGTGCTCGACGCACCGCCGGCGCAGGATGATCAGCTGTGGCATTTGCCCCTGCGTCCGGACCTGCCGCGCGACGCCCTGGTGGTTGGTACCGGCCCGGCCGGGCTGATGGCGGCCTATCTGCTGGCAGTACACGGCTGCCGTCCGGTGGTGCTCGACCGTGGCCGCGATGTCGAGCGGCGCGGCGCCGACCTCGACCGCATGCACGAGCGGCGCGAACTCGATCCCGACAGCAACTACCTCTTCGGCGAGGGCGGGGCCGGCACCTACAGCGACGGCAAGCTGTACACGCGGGTCAAGGACCGGCGCATGCGCTTCCTGCTGGAAGCCTTCGTCGCCGCCCGCGCCCCGCGGCACATCCTCTGGCGCCACCATCCCCACATCGGCAGCGACATCCTGCCGCACATGTGCAAGCGGTTGCGCGAGATGATCATCGCCCGCGGCGGCACCTTCCGCTGGGAGGCCGAGGTGACCGACGTGCTGGTCGAGCAGGGCCGCTGCAGCGGCGTGACGCTGCGCTCTGGCGAGCGTCTCACCGCCCCGGCCGTGGTCATCGCCCCGGGGCACAGCGCCCGCGCCCTGATCACCGCCATCGCCAAGCAGGGGGCGACCTGCAAGGCCAAGGGCTTTCAACTCGGCTGCCGTATTGAGCACGACCAGCGCGTCATCGACCTCGGCCAGTACGGTTGCATTGCCGGCAAGGACTACCCACGCCACCTGTTGCATGCCGCCGAGTACAATCTGGTGTCGCGCCCGCCACCCCACCTCCAGGCGCAGAGCGTCACCACGTTCTGCATGTGTCCGGGCGGCGAGATCATCGCTGCGACCTCGGATCGCGGCCAGCTGTCAACCAACGGCATGAGCCGCTACGCCCGCGCCTCGGGCTTCGCCAATGCCGGCCTGATCGTCAATCAGCCCGACGACCACCGCGACGACCCCCTATCAGGCTTTGAGGTCATCGACCGCCTGGAACGCGCCTGCTTCGCAGCCGGCGGTTCCGACCTGGCCTGCCCGGCCCAGTCGGCGGCAGCGTTCGCGCGCGGCGAGGCTGGACCACCGCCGGGTGCCACCAGCTACCGTTTCGGCCTGCGGCCGGGCCGCCTCGACCAGATCCTGCCGCCAGCCACCGTGGCCGCGATCAGTGCCGCCCTGCGCTACTTCGAACGGGTCATCCCCGGCTTCATGAGTTCAGGCACGCTGGTCGGGGTCGAGACCCGGGTCAGCAGCCCGGTCCGCTTTGAACGCAACCCCGACACGCTGGAAAGCAGCATCCCGGGCCTGTGGCTGGCCGGCGAAGGCGCCGGCTACGCCGGCGGCATCGTCTCCGCCGGTCTCGACGGCCTGCGCATCGCCGAAACCATCCTCACCGGCATCCCAGCCAAACGCGAACGGTAGAAGCCTGGGACCGACGAGTTCCAGCGCGTCGGCGGGGCCTTCCGTTCAACCGCCAGCGATCGCCGGGACGATATCCACGGAATCGCCGTCCTTCAGCGCCGTCGCCGGCCCATCAAGAAAGCGAATGTCTTCCTCGCCGACGAAGACGTTGACGAATTTTCGCAGCTTGCCGGCATCGTCGCACAGCCGGGCCTTGAGGCCGGGATGGGCGACGTCGAGCGCCGCCAGCATCTCCTCGACGGTCACAGAGGTAACGGCGACCGTCTCGGCTCCGGCGGTGAGGTTGCGCAGGACGGACGGGATGCGGACGGTGACGGGCATAGCGCGGCGTTGTAGGGCTACGCAGGCCCTCGCCAAGGCGCTTGCCAACAGCCTTAGGCGCGGCCGAGGGCCTGGTCGACCATGCGCCGCACCTCGGTGACATCATAGCCGCCGTCGACCCCGAGGCGCACCAGGGTGATCAGGCCGCGGCTGCTTTCGTCGCTGACCGTCCCGGCGGTCAGACGCGATAGTTCCATATGGAACTGCAGGCGATGGATCAGGCTGTCGAGCTGGTCGCGAGCGTGGCGCACCTGTTCACGGGCACGGGTCAGCGTCTCCAGGTCCGCGCCATCGTGGCCGCCGTCCAGGGCCGCGGCATTGGCGTGCTTGAGCGCAAGCAGCAGGGCCTGCTTGAGCTCGCCAGCACGTCGGTTGAGATCGGCCTGGTCGTACATGCCAGCATGATCCGCCCGGGCGCTACCTTGGCAATGATCAGCCGGCCAATGCCGGCGGCACCGCGCCAGCCAAGATATCCAGCCCGCGGGTAAGTTCGGCGTCGCTGATGGTCAAGGGTGGCATGATCTTGACGACCTCGTCATCCGGACCGCTGCGTTCGGCGATCAGACCGTCCTGCCAGGCCTGTCGCGAGATGCGGGCTGCCAGGGCCGGATCCGGGCAGTGCAGCCCCTGCATCAGGCCCCGACCGCGCACGGTGAAACCGGCCTGGGGATGCGCCTGGCGTAGGGCCTGCAGACGGGCCTCCACCACCGCGCCGCTGGCGGCGACACGGCGCACCAGGGCATCGTCACGCCAGTAGTGCTCCAACGCGGCGCGGGCAGCGACGAAGGCGAGGTTGAAGCCACGGAACGTGCCGTTGTGCTCGCCCGGCTTCCACAGGTCGAACTCCGGACGCATCAGCACCATCGACATCGGCATGCCGATGCCGCCGATGGCCTTCGATAGCAGGATGATGTCGGGCTTGATGCCGGATGGCTCGAAGCTGAAGAACGAGCCAGTGCGGCCGCAACCGGCCTGGATGTCGTCAACGATGATGAGGATGCCGCGCTGGCGGCAGATCGCCTCGACGCCGCGCAGCCACTTGGCCGAGGCGACGTTGATGCCACCCTCACCCTGCACCCCCTCCAGCACCACCGCCGCCGGCAGGTCGAGACCCGAGCTGGGGTCCGACAGCATGCGCTCGAGCTGGGCCAGGCAGGCCGCAGACGACATGCCATTCCAGCCGTCGTAGGGCGCGAAGGCGGTGCCGAGCAGCGGTACGCCGGCGCCGGCGCGGGCGAAGGTGTTGCCGGTGGCGGCCAGCGCACCCAGGGTCATGCCGTGGTAGGCGTTGGTGAAGGCAAGGATGGTACTGCGCTTTGTCGCCTTGCGCGCCAGCTTGAATGCCGCCTCGACCGCATTGGTGCCGGTCGGGCCGGGAAACTGCACCTTGTGGTCCATGCCGCGCGGGATCAGTACGGTGCGCTCGAACTCCTCGAGGAAGGCGCGCTTGGCCCGGGTATGCAAGTCGAGGGAGTGGAGGATGCCATCGCTAGCGAGATACTCGATGACCGCTCGCTTGATCGCGGGATCGTTATGGCCGTAGTTGATCGTCCCGGCACCGGCCAGGAAGTCGATGCACGGACGGCCGTCCTCGGTCCACAAGGTCGCCCCGAGGGCACGGTCGAACACGGCGGGAAAGGATCGACAGTAGCCACGCACCTCGGATTCGCGGCGCAGGAAGACGGCTTTGGGGTCGATGTCGGCGGCGGGGAGGCTCATCGGATGCTCATCCGACATCCTTGCGATCCTTGTCAAGATCCGGTGAAGGCGGTTTCACCGGACGGTCCTGGCGCATCGCCAACCATACCAGCCCGCCAATCACGGCGAACATGAACAGCGCCCGTCCGCCGGCCATCATCACCCGGAAACGGTAGCCAAGCAGGATGGCCGCGACCACTGCCACCAGGCCGAGGATCACCCACAGGCGTCCAGCCCTCATGCGCGTGCCGCTGCGATGAAGGCACGCATCTGCGCCGCATCCTTGACCCCCGGTGCCGATTCGACGCCGGAGGCCGTGTCCACCGCCCACGGCCGAACCACGGCAACCGCTGCCGCGACGTTGCCCGGGTGGAGGCCGCCAGCGAGGATGATCGGCGCACCAAGGTCGCGGCCGGCAAGCAGGCCGTGGTCCCACGACTGGCCGGTGCCGCCGTGGGCACCGGCCACTGCTGTATCGAGCAGATACGCGTCGGCAGGATAGCCGATCACCCGGTCGAGGTCGGCCGGACCAGCGATGCGGAAGGCCTTTATAACCAGCACGCGACGACGCAGGCGCTCGGCCAGCTCGGGTGGCTCGTCGCCATGCAGCTGCACCGCGGTGCAGCGTGTCATCGCCAGCGCCGTCAGGATGGTCATCTCGTCGGCATCGACGAACAGGGCCACTGCCTGCACCAGCGGCGGGACTAGCGCGGCCAGGGGTATAGCGCGTTCGAGCGGAATGCGCCGCGGCCCACGCGCCAGGTTCAGGCCCACCGCGTCGACTCCGGCGTCGAGGGCAGCGCAGACGTCTGACTCGCGGGTGAAACCGCAGATCTTCACCCGCATGCCAACCTCATCAGGGTGGTGACGATGGTACCGGTGGCGCCGGCCGGCCCGAGATCCCAGGCCTTGGGCATCCAGCTGCAGGGCGAGATGTCAAGATGGGCGAAGGGCGTGTCGCCAGCAAAGTGCGCGACGAAGGCCCCAGCAGTGATGCATCCCGCCTCGCCACCCGCCGGGGAGTTGTTCAGCTGCGCCACTTGGCCGCGGATGATCGCCTTGTGCTCGTGGTCCAGCGGCAGACGCCACAGCTTTTCGCCGGTGTCGCGGGCCGCGCCCAGCAGGGCCTCGGCGAGCGCGTCATCGGTGGCCATGAGCGGGACGTGGATGCGGCCGAGGGCGGTCATCGCCGCGCCGGTCAGGGTGGCGACGCTGACGATGCCGCCGGCCCCCTCGCGCTTTGCCAGGGCAATGGCGTCGGCGAGGATGAGGCGGCCCTCAGCGTCGGTGTTGGCGATCTCGACGGTGGTGCCGTCCAGGGCGCGCAGCACGTCCCCGGGCCGGAAGGCGCGGCTGCCGATGGCGTTCTCGACCAGCGGCAGGTAGGCCCGCACGGTGCGCTTCGGCCGGCCAGACCCGGCCGCCGCCAGCAGGGCGCACAGCACCGAGGCCGCCCCGCCCATGTCCTTGCGCATCAGCAGCATGCCGTCACCAGGCTTGAGATTCAGACCGCCGGTGTCGAAGCACACGCCCTTGCCGCACAGGGCCAGCGGCGCGGCATTGGTCGTGCCCGGCAGCTCCAGCACCAGCAGGCGTGGCCGGCGTGGGCTGGCCCGGCCGACCGCGAGCAGGCAGCCCATGCCGAGACGGGTACAGGCGCGCTCGTCGAGCAGTCGCACCTTCACCCCGGCGGCGCGCGCCAGCGGACGGGCCTGGGCGACGAACTCTTCGGGCCCCAGCTCCTCGGCCGGCAGGTTGATGAGGTCGCGACAACGCGCGATCCACTCGGCCTGGCGCAGGGCGGCCAGCAGCGGCGCAACTGTGTCCGCAAGCGGAGCCAGCAGCACCAGCTCGCCGAGGCGCGGAGCCGGTTTGGCCTGGTAGCGGTCCCAGGCGTAGGCGCCCTGATCAAAACCGACGAGAAACGGCCCGGTCAGGCCGGCGGCGGCGATCGCCGCCGAGCCAACCCGTTCAGCGACCAGGGCGCGGGCCAGGGCACCGCCACGGCGCCGAGACTCCACCGCGTCGCTCCAGCGCGGGGCGCGCACCGCCGCGATGATCGGCTGCGGCAGCAGTCCCAGGCTGGGCAGCACCGCCACCGGGGCGTGACGCAGTCGTTCAGTGAGGGCGGCTCGCAGGGCCGGCGGCAGGTCGGCCAGTGCAGCAGCCTCCGCGACCAGGCGTACCAGGGCCTGGATGCGGGCGGGGGGACGGACGGCGCAGCTCGATCGCATGCCGCAGGCTAGCACGGACGGCGCGGCGCAGAAGGGCGCCAGCGTCCGCGGCGCCGGGCGGATCCCCTACCACCAGTACCAGTCGTTGCCGACGTTGCTTTTCAGCCGGTTGTCTCCGTTGCGGGCGATGATGCCGGGCACATCGAAGTCCTCGGCCGCCTTCCACTGCACACGCCCATCTCCCCACAGCTGATTGGCGCCGTCGAGACTGAGCGGCGAGTACTTGTCCTGGCTCGCCTTGAGATGGTTGCTGTTGAACTTGCCATCACTGGCGATGGCGACGGTATCGGACATCAGCAGGCGCTTGCTCTCGGGCTTGTCGCGGGTCAGGGTGGCAAAGCCGCGCGCCGACACCTGCGCCCCGCCATTCACGGCGTTGAAACCCGCCCAATAACCGTAGGTGGTCCAGGTCGTCATGTAGGCATTTCCGGTATGCCAACCGGTCGGCGCATTCTTGGCTGCCTGGGCCGGACACAGGAACAGATTCTTGGAGAATGACCAGCCAGCATAGTTGCCGACCGTGATGGCGCCAGGCATGTAGTCGATGAGCTTGGCGACCCAGAACCCGTTCCAGCGGGCATTACCACTGGCCGCCAGCGCTGAAGAGTCCCATGACCACTGCGAAGGCATGGCCCAACCGTTGGGATCGCGGATACCCGGCACCTGGCCATCAAAGTCAGCTGCATAGGAGCCCAAGGCCACGCCCCATTGGCGCAGCGTATTGGCGCAGGCGGTGCGGATGGCCATGTCCCTGACCAGGCGGATCGCCGGCAGCAGCATGGCGGCGAGGATGCCGATGATCGCAACGACCACGAGCAGCTCGATCAGAGTGAATCCGCTGGCTCTACGCATGGTGCACCTGAGCGTATCTTATGGAATCCCCACGTGGAGATCAAGGCCTCATCATCACCACCAGTAGACATCCCCCCAGCCCGGCGGCAGGGTCGAGGCGAAGTTGGCGCCGGTGCGCGGGAGGATGCTGGCCGGATCGAATTCGACCCCCTCCTTCCACGCCACCCGACCGTCACCCCAGAGCTGGTTGGCCCCGGCCAGTTCGCTCGGATTCCCATAATTGCGCTTGCCGCGCAGGTGGTTGGCGTGGAACCCGCCACGCGTGGGACCGTGATCGACCACCAGATCCTGCATGAGGATGCGGCTGCCTTCGATCCGCTTGTGCATCAACCGATCGCGCCCGAGGGCGGACACGGCGCTGTTCCATGGCGTCGGATTGGACGGGTTGTTCTGGATCCAGCTGTTCGACCAGCCGAAATAGCAGTAGGTCGTCCACGAACTGCCGGCCCAGTTCCATCCGGTGGTGGTCTTCATCGACTTCTGGCTCGGGCAGAGATAGAGGCCGGCGGTCCAGTCCCAACGCTTGGTCGCGCTGTCGTAGGAGGCACCCGGCAGGTACTCGATCACCCGTGAGACGGCGAACTGGTTGGGAAAGATGGTGTTGTCCTGCGGGTCCATCGGCCAATTCGCCGCCGCCGGCCAGTCGAACCCGGGTGTGCGCGGGATCATCCCACGGTTGTCGGCGCTGTAGGCGATCAGGGCCATGCCCCATTGCCGCAAGGCGTTGGCGCAGAGTAGCCGGTTGGTGGTGTCGCGCAGGCGCGACATCATCGGCAGGAGCATGCCGGCGAGCACGACGATGATCGCTGTCACCACCAGGACCTCGACCAGACTCCATCCGCTACGGGCTTTCGGACGCATATTCACGGCACCCTCCACGTGGAGGTTAGACT
>JBBREK010000154.1:0-10042 GCA_038203025.1 Planctomycetota bacterium
CCGCCACCACCGCCACCACCGCCACCAATAGCAGAAGCAGACGAAACCCAATCGCCCGAAACACCCAAAACCAGGATCGCAGCCATGAGAGTCAAGCTGAAGACGGCCGCCGGATACGCGATCTACCGCATGCGGAAGGCCATCGTCGAACCCGTCTTCGGGCAAACCAAGCAAGCGCGGGGATTCCGGCGGTTCTCCTTCAGGGGCAAGGCCAAGACCACAGCCGAATGGGGCCTGATCTGTACGACGCACAACCTGCTGAAGCTCTGGCGGTCAGGCTGGACACCCGCCTGACAGGACGAGCCCTGCGCCTGGCGCAGGGTGGCGAGGGTTATTCGCGCTGTGCAGGAGGGGTGGGGGCGGTCCGCTCGCGGCGTATCTCCGACACGCTCCTAGCCTAGCCTGGCACCGGCGAGGTCCAATTGGGCAATCCCGCGACCTTCCAACCGACCTGGAGCACATCGCCTGCCGTCAGGGCTGGCGCCAGGAAGCCGCAAGCCAGAGCGAGGAGTGTGGGAGTGAGCTGACGGACGGCCATGAGGGTCTCCTGGGCGGCCTGATGCCGAGCATAGTGTCTTGTACCACTGAATGATTCGCATTGTCAGCACCAGCTTCTCGCGCTAGAAGTGCGTCTGGCAAATCGATATCGGATCACCCTCACTGAGGAAGAACGCAAGCAATTGCGCGACCCCACCCGCAGCGGCAAAACCACCGCTCCAAAATTCGTTCACGCCCGCGCGCCCCTGTTGTGCGACATCGGCCCCCAGGCCGAGGAATCCTGGAAAGTCGCGGATGTGGCCACCGCCCTGGGTATTTCCGCCCGCACCATCGAGCATCTCAAAGAGCGCTTCGTGGGCGCTCGCCTGCTCGCCCGCGCCGAGTGGCCGCGCCCGCTGGACTGCGCGCCTGCTGGCGGAGAAAGTCGTCGAATTACATTTCGTCCCCGCCGTTTCGCTCATGACCATCCAGCGCTCTCTTAAAAAACAAATTGCGTCCTCACCCGAGCAAATACTGGAAGATCCCACCCGAGGCCAACGCCGTCTTCGTCGCCAACATGGAGGACGGGCTTGCGGTCTACGAACGCCCATACGACGCGGATTATCCGGTCGTTTGCATGGATGAATCCAACAAGCAGCTAGTTGGCGAAGAGCATGAGTCCATCACCATGGCGGTCGGTCACGGTGAGATCGTCGATCACGAATATGTCCGCAACGGGGTGGCGGACATTTTTGTCGCCGTGGAACCGTTGACCGGACAGCGGCATGTGAGAATCACCGAACGACGCACCCGCAATGAGTTCGCGCACTTCATCAAACACATGCTCGATGAGCATTACCCCGACGACGTGAAAGTGCCAGATTCGCAATATTACGGAAATGGCCCACCACTGACTCGCCGGACTCCGCTAGATTTCACCCTGACCATCCTTCTGTCAAAGGGTCCCATGTCCATGAGTGTCAGCGACTTAGTCCCACGTGAGAGGTCCGCCGACGAACGCGGGTGCGTCCGGTCGACGATCAGTTGGCGCAAGGACTCAGATGGGCCAACCGCATCAGTAGTCGAGGCGACCGACATGGTCGGCAAGTGGCCAGGGAACGATTCGTTCAATCCTCATGTCATGCCGGACGTCCGGTTCCCCCGCTCTCCGGTCTGCATCGCCTCGTGGACCGGGCAACAAGATGCTATCCGGCTTAGTTGTATCGATCCGCCGTCATCCTACCCTCGCCAAATTCCAGGAAACTCCATGAATCACCATCTCTGGCTTTTCGTTACGCTCTGCCTTCTCGCGCCGGCACCCTTCATCCACGGAGAAACGATGGTCGACTGGAATGCCGCGACCAGTGTGGAGTGGAAGCCGGTCTCAGGCGAGCGCCTCACGGGGGCGATCCCGTCGCCGTGGATCGACGACTCCTCCTGGGCGAAGGTCAGCGTCGACTATAGCCGGGTCACCGATGGCGACGCCGTGGCCTGGAGGACGATCGTCTCCCGGCGGGAATCAGGCCGCGTCCAGATATCCTACCCCATCGGCGCTCTTGGCGAACCGGCGGTTTGGCGGTTGTCCCTGCGCGCACGAAGCCGCAGCAATACCGCGATTCAGATCGGCCTGCGCGACAGGGGTGCGCCCTACGCGTGGTCTTGGGGCCTGCGGCCTGTGCTCACACCGCGCTGGACCGATTTCTCCTATGCGATCAGCCTTCCGGCTCGCAACGGCAATGTCGACCTGATGATCGGCGTGGACACGCTGGGCGAGGTCGACTTCAGCCAGATTCGCCTGGAGCGCTACACTTCAGACGCATACCGCACCGTGGTCGGCGACGAGGCACCGGGCAACCTGCTGCGCATCACCCGTGCCCCGCTCGGACTTCCACCCGGGTGGGCCATTGAACCGGGTCGCGATGACGAGACCCCGGACGTCCTCACCGACGAAACGGTCGCAGGTCCCGGAGGAGGTCCATCGCTGCGCATGACCAGTTCCGCCGAATGCGGGCTCTGGTGCGGTGTATTCACCGCCAAGCCCAGCGGAAAGCATGTCGCCAGCGTGTGGGTTCGCGGTGACGCTACCGGCTGGCTGCGCGTGCTCGCGGATGGGCGGGCGATCGGCCGCAAGGAACTGGGGACCGGCACGGCGGACGCATGGCGTCGGGTTGCCGTGGCCTTCGACCCACCGGTTGGCGCCTCCGTCTTGGCGTTGCAGGTGCTGAGCCGTGGGACGTTGTGGCTTGATGCGCTGCAGGTCGAGGCCGGTTCCGAACCGACCGCATACCAACCTTCACTGCCATGCGAGCTCGCCGTGCAAGCAGATACACTCGACCGCTACGGGTTTACCACCGAAGTGCGAATGAGCTACACGGTGCTCGGTACTCCGGCGGATGGCGCCCAGTTGGCGATGACCGCCTTCGACGCCTATGGCCGCTCAGTCGCGCAGTCGGTGCCGCTGCTCACGTCGACTGACCGTCACGTGTGGAGTCCCTTGGCCGACCGTCCATATGGGCCCCTGCGCATCGAGGCCATCATTCGCGACAAGGAGGGCAAGGCTCTTAGTCCGATCTCCGAACTGGTCGTCTTCCGTCTGCCACGGCCGCGTCATGGACAGGAGGATGCGCCGGACTCCCCGTTCGGGATCCATGTCGGGTCGTCCCCCCGTGATCTGGCCATGGCCAAGGCCGTCGGGTGCAACTGGGCCCGGCTGCATGATGTGGGCTACCCGGATCAGGCGACTGCGTGGCAGCCTCGCGAAGCGAAACCAGGATCGTGGAACTTCGCCGACGCAGCCATTGCCCGGTACCGCTCCCATCATCTCAAGGTACTTGGGCTTCTCACCACCGCCCCAGGCTGGGCTTCGCATCTGGGTCGGAATTCCACCAACTATTTCGATTTGTACTATCAGCCGAAGGATCTCGACGCTTGGAGGCTCTACTGCCGGACGATGGCCGAGCGCTACCGCGGGGTGGTCGATCATTGGGAGGTGTGGAACGAGCCGTGGATGGCCGCCTTCTGGCACACCGGTTGGGACCAGCAGAAGCGGGCTTGGGTGCGCAGTCCAACGGCAGCCGCCGACTATACCGCGATCACCACGCTGGCTCACGCGGCGGTGCATGAGGTCAATCCGGCCGGACTGGTGTTCGGCTTCAACGCCTCTGCCGGTCACCCGGAGTGGACCCGCGAGGTCGCGGCCGCTGGGGGCCTGGCTGGCTGCGATGCCGTATCCTATCACCACTATGAGTCTTCACCCCAGGCCACGCCAGCAGACCGGATGCGCCAGGGCTGGGATGAAGCCATCGGACCGTTGGCGGTGGATGGCACGTGTCCCCGTCCGGTGTGGATGAGCGAGGGTTCGCCGTTGATGCAGCGGGCCGGCATCGGCATGTATCGCCACACCGTCCCTGGTCTGCCCGCCGAGGACGCGCTCGCGACGGCGGATGTGACTGCGCGTTGGATGGTGGGCGTGCTGGCGAATAGGGTCGACCGCTTCTTCCTCTACTCGATGCATTGCCATTCCTACTTCAAACCGACGGCTGAGGCAGTGGCCATCGTCGGCCAGGATGGCTACCTGCATCCGAGCGCGTCAGCCTACGCCGCCTGCGCGTGGCAGTTGGAAGGGCAGCGCTTCAAGCAATTTTCGCAGGCTGTGCGAGGTGTCTCAATCGCCATGTTCGAGGGATCCGCCGCTTCGGTGGCTGTCGTCGTACCGACCGCCGGGCATGCTCCCTGGACCGTTCCGGAGGGCGTCGAGGCTGCGGACGTGCTCGGGAATCCGCTCGCCAGCGGCGCGGTGCTCGGCGATGAGATCGTGTACCTGCGCCATGCCGGAAACGTGCAGGCGCTGACCGCGGTCCTGGGAACACGTTGAGATTCCTGCGATCGGTCGCATCGGAACCTTGGCAGGATGCCGGTGGTACACCTTAGCTTGGTGGCGGCCCGGTCGATGCGCCGAGGATCAGTTCCACCGGCAGGCAGTGGCGGCGTGACAGGGCGGCGGGATCGGCCGCACGCCAGCGCGCGGCATCGACTGCCAGCCGGCCCATCGCCTCGAACGGTATGCGTACGCTGGTCTGCAATGGCGGATCACTGCCGGTCGGCCAGGCGTCAACGCCGGTGATCGACACCTGCTGAGGAACCGATCGTCCGGCCTTGCGCAGGGCGCCGCCGAGCCAGGAGGCGACAATGTCGTTGGCGCATATCCAGCCGGTGACGGCTTGGTGCGCAAGCGCCGCATCGGTGACCCGTTGGTGGGCGGCGTCATCGATGTCCCGGTCGGCCACGACCACGGGATCGGCAATACCGGCGGCCGCCGCGGCGGCACAGAATCCGCCGAGGCGCCGGCTGCACCAATCGGCTGTGACCGCGGCGCCGACGAAGCCGATCCTCCGATGGCCAAGTCCGACCAGGTGATTTGTCGCCAGGGCGGTCGCCGACTCCTGATCCGCATCGACCACGTCGTGGGGCAGGGTATGGTGCAGATGGACGACGCCGATGAGCGGCAGAATACCGGCAAGGCACTCCCCAACTCCGGGGCGTGGCGGGTGCAGCAGGATCGCCGCTGCATCCCGACTGACGGCGCCCGAAAGTCGCTGCAGGGATTCCGGGTCGTCTGGGCTCAGGTAGTGTATGCTGAGGTCGATCCGGCGCAGCGCGGCCTGCTCGACCACACCGCGCAAGGCGGATGGCCACGTGGAATAGGACGGCCACATCGCAAGGTCGGCGACAACGATGGCCGACACCGCGATCGGCCGCTGCTCACCGCTATGGAAGCCATGGCGCTTGACATGGACATAGCCAAGCCGCGCCGCCGTGCACAGCACGTCCCGCCTGGTTGCCTCGCTGATCTCGTGGCTGCCCTGCAGGGCTCGGCTGACGCTGGCGACCGAGAGGCCGAGTTCGGTGGCGATCCGGCTTTGGCTGGTCCTGGGTGCCCGTGCCATGCCACCATGGTTCCGCATGGCCGGCGATGGCAAGATTCACCCAACCAGCGTGTGCGGACGGTGACCGACAATCCAGGATGCAATATTACGTGCATTGGAGCAGGTCCATCCGGCGGGTGGACTAGGCTCCGGGCATGAAACGAGGCCTCCACCTGAGAGCGCCTGCACGGGGACAGGGGGGTGACCCGCCGGCTTCCGCGTTCTGGTCTGACAGCAACTCCGCCAATTGTTGCCGTCTCCCACGCGGCTATGATCCAAAATCAAGGATCCTTCCGAATCGAAAGGCGAACCTGGGGGCCAGCCGAACGGGCACGGCCCGTCACGTCCCGCCATGATCCCCTACCCTCGACTTCTGGTCGTCCTGGCGCTTGCCATGGCCATGAGTGGCGGGCTGTGGTTCTGGACCCACGTGCCGACCGACGACGAACTGCCTCCTCCGGTTGCATCGATGGACGATCTGAGCGCTGTTCCTGATCAGGATCTTGAGCCCCGAGTCCTGCACTACCTGGCGCAGCAGTTCGCCGGCCAGGGGGCCCAACAGCGTTCCTGGCGCACCGGGCGCAGCTCGGCATGCCAGCTATGGGCCATGGCCTGGACCGAACGCACGGTCAGTGACTTCGGATGCTCCGGCACACGTCGTCTCCAGGCAGCAGACCCCGAGCTGCCGACTTTCGATGAGGCCCGGAGTGCCTACCAAGCGTACGGACTCGCCGAGGCAGCGAACGCCCTCGACGCGCTCGACCTGCGCTCGACGGAGGAACAAGCCGACAGCAACCAGACGCAACTCGGACTGGCCCGTCTGTCGGCCACTCTCGCACGGCCGGACATCCGGTTGCGGCGGCTCGCCTTCATCAAGGCGCATCTTGCCGAACTGGCTGACCCATGGCCGGCAAATGACTGAAGGGGCTCAGCATGCACGGGCCATGTCCAGCCATGCAATTTTGCGTTCTGTCCGCTTGGCGGCAATCCTGGCAGGCTCAGACTGAGCCCATGGAAACCAGGAAACCGTTCGCAGGACGTGGTGCCTTCACCCTGATCGAACTGCTGGTGGTGATCGTGATCATCGCCGTCCTCGCCGGCATCCTGCTGCCAGCCGTGTCGCTGGTGAAGCAGGCAGCCAAGGGGACCAAGTGCCTGAGCAACCTACGCCAGCTCGGCATGGCCACTCTCGTCTATGGTGAGGACTGGGGTGGCTGCGTGCCACGGCAGAAAACCCGCAATCCGGTGACCAACGCCAGCATGCATTGGTTCGCCGTCCTGGCTCCGTACGTCGACTTTGATGCCGATCAGGGCGACGCCGCCTCGGCGACCGAGATTGCCGCGCAGACCAACAGCGTGGTCTGGGGTTGTCCGGAATTCACCAAGGACAAGTCGGTGGTCGTCGCCCTGGGTGTCATCGGCTATGGCATGAACCACACGTTGAACAAGCCGCTCAACGGTCTGAATAGTGATTTTCTGACCCCGCCGGGCGCGGTCAACGCGGTCGATTTCCGCCTCGGTTCGATCACCAACAAGCCTTCCCGGATGATCTACGGCGACAACAACGGCTGGTGGCTCGGCTGGTCTCCCGATGCTGATAAGAAGCGACATGGTCGATCGGCCAACTACCTGTTTTGCGATCTCCACGTCCAGCGCGTTGCCCCGGCAGCGGTAGACAATTGCATAACCAACCCAGCGGTCGCCAAGCCGTAGGGTTGCGCCCCGGTGGTCCCTGCAGACTGCCGGATCGGACGTTCAGCCGGCGGTGAACGCCGAGGCCTGGCGCGCCCCGTCGATGATGCGCACGACCTCGACCGCCTCGTCCAGGGTCACCGGGAACGGTCGGCCCAGACGGATGGTGTCGTAGAGCGCGTCCCAGATGCTGGCCGGATCCTGTTTCACCGTTTCCGACGCCTTGAGCTCGCGTTCGATCCAGGGCAGCGGGTCCGGGGTGCCGAAGGCACCTTCGTTGGGCGGCGTCTCCAGCGCCAGCCGGCGCGGCGGCAGCTGCACGGCGGGGTCGAGGTGGCGCAGCCGGATGGTGTCGCCCGAGCAGGTCAGGCCGCCGCGCGAGCCGAGCACCGAGAACTCCGGCTCGGACAGGGCGGTGCCGCCGCTGACCTCCAGATCGACGACGCGTCCGTTGGTGCCGCGCAGGACGATCTTGAGGTGATCCTCGGCATCGCCGACCGCGGCGATGCGCTTGAGGTCGCTCCACATCGAGGCCACTGGCGCTTCGAGGAAGCGCAAGGCATGGTCGACCAGGTGCGGGCCCCAGTTGTTGAGCTGGCCGCCGCCGCAGGCGATCGAGGTCTGCCAGTCGTCGCGCCGGCTGAAGTTGTGACGGCGCAGCTTGACGGTGTGGACCTCGCCGAGCACGCCCTCGGCGATGAGCTGGCGGATGCGGATGAAGCCGGTCTCGAAGCGGCGGTTGTGGCGGCAGTACAGCCGGCCCGGCCCGGCGGCGTCGGCGTGCTGCAGGCGCACGGCGTCGGCGTGGGTCAGGGCGATCGGTTTCTCCAGGAACACCGTCTTGCCCGCCGCCATGGCCTGCAGCGCCTGCGGCACGTGGTCGGGGCTGCGAGTGGCGATGTCGACCACCTCGACCGTCGGATCGGCGAGGACCTCGGCGTAGGTCGCATGCGCGGTGCAGCCGAGCCGGGCGCGCACAGCCTCGGCGCGAGACAGGTCGAGGTCGTGCGCGCCGACGACGGCGAAGCGTCCCGCCCGGGCGGCGAGCTCGGGCAGGTGCATGCCCCAGCCGGCGCGGCCGATGCCGACCAGCGCGACGCGAATGGGGGGATGCGCGGGGTTGTCCATGACTGCTCCTGGTTCAGACACCGGCGGCGCGCAGATAGGCGCGGCTAGCGGCGAGGTCGATGAGGGGATCCTGAAGATGCGTGTCATGTTCGACGAAGACCCAGCCGTCGTAGCCGCCGGCGACCGCGGCGCGGACCACGGCGGCGTTGTCCTGGCCGATGCTGCCCTGGCCTAGGCCGGTGAAGCGCCCGCGCTGCGGCCAGCGGTCCAGGCCCACCGCGGGGTCAGTGACGAACCAGTCCTTGACGTGGATGGTGAGAATGCGGTCGAGGTGGCGGCGGATGATGTCGAGCGGATCGCCACCGGCCGCGGCGTGGTGGCCGGTGTCGAAGACTAGGCCGATCTCAGGGCAGCGGAGGAGGAATTCGTCGAGCTGCTCTGGGCTTTCGACCGGCGTGCCGAGGTGGTTGTGGAGGCCGACGCGCACGCCGAAGCGCTTGGCGACCCGGGCCTGCTCATTGGCCTGGCGGCAAAAGCCGTCGAAGTCCCTGGCCAGCACCTGGGTCCACACGTAGGCCTTGCCCAGGGCGGCGGTCCACTGGATGGTCGCCTCGATCGACGGGGCGCGGCAGGTGGTGAAGTCCATGCCGCGCTCACGGAAGCGCACCGCCTTGGCGATCGCCTCGGCAGGGCTGGCCGCCTCCAGGCGCTCGATGCCTTCGTAGCCGATGCCGTGTAGCGCGTCGAGGCGCTCGCCGACATCGAAGCAGCCTCCATACCACTGGGTCATGCCATAGTCCGCAACCCCGATGCGCATGCGCTGTCCTCCGGATGATCAGAGCGTAGCCAGGAGAATTCCCTGGAATCAATGGCTCGAATTCCACTATTTGTCAAAAATGATCACGCCGTTCTTTGCTGGACTGGTCTGGCTCAACCGCGGCCGGGGCCCCTCCATGGGGCTGACCGAGCGCACCTTTGCTGGCCGGTTTGGGCTGAACTACGCCCACGATGGGGATATAGAGATAGCCTGCGGCGGACGCGCTCCGCTGCGGGTCGCCGGACCGGTGGCGTGGTTCACGTCCTCGGGTCACTTCGTCTACGGCCGACCGGATGGAAACTCCTGGAACAACCGCTTCCTCAACTTCGCCGGCCCCCGGGCCGAGGCCTTCGTGCATGACGGCCTGCTGGAGGTGCAGCAGCCGGTCATCCCGGTGCGTCAGCCCGAGGTGGTGCGCGCCGCCTTCGATGCCCTCTACGACCAATTGGAGCACGGCCGGGCCGACGCTGCCGGCCTGGTGCATGAGCTCGAAGGCCTGTTGCTGCTGCTCCAGCGGCAGCGCTCGGAGCCGGCCCTGAAGTCTCGCCTCGCCGCGGGGATCAGCGCCTGCTGCCAGCGCCTGCGTCGCGCCCCGGCGGCGGTCGACGTTGCCGTCGAGGCCGAGACTCTCGGCGTCTCGGCGGCCACCTTCCGTCGCTGGTTCCTGCGTGTCACTGGCATGCCGCCGCACCGCTACGTGCTGCAGGCGCGCATGGAGCGGGCCGCCGTCCTGCTCTCCACCACCACGCAGCCGATCAAGCGCATCGCCGAGCAGGTCGGCATGGGCGACCAGTATCAGTTCGCCAAGCGCTTCCGCCGGCAGTACCGCATGACGCCCAGCTTGTGGCGGGCTGAGGGCGGCCAGTCCTAGCGGGTGTGTCGGAGATGGCCGTTTGAATCTACATCCGGCGTTCGAATCTCCCGCGGAGGCGCAGAGGCGCGGAGCCGCGGAGGAAAGAGCTGTATCCGATGCGGATCGGGAGACGGCGTTGCTCACCAGTCGGGTGAAGCTCGCCAGGCAGACGTATCGACAACTGCGACCGGCATTCTCCGCGTCTCCGCG
>JBBREK010000155.1:0-10033 GCA_038203025.1 Planctomycetota bacterium
CCGGGATACCTGCTGTTCACAGGCAGAAGCCGCGCCAATCCCGCGCACAGCATCTCGTCCAATACCGAACTGACCGACAAGACACCCAAAGGCAACCAGATCATCGCGGCCTGCGTGGTCATGGCCTGGAACGGTGGTTCCAGCTTCTTCCACCGCACCTCGACCGGCCTACGCGGTTCGAACCGGGCGTATGGGGATGGCCATGTCGAATGGCGGGACATGTCAGCTGACACGAATTCCGTCATCACCAGGATCCCGACCACGCATTCAGCGATGAACGCGGGAACGCGCTACTACTGGTAGCACCCGCCGCCTGGCGGATCAGCGTGTGGTCACTTGGCCAACAGTAGTGGTTTCGGATCCGCAACCGTGTCCATCGGCCTGACGCCCTTGCCCGCTCCGGTGCGCCCGAGGTCCTCGTCCATTGTCTGGGTCAAGGCCAGCAGCCGCTGCACGATCTCAGGATGAACGGCGGCGACATCGGTACGCTCACCGATATCCGCAGCCAGATCGTACAATATCGGTTGGTAGTCCTCCTTCTTGGTGGTCGACGCAGAACCCTGATCACCCGGCCGCTTCTCGCTCTGGGGTGCGATGGCCAGTTTCCATGACCCGCTACGCACCGCCTCCAGATTCATGCCGCTGAACAGATAATAGGCTTCGTGTGGCGAGGTGGTCCTGCGACCGAAGAACACATCTGAAATGTCGGCGCCATCGATGCGTCGTTCACCCGCATAAGGCGAACCGGCCAGGGCGAGGAAGGTCGGCATCTGGTCGATCAGTCCAACAGGGGCGTCGCACGACGCGCCGGCCGACACGTGGCACGGCCACCAGGCCACGGCGGGGACGCGCACGCCGCCCTCGTAGGTGCCGCCCTTGCCGCCGCGCAGCGGGGTTCACGATCGACTGCCGCATCGGCCAGTCCGTCGAGGTGCCGGCCAATCAGCTCGGCATCGCTGACCTTGGTCCAAAGAGCACTCCTGGCAGCGCCCCACCGAGCCGCGTCTCCAGGCAACGACGGACCAGTTCGCGGACACGAAACAGCGCCTGACGCACCGCATTGCCGTCCCGGCCGAGGCGTGCCCCCAAAGCGCTGGCGTCGAGCTCCTGGCCGTAGCGCAGCAGCAGCAGCAGCAGCTCACGCGCGTGATCGGGCAGGCGGTCGAGGCACTCGTTGAGATGCCTGGTCACCACCGGCAGGTCTTCGTCGAGGTCCTCGTCGACGGCTGCGAGAGCGGCGGCCAACGACGGCTCGACCAGGCGGCCTCGTGACGCTTGCCGACGACGCTCGTTGGCGGCAAGCAGCTTGGCGATGCCCTTCAGCCAAGCGGCGAACGGTCGCGCCGGATCGTAGTCATCGTAGCGCCGGTAGGCGACCAGGAAGGTCTCCTGGGCGACATCGTCGACCGAGCCGGCCAATACACCAAGGGTACGGATGTAGGCACGCAGCCACCCCTGATGCTCGGCGACCAGCTCGGTGAAGCGGTCATGCAGAGAGCGGCGATCATCCATCTACCCTCCTTTGTCGGCCGTACGCGGGGTGTTACGTCGTATTCCGGAACAGCGCCCTGCCGCAATCGCCAGGGCCGTGATCAGGGACTGCAGCACCTTCCCAACCCTAGTCTTACGCATTGGTTACCCGAGCAAGATCAGCTTGTCCACGTTCTGTTGGATCAAGGCACCGGCGCCCGCCGGTCGGCTGGTAGCAACTGACCCCAGGCGTCGTCATACGGATGCACCAGGCGGGTCGGCTGGCCCAGGTCGTCGACCAGCGGACGGTCCTCGGCAGCCCAGGTGAAGATGCCACCGGAGAGATTGCTGATGTGCAGTGCCGGCGCGGATTGCTGCACCCGTTCTGCCAGTCGGCAGCTGCGCTCGCCGATGCTGCAGTAGACCACGATCCGCTTGAGATGGCGACGCGCGGCCTCGGCGACGACCGAGTCCGGATCCTCGCTGCGGAAGGCGCCCGGCAGATGGCTGACCGTCCATTCGGCCTTGGGGCGAACATCGACCAGGAGCAGTCCGTTGGCAGGCAATTCCGCCAGGGCCTGCGTCGACAGGCGCGGCACCTGCGGATGGCGGGCGGCAACCAGGGCGGCAGCCTCGGCACGGTCGGTCAGTGGGTGGCGACAGGCGAAGGCGACGCCGAGGGAGAGGCCCAGGCTTACGATCACCACGATCACCAGACGTAGCCAAGCCAGCCAGGCCGCAGTGGGTTCGCGGTTCGCGGTTCGCGGTTCGCGGTTGGACCATCGATTACGGACCATATCGGGTTTACTCGTAGTCACCCGTTTGGTGAACACCGTCAACACACACAACGTGTGTCTCTACAACCGCGAACGGCGATTTCTAGGTTCAGCATGCATGCCCATAGTCCGGCCCGGCGTCGCCATGGAACCGGCGCCAGCGCCGGCGTTGATGCCCACAGGTCGCCGGCCAGAAACCCAGGCGACGATACTCGCGACAGCTGACCACCACCGGCTCGGGCAACACCGTGAGCGCCCCGTGATGCCGCAGCCGCTGCCCCAGGTCGGCACTGTCGTAGGACCCGTGCGCGCGAAACCCGCCAACTGCCAACACGTCGCGGCGGCGGAACAGCGGCGCCTGGTCGAGATACGCGCCGCCGGTGGAACGGCAGCGCACGCCCGACCACACCCCACGCAGACGATGATGCCACGCCGCATCGTCGGCACGCATGGTGAGGCAGGCCGCAGCCGTGGTCAGTCGGTGGCAAGCCTGCACGATACGCTTGATCGCCCCAGGCAGCAGCCGGCCATCGGCGGGCAAGATCAGCACCCAAGTGGTCCTGAGCAAAGTCACGGCGCTGTTCAGCTGCCGATGACGACCGCCTGGCACACGCAGCAGTCGAGGCTGCACGGGGTGATTGGTCGCCACCGCACAGGTGCCATCGGTGCTGCCGCCATCAACCACCACCACCGGGGCGTCGGTCTCGTGCAGGCAGTCCAGGCAACCCGGCAGCCAGCGCTCCTCGTCCAGGGTCGGTACGATGATGCCCAGTGCAGCCGTCCGCAGAGGGTCGGCCGATACGACGCTGCCTCCGCCTGCGGTCATGATACGCAGGGTGATGCCACACCCGGCCGTCCTTACAACCGCAGAGCGGCTGTAAGGATTCCCACCCGCGTCCGACCAACCGACCGAGGAACGAACCGTGTCCATGTACCTCGCCCTGCTCGCCTGTCTGTGTTCCGTCTGTCTCATGTCTGCCGAACCAGGCGACGTGCCAGCTGCCCCACAGGATGCCCGGCCGGTGGCCGTTGGCGCCACCGTACCCCTGACCACCCCCCTGCAGCGGACTGACGGCACCGCCGCGACGCTCGGCGACATCGTGGCCGGCAAGCCGACCGTGCTGATCTTCTATCGCGGCGGCTGGTGCCCCTTCTGCACCCGCCATCTCGCTGGTCTCGGCGCAATCGTCAGCGATCTGACCACGGCGGGCTGGCAGATCGTGGCCGTCTCGCCCGACCAGCCGAGCGTCATCTCGACCACACTGGCGAAGGCCGATGACGGCGTCCCCCGCTACTCGGATGCCGCCGGCGAAGCGATGCGTGCCTTCGGCGTCGCCTACCGGGTCGATGATGCGACCAATGAGAAGCTGAAGGGCTACAAGATCGACCTGACCGCGGCGGCCGGTAACGATCATCGCTGGCTGCCGGTGCCCAGCGTCTTCCTGCTGACCCCGGCCGGCGAGGTGCGCTTCGTTCATGCCGATCCGGACTATAAGGTACGCCTGGACCCGCAGGCAGTGCTGGCGGCAGCCCGAGCTGCAGCGCGCTGATTCCCTTCCTCTGCATCATCCCAACCTCGAACCGATCATCATGCCCGACGCTGACACCCGTGACCTGCCCTGGACCAAGCCGATCCGGCGCGAGCCGTTGCGCACCCTGCAGCTCAACCTCGGCCGCTTCTGTAATCTCGCCTGCACACACTGCCACGTCGAATCGGGGCCGAAACGCACCGAGATGATGCCGGAGGTGGTGCGGTCGCGGGTAGTCGCCTGGATGCGTCAGCATCGTCCGGAGGTCCTCGACCTGACCGGTGGCGCACTCGAACTGATCCCCGGCTTCCGCGAGTTGGTACGCGAGGGCCGCGACCTCGGCGCCGAGGTCATTGACCGCTGCAACCTGGCCGTGCTGCAGGAGCCCGGTCAAGAGGACCTGGCGGACTTCCTCGCCGCCAACCGCGTACACGTGGTCGCCAGCATGCCCTGCTACCTGGCCGAGAACGTCGACCGGCAGCGCGGCAAGGGTACCTACGACCGTTCGATCCGCGGGCTGCGCCAGCTCAATGCCGTCGGCTTCGGCCGCGACCCCGAGTTGCCACTGCATCTGGTCTACAACCCTGGAGGCGCCGGCCTGCCGCCTGGCCAGCAGGATCTGGAGCCCGATTACCGGCGGCGACTACACGAGGATTGGGGCATCGACTTCACCGGCCTGTGGTGCCTGGCCAACGTGCCGATCCGCCGCTTCCGCCGCTTCCTTGAACAGACCGGCAAGCTGGAGGTCTACGAACAGCGCCTGCGCGAGGCCTACAATCCCGGTACGCTCGACGGCCTGATGTGCCGGACCACCCTCAGCGTCGACCACGATGGGCGTGTCCACGACTGCGACTTCAATCTCGCTCTCGACCTGCCCCTGGGCGATGGTCCGATGCGCCATCTCTGGGACCTCGACCCCGCCGGACTGCCCGGCCAGCCAATCGCCATGCGTTCGCACTGCCTGGCCTGCACAGCCGGTTGCGGCTCCAGCTGCACCGGCGCGGTCACGCCTGCGGTGCTGACATGATGCGGTTGCTGATCTGCACGTTGGTATTGACCACGCTTGCAGCGGTCGAGGCCGTGCCCACGCCGACCGTTGCCGTGCCGCCGCTGGACGCAGCGCAGGCCGAGTTCGCCAGCGTGCTGCGCACCGTGGTCAAGGCGGACGGTATCGATTACGCTGCGTTGAGCGACGATCACGCCAACCTCGACCGCTACCGCGCCCAGCTTGCGGCGACGACGGTGCCGGACGACCGCACCGCCAAGCTGGCGCTGTTCATCAACGCCTATAACGCCGAGACCCTCGCCCTGGTCATCGCCAAGCTGCCGGCGGATCGCGCCGCGTGGCCCACCTGGAGCATCAAGCGGGCTGGCGGACTTCTGACCAGCGTATGGAAGGCCTACAGCTTCGAAGTCGCCGGCCAGCGTTATACCCTCGACGAACTGGAGCACGCCGTGCTGCGTCCGCTGGGCGAACCACGCATCCACTTCGCCATCAACTGCGCCTCGCGATCCTGTCCCTCCCTGGCCGACCAGCCGTACGTGGCTAGCACGCTCGACGCCCAACTCGATGCCGCGGCGCGGGCTTTCGCCGGCAGTACCTATCATCTCCGGCTGGAGCAGGGCGTCCTGCGCCTGAATCCCATCCTGTCGTGGTTCGGCGACGACTTCGCTGCCGGCGGCGGAGTCCGCGCCTTCCTCCAGCAGCATGTGCCGCCAGGGACAGTCGCCACGGCCCTGGCCGCTGACACGCCACTGAAGACCTTCGACTACGACTGGCGACTCAACCTGACCGGAGCTGCACCGTGAAGTTCTTGACCCCCCTCCTGTTGATCTGCAGCCTGGCCGCCAGCGAGGTGACACGTGCCCAACCGCTGGTCTCGCCGCCCGCACCCGTGTCGAATCCCACCGAGGCAGCCAGCGGTCTGGCGCTGGCGTCGCCCTGGCTGCGTGACGGTTGGGACGACGGTCTGGCAGAGGTTGCCGAGTACGACCTGCAGCAGTTCCGCTACGGCAATCTGCATCCCGGCAGCGCGGTCATGATCGCGGTGCGTGAAAGCATGGATGCGCAGCGCCGGGTGAAGGCCACGCCGGCAGCGGCAGCGGCAGCGGCAGCAGCAGCAGCAGCAGCAGCAGCAGCGACGACCGTGCCGGTGCTCAAGCTGCACTGGACGCGCAACTTCCAGACCGGGGTCTACCGTTACGATCAGTCCTCGTTCCAGCTGGTGCGGCGCGCCAATGGCATCCCCCTGCGCTGGTTGATCACCAGTCAGGAGTGGTGCGGCGCGGCGGGAAAATCCTGGGTCAACGGCGGTCCGCTGCGTGTCAGCAGCTATTTCGACGGACACGGCGATGTCGAGCAACCGCTGACGCTTGGCGACAATGCCGTGCCGGCCGACAGCCTGTGGTGGTGGGCCCGGGCCTGGGTGGCGGCCGGCGCCAAGCCGATGGATCTCCGTCTCGTACCAAGCCAGATCGAGGCGCGTTGCGTCGACCCCACGCCAGTGCCGGCCAGCATCACCAGCAAAGTCGGACAGATGCGTGATCCCCTGGGCAGCAGCGAGATCCCGGTGGTGCATGTCACCGTCCAGCACGGGACCTTCACCGACCGCCTGACCATCGCCGCCGACGCCCGCCATGCCCTGCTGCGCTGGCAGCAGGCCGATGGGTCGATCCTCGTCTTGCGCGACCTGCGCCGCTTCGACTACTGGGCCAAGCATGATCCCACCGACCGGCCGACCGGACCCTGAGGACCGTCTGCGTCCGTGGTGGCCGCTGATCCCGCTGGGGCTGGCCAGCCTCGGGGCGCTCGGCGTCATGGTCTCGCGTAGCGGTTCGTGGCGCGATGAACCCTGGCTCTTCGCCGGTTGCGCCCTGCTCATGGGAGCGGTGTTCCTCCTCGGGTTGGCGCTGGTGCGCTCGCGGAGCATCCCGCGATCCGGCGTGGTGTGGATACTCACGGTCGGTGTCCTGCTCAACCTGCTCAGCACCGGGCTGTGGCATTCTGATGACGTGCATCGCTACGTCATCGAGTCCCGCCAGATCCTCGCCGGACAGAACCCGTATGCGGTACCACCGGCGGCACCGGAGGCGCGGGCGCTGGTGTCGCCTGCCGTCTACGACCAAATCAATCATCCGGAGATGACGGCGATCTATCCGCCAGTCAGCCTAATCGCCGAGGCCGGGGTGCAGGCGGTCCTGCCCGGCCTGTCCGGATTCACCGTCGCCGCCTGTGCCACCAGCCTGCTGGCCATTGCCCTAGCCCTGCTGCTGATGCGGCGGCACGGCCTACCGTCGGCGCTGATCCTGGCGGTGGCCTGGAATCCTGTGCTGCCGCTCTTCGCCAGTGGCGAGGCGCACAACGACATCCTCATGGCGGTGCTGCTGCTCGCCGCGCTGCTGCTGGCGACGCATGGCCGGATGGCGGCCGCCGTGGTCACGGCGACGCTGGCGGCACTGGTCAAACCGTTTGCTGCCCTCGCCCTGCCCGCCCTGCTGGCGCACACCGGCTGGCGGCGCTGGTGGCTGGTGCCGCTGACTGCAGTCCTTGTCTATCTGCCTTTCGCCAGCGCCGGCAGCGGCCTGTTCGCCAGCATGCTTGCCTTCGGTGGCAGTATGCATTTCCACGGCGCCCTGGATCCGTGGATCCGTCTCGCGTTGACCGGCGTGGTTCCGCCAGAACAGCTGGAATCGGCGGTCCGTCTGGTGCTGCTGGCGATGCTGTCCGGCGGTCTGGCCTGGCTGTGGCTGCGCCGCGGCTCGGCACCGTTGCCGACTCTGACCGTGCGCCTGCTCGGCCTGTTCCTGCTCTGCCTGCCCACCCTCCATCCCTGGTATTTCATTGGCATCGTCGTGCTGCTGCCCTTCGCCCGTTCGTGGGCTCTGCCGCTGTGGACGGCCTGCGCCGGAATCTATTGGCTGCACGGGGTGCGCATCCTCGCCATCGGCGACTGGGCCGAGACACCCTGGGTGACAGCCCTGGCGCATCTGCCGGTGGTGGCACTGATGCTGTGGGAGGCCTTCGGCCCCCTACGCGAACCGCGCGAACCCGGCCAACTGCCCTGGCAGGGACGGTCTATTCAGCCTAAATGCAGCAGTGGGTTCGCGGTTGGCGGTTCGCAGTTCGCGGTTGGACCATCGATTACGGACCATATTGGATGTACACATGGTCACCCGTATGGTGAACCCCCTCAACACACACAACACGTGTCGCCACAACCGCGAACCGCGAACTGCGATTTCTAGTCATGTCTGAAGCCACCCTCGTCATCATTGCTCGCGCCCCCGAGCCGGAGCGGGTCAAGACCCGCCTTGCCGCCGGCATCGGCACACCCGGCGCCCTGCACGTCTATCGCCAACTGCTGGGCATCGTCACGGACGTGCAACGTGCGTGGAGCGGACCCGTGCTGCTCGCCGCCAGCGGCGCTGAATCGGCCTGGGCGGACAGTGGACTCGAACACCTGCCGCGTCGGGCCCAGCCAGCGGGCGCACTGGGCGGACGCATCGCCGCTGCGCTGAACTGGGGACTCGACCACGCCGAGCGGGCCATCGCCATCGGCACCGATTGTCCTGGCCTGCGACTGCCGCATCTGCTGCAACTGCTCACGCAGCTCGATCACGCCCCGGTTGCCTTCGGCCCGGCCGAGGACGGCGGCTACTGGGGCGTCGGCGTGTCCGACCGCGCGCCCATCTCCGCGCTGTGCGCCGAGGATCTGCCCTGGTCGACGCCGCAACTGCTGGCCGAGAGTCGACAGTGCCTGGATCGGGCCGGCCTCGCCTACGCTGCCGGCGATATCCTGGCCGACTGTGACGATGCCGACGACCTCACCGCCGCGGTGCGCGCCGGCCTCCTCGCCTGGCCTGCCCCTGCGGAGATCCACCGATGAACTGGTTTACCCGCTATGCCCACTGGCTGCATCTACGCTGGCCGGCCGGCGTGCCGGAACGGCTGCCAGTGGTCGGCCCCGATGGCGACACGCGCGTGCCCGGACTGTTCGTGGTCGGCGACCTCACCGGCGTCCCGCTACTGAAGTTCGCCCTCGACTCGGGGGCCAAGGCCGCCCGGCGCTGCCTCCGCGAGCTGTCCGCACCAGCCGCGCAGTCGGACGTGCTTGACGTCGTGATCATCGGCGGCGGCGTCGCCGGCATGGCGGCAGCACTCGAATTGGCCGGCAACAGTCACAACCTGCGTTTCGCTGTCATCGAGTCCAACCAGCGCCTCGCCACGCTGACCAACTTCCCCGCCGGCAAGCCGATCTTCACCTATCCCGACGGCATGCGGCCGGCTGGCGAACTGCAGGTCTCGGCGACGGTGAAGGAGGATCTGATCGCTGAGCTGGAGCGCCAACTGGCCGGCACGGATCTGCCCCTGCGCACCGCCACCGTCACCCATGTCGAACGGCGCGACGGTCATCTGGCAGTGATGCTCAAGGACGGCGAGCCGGTGCTGGCGCGGCGGGTCATCGTCGCGATCGGCCGCAGCGGCAACTTCCGCCGCCTCGGCGTGCCCGGCGAGGAACTGCCCAAGGTGCTCAACCGGCTGCACGATCCCAAGCATCACACTGGCGAGGACCTAGTGGTGGCGGGCAGCGGCGACAGCGCCTGCGAAGCGGCGGTGGCCAGCGCCGAGGCCGGCGCCCGCACCACCCTGGTGCATCGCGGCAGCGACCTGGCCAAGGCCAAGCCGGAGAACGCCGCCCGGGTCCTCGACCTGGCCAAGGCCGGCCGCCTGCGCCTGCTGCTCGGCACCCGCTTCACCCGCATCACCGCCGACGCGGTCGAACTCGACATCGCGGGAACGACCGAGCGCCTGCCAAATCAGGCGGTGCTGGCGCTGATCGGGCGCGAGGCGCCGCTCGCATTCTTCCGCCGCTCTGGCGTGCCAATCCACGGCGAGCGCTCGCTGCCGGTCCTTGCCGCGCTGATCGCCTTTTTCGCCGCCATCACCTGCCTGTACGGCTGGAAGTCACTGGGTTGGGGCAGCGGCATCGCCGCGCTGCAACCGGCCACCTGGCTACGACCACTGGCCGACTGGGCCGCCGATCCCGCGAGCCTGGCCGGGGTGCTGCTGCACTCGGCCTCCGGCCCCTCGTTCTGGGTGACCCTGGCCTACAGCGCCGCGGTGGTCGGCTTTGGCCTCGACCGCATGCGCCGCCGGCGCACGCCCTATGTGCGGCTGCAGACCCTGACCTTGATGAGCATCCAGGTGCTGCCGCTGTTCCTCATTCCAGAACTCCTGCTGCCCTGGCTGGGAGCCCA
>JBBREK010000156.1:0-9938 GCA_038203025.1 Planctomycetota bacterium
GGCCCGCAGCACGGCGAGTTCGTGTTGGTCGAGTTCGACCGGTTTCAGGCGCTTGCGGTCGGGCATGCCGGCACGCTCAGCGCGTGCCGCGGCCTCCTCCTGGCCGCGGTCGTAGGCCTTGCCCTCCCAGGTCAGCGCTTCTTCACTGCGGCCATGGCACTCGTGCCAGGCGGCCATCAGGGCGGCGGCGGGGATGCGCGCCTCGGGATCAAGCTCGGCGGCGTGCGTGAGCAGGATCTCGCCACGTGCGTCGTCTGCATCCAGAAGGATGCGACCGAGATTGAAGGCCGCCTCGGCGTGGCTGCGATCCGCCGCCAGCACCAGCTCTAGCTGCGGACGAGCGGCCGCATCGCCATCAAGGGCCTGGAAAATCTGCGCCAGATCCCAGCGCTGGGCGACACTCGGTTGCGGGACAGCCAGCAGCCGGTCACGATCGGCAGCCAGGCGCACGCCTTCGGCTTGGCGTGCCTGCCAGCGAACCACCAGCGCTGCGTGCCAGTCTTCATCGAGCGTGCGCGCCAGCCGCGTCCCGCCGTCAGGGAACCAGGCACGCGACGCCGGACGGCCAGGGCGGGGCGGCAGGCGTCCGTCGCGCAGCGAGCTGGCGACCGCCGCCGGGATGTCGCGCAAGCGATCGTCGAGACTCGGGTGGGTGTCGCTGTAGCCGGTGCGTACCGCCAGGGCTTCGCGCAACCAGCGCCGGGCCTCCGGCGGAGCGTCAAGCATGACCTGCATCGGGGCGAGAAAGCCGGCCGGCTGCGGCTCGCCGCGCAGCGCGCGACGGTCGAGGGTGCCCCAGAAACCCACCTGCGCCGCCCGGGCCAGCACCTCCACGCGGGCCAGGGCCCGGGCGGTGGAATCGGCCCCGGCGACGGCGATGGCGGCTTGGTCGGCGGCGCGCTCGTGGCTGCGCGCCAGGACGAAGGAGGCGGCGGCGAACCGCGGTCCGTACCAGGCGAGGAACCAACGCAGCAGCTTCGGTCCGCCTTCCCCCTGGGTGTTCTGCGCCTGGATGCGCATCCACGCTAGGCGCATCCGCCACATCCACGCCTTGAGCCGACCGTGCTGGCCGGCGAGGTGGCCGAATTCGTGGGCAATCACCGCGCGCATCTCGTCCTCGGACAGCGAGCGCAGCAGCGGCAGGCCGAGCACCAGCTCGTTGCGGGTCAGCCCCAGCACGCCAAGGCGCGGCGTCTGCCACATCGCGGCGTTGACCTCGCCATCGACGAGGATGCCGTGCAGAGTTGGCGCCCCCACCTCACTTCGGATGCGTTCGATCTCCGCCCACAGTTCTGGGAAATCCTCGCGCCGTAGCCGTAGCCCATCGGCGGGCGGGAAGCGCACATACAGCGCCTTGGCCACGTTCCAAGCCAGCCAGCCGGCCGGCACGCCGATGAACAGGGCCAGCTTGATCGTGCCAGCCCCCGGCGCCCTGATCGCTATCACCGTCATCACCGCCATCACCGCCAGGGCGATCAGCGCGCCGACCCCGAGCACGGCATAGCCGAGCATGGCCCAGCAGATGGCGTAGATGCGGTAGAGTAGCGGACTGGCGCGGTCCAGCCGTTCGATGCGTTCAACGCGGGCGGCGAAGGTGGCCGGAGACATGGCGGCAGGCTACCGGCGGCGCAGCCGTGCAGCAAGCCAGGGCCGGAAATCAGCCCTCAAGCAACCGCCCGAGATGGGCGCAAGCCTCCGTCGGCAGGTTCGCCGCGCGGGTGAAGGCCAGGCCTTGGCGCCTACCCTCCTGCTCCACCTGGCGCTCGAGGTAGTCGACCGAGGGCGAACCGGCGGCGAGGCCGAAGATGGCGAAGCGCAGATCACCGTCGCGGGTGGCGGCCGGCAGGCGGGCCAGGCGGGCGGTGGCGGCCGTCGCCGCGCCCATGGCCAGCAGATCGAGCTGCGACCATTCGTTCTCCAGTCCCTGGGCATTCAGCGCCACCTCGACGGCGACGCGCTGCTGCCAGCCACCGCGGGCGTACTGCGCCCCGGACAGCAGCGGCAGGTTGCGCTCGGCGAGCTGGCGGGCGAGGAGGAAATCGTCGTTGTAGATAGCCAGGCCGATCTGCGTGCCGCTGAACGGCCAGCGTTCAAGCAGGGGCGTACGCCCATCGCAGTACAGCAGCACCTGCGCGACGCGGGCGATGGCGGCGGTCGGCTCGTGCAGGAGGGTCGAACCACGCTCAAGATGGCCGAGTATGGATGGCGGCAAGACGATGCGCACAGAGCGCCAGCTGCACGCCCCGGCGATGGCCTGGGCGGCGGCCCCCGCGATGACCTGCCAGGGATTGCCAGCCTGTTCGATCACGCAGGTGATCTGCGCCCCGCGCAGAGGATCATCCAGACCGTCGACCCACAGCCGACCGCGCGACCACAGCTTGACCACTGCCGGCGGTAGCGAGCCATGCGTCGCCGACTGACGGAAGGCGGCCCGGCCGGCTGCGAGCAGGGCCTGGCAGCCGTCGCCAGCCTCCAGCGCCAAGCGCAGTTCCTCGCGCGGCACGCGGACATCGCCATGCGCGTGGGCGTTGGCGGTGAGGCCGAGGCGGACCAGAGCGCCCTCGACCAGGGCGTCGATCAGGTCGACGCTGAGTTCGGTCGCCGGGCTCTGCGCCAACTGATCCTCGACCACGGCCAGGACGTCAATCGCCTGCATCCCCGACAAGGCATGGCGGCGGGCAAGGCGCTCGACCAGCCAGTCGGCGCTCCATGGCCGGTGCCGGCCGTCAGCCTCGGTGACCTCGAGGTGCAGGGGCACCTGGTGGTCGCCACGGGCGCGGCGCTCGCGACGGGCCCGTTCGCGGGCGTCGCGGTAGCGGGCGTAGGCGATCGCCACCTCGTAGTGGCCGCTTTCCTGCAACACATGCACGACGGCGTCCTGCACGTCCTCCAGGCCGACCGCGGCCTGTTCGACGGTGCGCCCGAGGTGCTCTTCGACCACCCACGCCAGCTCGCTAGACAGGCCGTCGTCACGCACGCCCACCGCCGACAGGGCACGGGCGATGGCCTGGGCGATGCGGCCGGCCTCGAAGGGCACCGCCGAGCCGTCACGTTTGACCACGCTGGCCGGCCTCACGGGGTCTCCTTGCGGATGACCCGGCCGACCTCGGCGATGAATTCGTCGATGTCCTTGAACTGACGGTAGACCGAGGCGAAGCGCACGTAGGCGACATCATCGAGCTTGCGCAGCTCCACCATGACCAGCTCGCCGACCCGGCGTGTACTGACCTCGCGCTCGCCCTCGGTGAGGATGCTCTGCTGGATGCGATTGGTCGCAGCTTCGAGCACGTCTCCCGGCACCGGACGCTTCTCGCACGCAGTCAGCATGCCCTGCAGCACCTTGCGGCGGTCGAAGCTCTGGATGCGGCCGTCGCGCTTGACCACGCGGATCTGCTCGTCGCCCTCGATGCGCTCGTAGGTGGTGAAGCGCTTGTTGCAGGCGTTGCAGGCGCGCCGGCGCCGTATGGCGGTGCCATCATCGGTCGCGCGCGAGTCGAGCACGCGGTCGTCATCCTGCTGGCAATGGGGGCAGCGCACGGTCGGGGTCGTCTCTCGGGGCGGGAGAGCGAACCTAACCGCGAACGCCGTTCCGCAAGCGTCCAACAAGGCAGCAGCAGGTGGGACGCTTGAGCCACCCGGGCGGCCGCCTAGGTTGCCGCGCCACACGCGGAGGAAGCATGGCGAACTACACGATCTCAGTCATCAATGGCGACGGCATCGGCCCGGAAGTGGTCGCGGAAGGCCGCAAAGCCCTGCTCGCGATCGGCGCACGCTGCGGCCACACCTTCGCGTTCACCGAGTATCTCGCCGGCGGCGTAGCCATCGACGCGACCGGCAACCCGCTGCCCGACGACACTGTCAAGGGCGTCAAGGACTCGCACGCCCTGCTCTTCGGCGCCATCGGCGGGCCGAAGTGGGAGAACGTCGCCCACCACCTCAAGCCCGAGGCCGGCCTGCTGCGGCTGCGCAAGGAACTGGACGCCTGGGCCAATCTGCGCCCGGCGGTGGTCTACGACGAGCTGTGTGACGCCTCGACGATCAAGCCCGAGGTGCTGAAAGGCACCGACATCATGGTCCTGCGTGAACTGACCGGCGGCATCTACTTCGGCCAACCGCGCGGCATCGAGGGCAGCGGCCCGACCCGCAAGGGCTTCAACACCGAGGTCTACAGCGAGTTCGAGGTCGAGCGCATCGTCAAGATGGCGTTCGAGATCGCGCGCGGCCGGCGCAAGAAGCTGTGCTCGGTCGACAAGGCCAACGTCCTAGAGTCGTCACAGCTGTGGCGCGAAGTCGCCATCCGTGTCGGCAAACAGTTCCCCGACGTCGCCCTGTCGCACATGTACGTCGACAATGCGGCGATGCAGCTGATCCGCGACCCCAAGCAGTTCGACGTCATCGTCACCGGCAACATCTTCGGCGACATCCTCTCCGACGAAGCCAGCCAGCTGACCGGCTCGATCGGTATGCTCGCCTCGGCCAGCGTCGGCGGACCAGTCGGATTCTTCGAACCCATCCACGGTAGCGCCCCGGACATCGCCGGGCAGAAGAAGGCCAATCCCCTGGCCACCATCGGCACGGTCGCCCTGCTGCTGCGCTACGGCCTGAAACTGGAGCCCGAGGCGGCACTGGTCGAACGGGCGATCAAGGCCGTCCTGGCCACCGGATTGCGCACCGGCGACATTCGTCAGCCGGGTTGCACCCTGGTCGACACTGTGGCCATGGGCGATGCCGTGGTCGAGCGGCTCCGGACCCTGGCGTGAGCGTGTTCTTGCCAACCCTTCCCGGTCCGGTTAAATCTCGGCCCATGACCCACCTGCGCCCCCTCGTCCTCGCCCTGGCCGTAATCGCGTCCCTGTCCCTCGCCGGCTGCGGCAACGAGCGCGAGCTCGGCTACAAGGATGTCGAGATCGACGAGTACAAGCGTCAGATCACCGAGCTGGAAGACCAGCTCTACAAGGCGAATTCCGGCCAGGTCCAGAAGGCCCTGGACGGCAAGCAGACCAACCTCAGCGCCATCCAGAGCGCCATCGATCCGAACACCACGCTCGGCACCCGCGATGTCGAGATTGTCTTCTCGGTCGAAAGCGAAGTCCTGTTCAAGAGCGGCTCGGCGACCCTCAACGCCGCCGCCAAGTCGTCGCTGAACAAGGTGGTGGCGGTGATCAAGGACCGCTTCCCGAACCACGAGGTGCGCGTCATCGGCCACACCGACGACATGAAGATCACCCGTTCGAAGGGCACCTGGAGCGACAACTGGGATCTGTCCGCCGGACGCGCCCACGAAGTGCTGCTCTACTTGTCCGGCCGTGGCATCGCCGAGAAGCAGCTTGGCCTCGCTGGCTACGGCAAGGAGCGTCCGCTGGTGCCCAACACCTCCAACGACAGCCGGCAGAAGAACCGCCGCGTCGAGATCGTCGTCATCCCGCCCGCCAAGTAAGCGGACCAGACCGCCACTTCCAGGCCGGGCGCCCAGCGCCCGGCCTGTTGCGTTGACAGAACATGCCCAAAAGCGGTACCAGTCAGACGTCCAGCCTCATCCTGGTCACCTCGTGGCTGGCCTTCCTCTGGCTGGTATTCGTCGTCGACGTCGTCCTGCGTTCGATGGACATCTGGCTGGTCTCCTGGCTTGGCCTGGTGCCGCGCACCCTGCACGGCCTGTGGGGCATCCTGGGCTGCCACATCCTGCACGGCGACATCCACCACCTCGCCAGCAACAGCGTCGGCCTGCTGATCCTCGGCCTGGTCAGCTGCTGGTACAGCCAAGGCCTGACCGGCCTGGCGGTGATCTACAGCGCCCTGGTCTCCGGCACCCTGACCTGGCTGATCGCCCCGGCCGGCATCCCTCACATCGGTGCCAGCGGCATCATCTTCGGCCTGGTCGGCTTCCTGGTCTGCAACGGCCTGTTCCGACGTAGCTGGGGGGCCTTCCTGCTGGCCTTGCCCATTGGCTTCCTGCTGTCCGGCCTGGTTCCCGGCATGCTGCCGACCGCTGAAAACAAGGTCCAGCTGATCAGCTGGCAGATGCACCTGGGGGGATTCCTTGGCGGGGCGCTGGCCAGCTGGCAGCTCCGCCGCGAGCGGCCGACCTGACCTCAGACAGAGCCTGACGGAGTATTTGCATCCGGATTTCGTGGCACTAGAATATCCGTGGGAATCCCTGACATGAACACCTGCGACCATCTGCAGCTGTTGTTCGAACACGCCCTCGACCCGATGTGCGTGGCCGATCGCAGCGGTGCATTCCAGATGGTCAATCCCGCCTGGACCCGGGTGCTGGGCTGGCCAGCAGAATCCCTCCTCAACCGGCCGATGATGGAACTCGTCCATCCGGATGACCACGCCGCCACGCTCGCCGCCCGCGCCCGACTGCACGGCGGCGACGCCGTGGTCGCCTTCGAGAACCGCTACGCCACCAGCAGTGGCGACTGGCGCTGGTTGTCGTGGAGCGCCTCGGTGACCCCACAGGGCTTGGTCATCGGCGTCGCCCGCGACATCACCCAGGAGCGGATTCTGCGCGAGCGCCTCAACACGGCCGAATCCAGCCTCGCAGCTTTGCTCGACCAGTCGCCCATGGGTCTGCACATGTGGGAGGCCCGTCCAGATGGCCGCCTGGTGCTGGTGGGTGCCAACCCGGCCGCCGATCGCTTCACCAAGGTGCGGACTGCTGATCTGATCGGCATGACCATCGAGGAAGCCTTCCCCGATACCGTCCCCGCCGGACTGCCCGACCGCTACCGCGCCGTCGCGCTCGGCCACGAACCGCCGTTCAAGCTTGAAGGAACCCCCTATAAGGACGGCAGGATCGAGGGGTTCTTTGACAGCTGGCTGTTTCCCGTCCCGCCCTGTCGGGCGGCGGCCCTCTTCATCGAGGTGACCCCGCGCCTGATCGCCGAACGCGACCTGCGCATCACCCTCGACTCGATTGGCGACGGGGTCATCGCCAGCGATGCCGACGGCCGCATCGTGCGCATGAATCCAGTCGCCCAGCAGTTGACCGGCTGGACCGACACCGAGGCCTTCGGACGACCAGTCGACGAGATCTTCCGCATCGTCCACGTCGATACCGGCCACCGCGTGCAAAGCCCGGTCGAGCGCGTCCTGCGCGAAGGCCTGGTGGTCGGACTAGCCAACCACACGGCCCTGGTGCGGCGGGACGGATCCCGCCTGCAGATCGCCGACAGCGGGGCACCGATCCGCCTGCCGGACGGCCGCATCATGGGCGTCGTCCTGGTGTTCCGTGACGTCACCCAGGAATACGCCCTGCAGCGGCAGCTGCACCATGCGCGCAAGATGGACGCCATCGGCCAGCTCGCCGGCGGCATCGCCCATGATTTCAACAACCTGCTCGGCGGCATCATGGGCGGAGCCGACCTGCTGGCGCACCAGCCGCTCGACCCACGCTGCCTGCGCTGGGTGCAACTGATCACCAGTTCGGCTTCGCGCGCCGCCGAACTGACCCAGAAACTGCTCGCCTTCGGCCGCAAGGCCCAGAGCCAGACGATGGGCTTCGATGTCGTCGCCTCAGTCCATCAGGCCGCTTCGATCCTCGAGCACACCATCGACCGGCGCATCGACCTGCGCCTCGAGGTGCCGAGCACGCCACTGTGGATGCAGGGCGACCCCTCGCAGGTGCAGAGCGCCGTGCTCAACCTGTGCATCAACGCCCGTGATGCCATGCCCTCCGGCGGCCAGCTGCGGGTGACCATGTCGCAGGCCGATTTGACCGGCCTGCCGCCCTGCCGCTGCTCGCTGGGGGCGCTTGAACCAGGGCCACACGTCGCGATCAGCGTCACCGACACCGGTTGTGGCATCTCCACCGACATTCTCGACCGGATCTTCGAGCCGTTCTTCACCACCAAGGGGCCGGGCAAGGGCTCGGGCCTTGGCCTGTCCTCGGTCTTCGCCACCGTCTCGGCGCACACCGGGGCGGTGACCGTCGACAGCGAGGCCAGCCACGGCTCGACCTTCACCCTCTACCTGCCCTTGCGCCCGGCCCAGCCAAACGAGGACATCCAGCCGGAACGTGCTGGTTCCGGACAGCGCATCCTGGTGATCGACGACGAGCCGGCCATACGCGAGACCGTCGCGGCCGCCCTGGCCGACCGCGGCTGGTCGGTAGAGGTGGCCGCCGACCACATCGCCGCCATCGCCGCGGCTCGGCGCGAAGCTCCGGATCTGGTCCTCCTTGATCTGGTCATGCCGGGCATGTCCGGGGCGGATCTGTTCGCCGAGTTGCGCCGCATCCATCCGCACCTGCGCATCCTGCTGATGTCGGGCTACAACCTGCACGGTGCCCGGGCCGACGGGCTACTGGCGAGCGGAGCCGCCGGCTTCCTGCAGAAGCCCTTCCGCAGCGACGACCTGGCAGCAGCAGTGGCACGGTCGCTGGCGGCCGGCTGATCAGCCGTCGCCGCGCACCATCCCCAGCAGGGCGCTGGCCGCGGCGGCCTCGGCCTTCTTACGGCTGACCCCGATTCCATCGGCGCTGCGCTCGCCGACCGTGACGGTGGCACTGAATTCCGGGGCGTGGTCGCTTCCGCCGCTGCGGATGCAGGTGTAGGCCGGCAGCTTCTGGCAGGTTGACAGCGACCACTCCTGCAACGCCATACGCGGGTCGGCGTCCCCCTGCCCCTGGTCGGCCAGTTCGGGGGCGAGCAGACGCTCGACCACGGCGACGGCCGGATCCCATCCACCGTCGAGGTAAACCGCCCCGATCACGCCCTCGACGATGTTGGCCTTGACCGAATCCGGTGGTTCTGGCCCCACCTGACCGCCGATCACCGCATGGCTGAGGATGCCGATGCGCTCGGCAACCCTGGCGAGCATGGCGCGCGACACCAGATTGGACTTGGCCCGCGACAGCCAGCCCTCATCGACTTGCGGGTTGAGGCGATAGACGGCGATGGCGACGGCGGCGCCGAGGACGGCGTCACCGAGGAACTCCATGCGCTCATTGGCCAGCCGGCGCCGATCCTCGGGCGTCGCCTGGGCACCCAGCCGGCTGGCATGGGTGAAGCCCTGGAGCAGCAGGTCCGGGTCGGAGAAGCGGTGCCCGAGCACGCGTTCGGCGAACTCCAGGCGGGTTTCGGGTCTGGCGAGGTCGGTCACATCCCGTTTGTAGGCCCGCGTCCGCGTTGGCAAAGCGCTCCCGGCTGCCACGATTTGCCGCCATGACGGACGCCGCCGACCTCCTCACCACCTGCAAGTACTGCCAGCACGAGTTCCGTGTGCCCGCCAAAGTGGCCGGAAAGCAGCTGAACTGCCCGAATTGCCAGCACACCATCACTGCCGCGGCAGCCAAGATCGAGGACAAGCTGGTCGGTAAAGAGGTCGGCGGCTGTTGCCTCATCCGCCGCCTCGGCGCCGGTGCCCTGGGCGTGGTCTATGAGGCCGAACAGGTCTCAGTGGGCCGACGTATCGCCATCAAGATGCTGAGCAGCCGCGCCGCCGCCCAGCCCGAGGTGGTTACCCGCTTCCAGCGTGAGGCCAAACTGTCAGCGGCCATCCAGCACAAGCATGTGGTTGGCGTCTTCGACTGCGGCCGCGACCGCAACGTCCACTACCTGCTGATGGAGTTCGTCGACGGCAATACCCTGGCCGGCCTCAGCGAGGAACCCGAGAACGGCCGCCTGGATGCGAAGGCCGCCGCCGGCTTCATCCGCCAATGCGCTGAGGCCCTGGCCTTCATCCACGCCAAGGACATCATCCATCGCGACATCAAGCCGGCCAACATCCTGGTGGGCAAGGATGGCGTGGCCAAGCTGGCCGACCTCGGGCTGGCCAAACAGATCGATAATAGCGATGCCGCCGGCCTGACCATGCAGGGTATGGCCCTGGGCAGCCCGGCCTACATGCCGCCCGAGCAGATCCGCAACGCCAAGGATGCCGGCCGCACCGCCGACATCTACGCCCTCGGCGCGACTTTCTACCAGATCGTC
>JBBREK010000157.1:0-9746 GCA_038203025.1 Planctomycetota bacterium
ACGAAGTCGTTGATGCCGTGCTGGGCATAGATCTTCATGATGTGCCAGAGGATAGGCTTGCCGCCGATCTCGATCATCGGCTTGGGTTTCGAGACCGACTCCTCGCTGATGCGCGAGCCGAGTCCGCCGGCAAGGATGACGGCCTTCATGCCAGGACTCCGGGGTTGCGACGGGGGTCAGGAGTGGGTCGACGCATGCGCGTGGCAGCGTCGGCGCCAGGATGCCGGGGGCAAATGGCTACTGGGGGCCGGCGGGACATTGCCCCACGGTGGGCTGAAGTCCGCCGACCGGGCCGACTGAAGTCGGAGCTACGGTGCAACGGCACGACGGCCTAGGCCGGGAACACCAGCGGCCCACGTCCCAGGACGTTTCGCGTGTCGACCGTCGGCACCCCATGGGCGAGGACTGTCTCCCCGGTGTACTCGCGGTGCGCCGTGGCGAGCAGGTAGCAGTCGAAGCCGGGGGCCAGCGGGGCGCTGCGGCGGTTGGCGAAGGCGGGGTGTTCGCGGGTCGGTGGGATGGCCGGCACATGCGGGTCGTTGTAGGACACGATCGCGCCCTTGGCTTCAAGCAGGCGCATGAGCTCTAGGCTGGGGCTCTCGCGCACGTCGTCGATGTTGGCCTTGTAGGACAGGCCGAGGATCAGCACACGGCTGCCCTTGAGCGGCTTGCCGTGGGCGTTGAGGCAGTCCTGGACCTTGCCGACGACGAAGGTCGGCATGGCGCGGTTGATTTCGCCGGCCAGCTCGATGAAGCGGGTGTTGATGCCGAATTCCTTGGCCTTCCACGAGAAGTAGAAGGGATCGAGCGGGATGCAGTGCCCGCCGAGGCCGGGGCCGGGGTAGAACGGCATGAAACCGAACGGCTTGGTCGAGGCAGCGCGGATGACCTCCCAGACGTCGATGCCCATGCGGTCGAGGACCACCTTCAGCTCGTTGACCAGGGCGATGTTGACGCCGCGGAAGATGTTTTCGAACAGCTTGGCCATTTCGGCCACCTGGGTGCTGGCCACCGGCACCACGGTGTCGACCGCGGCGCCGTACAGGGCCACGGCGAGGTCGCGGGAGGTCGTGTCATGACCGCCGACCAGCTTGGGGATGGTGCGGGTGCTGAACGTGGCGTTGCCTGGATCTTCGCGCTCGGGGCTGAAGCACAGGTGCAGGTTCTCACCCGCGCGCAGGCGACCGTCGCGCTCCAGGATCGGCTTGACCACCTCGACGGTGGTGCCCGGCCAGGTGGTGCTCTCCAGCGCGACCAGGGTGCCGGGCTGGACGTGCGGGGCGATCGCAGCGCAGGTCTCGGTGACAAAGCGCAGGTCGGGCTGGAGGTGGTCATCCAACGGCGTCGGCACACAGATGATCAGGGCGTCACAGCCGGCGGTGCGGGCGAAGTCGCTGGTCGCGGCGAGACGGCCATTGGACACGGCGTCGGCGACGCGCTGGCCGCCGATATGCCGGATGTACGAGGTGCCGGCGGTCAGCTGGCGGATCTTCTCCGGGTCGATGTCAAAACCGAGGACGTGGAATCCCGCCTCACAGAAGACCAGGGCGAGGGGCAGGCCGACGTAGCCGAGGCCGATGATGCCGACGGTGCAGGAACGGTCGGCGATACGCTGGGCGGTCAGGGGCATGGGCGGCAGCCTAGCGTCGCCGGGCGTCCGGTGGAAGGCGTCAGCGCCGGGCCTCGTCCGAATGCTCCAGGTACCAGCGGTACGCCCCGGCGAGGCCCTCTTGTAGCCCGATGCGCGGCTGCCAGCCGAGGCTGGTCATACGCGACACGTCCAGGAGCTTGCGCGGCGTGCCGTCCGGCTTGCTGCGGTCCCAGGTGATCGCGCCGTGGTGGCCGACCGCCTGCTGCACCAGGGCAGCCAGCTCGGCGATGGTGACGTCGCTGCCGCAGCCGACGTTGATCAGGTCGCCGGGGACCTGGCCGGCGTGGACGGTGTTCAGCAGGTGCAGGCAGGCGTCCGCCAAGTCGTCGACATGTAGGAACTCGCGGCGCGGGGTGCCGCTGCCCCACAGGGTCACCGGCGCGTCGCCGGCCAGTTTCGCCTCGTGGAACTTGCGGATCATCGCCGGCAGGACGTGGCTGCCCTGCAGGTCGAAGTTGTCGCCGGGTCCGTAGAGGTTGGTCGGCATGGCCGACAGCCAGTCGGTGCCGTGCTGGCGGTTGCAGCATTCGATCAGCTTCACCCCGGCGATCTTGGCGATGGCGTAGGGCTCGTTGGTTGGCTCTAGCGGGCTGGTCAGCAGGCAGTCCTCGCGCATCGGCTGCGGCGCCAGCTTGGGGTAGATGCACGAGCTACCAAGGAACAGCACGCGTGGCACGTGGTGGATGCGGCAGGCCTCGATCAGCGCCAGTTCGATGGCGAGGTTCTCGGCGAGGAAGTCGTAGCGCAGCGTGTCGTTGGCGAGGATGCCGCCGACCTTGGCGGCGGCGATGACCACGGTCTGCGGCTTGGCCGCGCCGATCCAGGCGGCGACTGCCGTGGGATTGCGCAGGTCCAGGTCTTGCCGGGTACGCGTCAGCACCGGGATGGCGCGCGCGGCGCAGGCGCGCATCAGCGCGCTGCCGACCAGACCGCGGTGACCGGCGATGAACACTGGCGCGGGGCTGGAGCCCCGCGGTTCGGTCGGGGCTGGAGCCCCGCGCTCCACGCTACTCACGGCTGGCGTTGACCTGGAAGCCGGCTTTCCGCTGCATCTGCTCGCGCTTGGAGAGGTCGAGGTCGTGGGCCATCATCTCGTCGACCAGCTCTTCCAGCGTGGTGGTCGGCTTCCAGCCGAGCTTGGCGTGGGCCTTGGTCGGGTCGCCGAGCAGCGTTTCGACCTCGGCCGGGCGGAAGTAGCGCTTGTCGACCTTGACGATGGCGCGGCCGTCGGCGGTGACGCCGCGCTCGTCGACGCCTGTGCCTTCCCAGCGCAGGGTCAGGCCGACGTGCTGGCAGCACACCTCGACGAAGCGGCGCACCGACTCCTGGCGACCGGTGGCGATGACGAAGTCGTCGGCCTTGTCCTGCTGCAGCATGCGCCACTGCATCTCGACGTAGTCGCGGGCGTGGCCCCAATCACGTTTGGAGTCCATGTTGCCGAGGTACAGGCAATCATCGAGGCCGAGGCTGATGCGGGCGATGGCGCGGCTGATCTTGCGGGTGACGAAGGTCTCGCCACGGCGCGGGCTTTCGTGGTTGAAGAGGATGCCGTTGCAGGCGTACATGCCGTAGGACTCACGGTAGTTCACCGTGATCCAGTAGGCGTACAGCTTGGCGCAGGCGTAGGGGCTGCGCGGGTAGAATGGCGTCGTCTCGCGCTGCGGCACCTCTTGCACCAGACCGTACAGCTCTGAGGTCGAGGCTTGGTAGAAGCGGCTGGACAGACCAAGGCTGCGGATCGCCTCAAGGATGCGCAGCGTGCCGATGCCGTCGACGTCGGCGGTGTACTCGGGCTGCTCGAAGCTGACCGCGACGTGGCTCATGGCGCCGAGGTTGTAGATCTCGTCGGGTCTGACCTCAGCCATCAGGCGCAGCAGGGCGCCACCGTCGGCGAGGTCGCCGTAGTGCAGGTGCAGGCGGCGGCCGCTGGCGTGCGGATCCTGGTAGAGGTGGTCGATGCGCTCGGTGTTGAACGACGAGGCACGGCGCTTGATGCCGTGGACCTCGTAGCCCTTCTCCAGCAGCAGTTCCGCGAGATAGGAACCGTCCTGGCCGGTGATGCCGGTGATGAGGGCTTTTTTCATGAGCCAGCGATCAGACCGGCCTTCGTCGAGGCGGCAAGTCCGGTCTAGACCCTATGGTAGTCCCGGTACCAGGCGACGAAGCGGGCAACGCCGTCCTCGACGCTGGTGGCGGGACGGAAGCTGGTGGCGGCCTCCAGCTCTGAGACATCGGCCGAGGTCGCCGGCACGTCGCCGGGCTGCATCGGCAGCAGGCGGCGTTCGGCCTTGCGGCCGAGGGCGGTTTCCAGGGCGTCGACATAGCGCAGCAGCGGGACGGGATTACTGTTGCCGATGTTGAACACCCGCCACGGGGCGCTGGAGCGGGCCGGGTCGGGCGTCGCGGCGTTCCATGCTGGGTCGGGCTGGGCCGGCTGGGCGGCGATGCGCACGAGGCCCTCGACGATGTCGTCGACGTAGGTGAAGTCGCGCACCATGTCACCATTGTTGTAGAGCTCGATCGGCCGGCCGGCGAGGATGGCGTCGGTGAACTTGAATAGCGCCATGTCGGGCCGGCCCCACGGGCCGTAGACGGTGAAGAAGCGCAGACCGGTGCAGGGCAGGCGGAAGAGATGGGCGTAGCTGTGCGCCATCAACTCGTTGGCCTTCTTGGTCGCGGCGTACAGTGTCATCGGATGCCCGGCGCCACGGTGCTCGGAGAAGGGCATGGCCTGGTCGAGGCCGTAGACCGACGAGGTGCTGGCGTAGACGAGGTGGCCGCAACCGTGGTTGCGGCAGCCCTCAAGGATGTTCATGAAGCCGACCAGGTTGGCGTCGACGTAGGCGTGCGGATTCTCCAGCGAATAGCGCACCCCGGCCTGGGCTGCCAGATGGATGACGGTGGCTGGACGGTGTCCGGCGAACAGCTGCTCCATGGCCGGGCGGTCGGTCAGATCGACCTTGGCGAAGGTGAATCCTGGCCGACTGGTCAGGCGCGCCAGGCGTGCGGCCTTCAGCGCCGGATCGTAGTACGCATTCAGATTGTCGAGGCCGACAACCTGCTCGCCGGCATCGAGCAGACGATGGGCGACGTGTGATCCGATGAACCCGGCGGCGCCGGTGACAAGAGTAGGCATGGTCCGCAGGCTAGGCCTGGGACCGACGAGCTCCAGCTCGTCGGATCACGCCGTGCCGGGCAGGAACGGCACGAAGCGCACCGGGCCCAGCGACCGTCGGATGCCGTTCTCGTACACCCACAGCTCTTGATTCCCCTCGGATCCGAGGGGAATCACCAGCCGCCCGCCAGGGGCGAGCTGGGCGAGCAGTCCGCCGGGCACGTCGTCGGCCGCCGCCGCAACATGGATGGCGTCGTAGGGTGCTGCCGCCGGCCAACCAACGGTACCATCGGCTAGGTGGACGGTGACATTGCGGCCGGTCAGTCGGGCGCGGGCGGGTTCGACCAGGGCGGATTGGCGTTCGATGGCGATCACCGGGCCCGGCGCGACCAGATCGGCGATCAGCGCGGCGGCGTAGCCCGAGCCGCAGCCGACGTCGAGCACACGTAGGCCCGGGGCCAGGCGCAAGGCGGCGAGCATCATGGCGACGACGCGCGGCTGGCTGATGGTCTGGCCGGCAGCGATGGGCAGGGCGCCGTCGGCGTAGGCGCAGGCGCGGGCGTCGGGCGGGACGAAGTCTTCGCGCGGCAGGGAGGCCATGGCGGCGACGACGCGGGGATCGGGACAATCCGCCAGCTGGTCGCGGACCATGCGGCTGCGCAGGCGGGTTGTGATCGGATCGGGCTTCACCATCTATCCTAACCAGGGGCCCCGTCGCGCAGCGATGGGGCGGGCGCCGAGCGGTGGTGGGCGGATACAATGGCAAAGCCATCCGCCCACGGTTTCGGAGCCTGCGACGAAACCTAACCGCGACAAAGCCCGGGGGTCGTAGGGGCGCAGCCCCTACTTCAGCTTAATGCCGATGAATTCGATGACCTGACCGATGGTCTCCATGCCCTGGCCGCCGGGCAGGACTTCCTCGAAGTTGATGCCGAAGGCGTCTTCGAGATCCATCGCCACCTCGGCGATGTCGAGGTGGTTGTCGGTGATGTCGGGGATCAGCCGCTGGGCGGCGAAGTCGAAGCCGTCAGCGTCGCCGTCGACCAGGGTCGGCAGGCGGTGGAGCTTGTTGGCGAGGATCTCGATGACCTCGTCGCGGATGCGCTTGCTGTCCATGTTCCCTTAGCCGAAACGCTTGAGGATGATTGAGGCGTTGTGGCCGCCGAAGCCGAGGTTGTTCGACAGGGCGTACTCGACCTGGGCCTTCCGCGCCGTGTTCGGCACGTAGTCCAGATCGCACTCGGGATCGGGGGTCGTCAGATTGATGGTCGGCGGCAGCACGCCGTGGCGCAGGGCCAGCAGCGAGGCGATCGCCTCGACGCCGCCGGCAGCGCCAAGGGTGTGGCCGGTCATGCCCTTGGTCGAGCTGACCGCCAGTCGGCGCGCGTAGTCGCCAAAGACCTGCTTGATCACCGCGGTCTCGGTCTTGTCGTTGAACTCGGTCGAGGTGCCGTGGGCGTTGATGTAGCCGATCGTCTCGGGGGCGATGCCGGCGTCGCGCAGGGCCATGCGCATGCAGGCCGCGCCGCCGGCGCCGGTGGGATCCGGAGCGGTCTCGTGGTGGGCGTCGCCGGTGGCGCCGTAACCGACGATCTCGCCGTAGATGGTGGCGCCGCGTCCCTGGGCGTGCGACAGCTCTTCGAGGATGAGGATGCCGGCACCCTCGGCGATAACGAAGCCGTCGCGATTCTTGTCGAAGGGCCGGCTGGCGGTCTCGGGGCTGTCGTTGCGCTTGGACAGGGCGCCGATCGAGTTGAATCCGGCCATGCCCAGGTGGGTGATCGGGGCCTCGGTGCCGCCGCAGATCGCCGCGTCGCACTGGCCGTGGCGGATGTGGTGGAAGGCCGCGCCGATGCAGTGGCTGCCGGTGGCGCAGGCGGTGACGATGGCGTAGTTCGGGCCCTTGGCGCCATGCGCGATCGAGACGTCGCCGGCGGCGCTGTCGACGATCATCTTCGGCACCAGCATCGGGCTGACCCGCGACGGTCCACGTTCCATCAGGGTCTTGTGCTCGTCCTCGATGGTCGAGAGACCGCCAACCCCGGCACCGATGATGGTGGCGACCCGGAACGGATCCTGCCAGGCGACCTTGCCGTCCGCGCCCCTGGGCAGGTTGGCCATGGCCACTGCCTCGGCCGCCGCCTTGAGGGCAAGCAGCACGAAGCGGTCTTTGCGGCGCTGGATCTTGCGGTCCCCGCCAGCGAGGGCGAGGTTGTCGAGCGGCACCTGGCCGGCGAACTTGGTGCCGTGCGTGGCGGTGTCGATCAGCGTGATCGGTCCGACGCCTTGGCGGCCGGCCTGCAGCGCGTCCCAGAAGGACGGGACATCGATGCCGTTGCAGGCGACAACGCCCATGCCGGTGATGACGACGCGACGCTCAGCCATGCTCGACTCCTGGGATGCGGGTGGAAGGCGGCCTACTTGGCCACCTTCTCCTCGATCGCCTTGACGATGTCGCCTATGGTCTTCAGCGACTGGGCCTTCTCTTCCTCGATCTTGACGCCAAAGGCGTCCTCAAGGTCCATGGTCACCTCGGCCACGTCGAGGCTGTCGGCGCCGAGGTCGGCGACCAGATCGCTGCCGTCGGTGATGGTGGCCTTGTCGCGCGACAGACGGTCGGCGATGATGTCGATGACCTTGGTGCGAATCTCGCTCACGATGGCGTCTCCGTAGTGGTGCCCGCTGTATGGGGTGGGGAAGTGTCGGGAATGCTCGCCGGCGGTCAAGCCGCAACGGAACCCCTTGTGGCACATGAGGTTCGGACGAAGAGTGCGTCCGGATGGGTATCCGCTACGGTGCTGCGCGTGCGCCGCTGCCTCTCTGCCATCGCCGTCATCTGCCTCGCCGGATGCGGCGGTGACGGCCTCGCGCTGCCCCCGCCAGGTGCGGGCGGAACCGTGGTTATCAACATCTGGGAGGCCGATGGTTCGCCGCCGACCGTGCTGGTGGCCGAGCGCATCAGCCAGGAGGGCTCGCGTTTTCAGCGCATGCGGCTGGAGCAAGTGCGCGCCCGCATCTTCCTGCCTGATATCGACTGCGCGGTGACCGCCCCGTCCGGAGCGTGGATCACCAGTCGTGGCCAGCTGGTCCTCGACGGCCCGGTGCATCTCTCCGGCTCGTGGCAAGGCTCGCCGATGCTTGGGGTCGCGACGTCTGCCAGCCTGTCGCGCGATGGGCAGGATCTGGTCCTTGAGCGCCTCGAACTGTGGCATCGCGGTCAGCGTCTGACCGCACCGCTGGCCGAGCTGCGTCGCGACCGCACCCTGATCACGCCGCGCGGCATGACCAGCGAGGCGTTGCCGGCCGAGTTGGCGGCGGTGCTGGGGGCGCTGCCGGATCCGCTGGTATTGCCGCGTTGACCTGGGAGCGCGGGCCGCTGGCCCGCCAGTCGCCCTGGGCGGCTCGCCCAGGGCTTGAAGCGTTGAAGCGTTGAAGCGCGACCCCCGGCCGGGCCGGCCGGGGGGACGGGCGGGCCAGCGGCCCGCGCTCCCAGAAAAGCATGAAACCCGGCCTTGCGGTCGGGTTTCATGGTCACAAAGCGCGCCTGTAAGCCGGGTTCTGTGGACGACGGCCATTTCTCTACCGGACCGGGTTGCCCCGGCCCATCCAGCATCTTGCGCCTGGCTCTGCGGTGCGGGCAGCACCTCGCCAGACTCGACTTGCTCCGGGTGGGGTTTGCCGTGCCGCTTCCCTCGCGGGTCGCGCGGTGGGCTCTTACCCCACCGTTTCACCCTTACCGGCAGGCCTTGCGGTCCGCCGGCGGTCTACTCTCTGTTGTACTTTCCCTATCCCCTTGTGACGGGAGACGGTCGCATTTGGCGACCACCCTGCCCTGTGGAGCCCGGACTTTCCTCGGTCATCGCGACCCGGTTGCCCGGGGAGGCGATGCACGCGGCCGTCCAGCGCGGCGAAGGCATGCTATGGCTGCGCGAGCTTTGGCCAAGCGAGGTTGCCCTGCGCGTAGTGCTCCCTACCGTTCCGCCCCATCATGACGGCCAGCGTCGCGCCCAAGCATATCAACCATCTGCGGCAGCTTGAAGCCGAGAGCATCCACATCATCCGCGAGGTGGCGGCCGAGTTCCAGAACCCGGTGATGCTCTATTCGGTCGGCAAGGACAGCGGCGTGATGCTGCACCTGGCCAAGAAGGCCTTCGCGCCGGCGCCGATCCCGTTCCCGCTGATGCATGTCGACACGACGTGGAAGTTCCGCGACATGTACACCTTCCGCGACGCGACCGCGAAGGCCTACGGCTGCAAGCTCATCGTACACATCAACCAGGATGGCGTGAAGGCGGGGGTGAACCCCTTCGCCTCGGGCAGTCAGGTGCACACCCGGGTGATGAAGACCGAGGCGCTGAAGGCGGCCCTGGATCTGCACAAGTTCGACGCCGCCTTCGGCGGGGCCCGCCGCGATGAGGAGAAGAGCCGCGCCAAGGAGCGCATCTTCAGCTTCCGCGATCGCTTCCACCAGTGGGATCCCAAGGTGCAGCGGCCTGAGTTGTGGTCGAACTACAACACCAAGGTGCGCCAGGGCGAGAGCATCCGCGTCTTCCCACTGTCGAACTGGACTGAACTCGACGTCTGGCTGTACACCCTGATCGAAGAACTGCCGATCGTGCCACTGTACCTGTCGGCGGTGCGCCCGGTGGTCCTGCGCGGCAAGAACCTGATCATGGTCGACGACGAGCGCATGCCGCTGGAGCCCGGCGAGGTGCCGATGCAGAAGAGTGTGCGCTTCCGCACCCTCGGCTGCTACCCGCTGTCCGGCGCCATCGAGTCGACCGCAATCTCGCTCGACGCGGTGATCGAGGAGATGCTGGTGTCGCGCACCAGTGAGCGCCAGGGCCGGGTCATCGATCATGACGAGGCCGGGTCGATGGAAGTCAAAAAGCGCGAGGGGTATTTTTAGCCACCGGGGGACTCAGCCCCCCCGCACCCCCCCCCCGACCCCGGGTCGACCCAGGCCCGCGGTCGGGGTGC
>JBBREK010000158.1:0-9720 GCA_038203025.1 Planctomycetota bacterium
GTGGCAGGGTGGCGACGGCGTGGCCGAGGGCGAAGACCGCCAGGCACAGCACCGCGGACAGCAGGGGGCCGGCGAGCATCGACAGGCACAGGCCGACCGCGGCCATGACCAGCACCTCCAGGCAGGTCATGCCGACCGCCAGGGCCAGCCACGGGTTCAGCTCGGCACCGGTGACCCAGACCCAGGTCAGGCCGATGGCGGCCATGGCCAGCTGGCCGGCGATCAGGGCGGCGGCCAGTCCGAGATACTTGCCGATGACGAAGCGCCAGCGCGGCAGCGGGCGACACAGCACGGTGTACAGCGTCTTCTGCTGGATCTCGCTCTGCACCAGGACGGTGCCGGTGGCGACGGCCACCAACACGCCGATCACCGATTGCAGCGACATGACCAGATCGAGGGCGACGATGTTGCCGTCGGTCGAGCTGACCCAGCCGACCACGCGGGTGAGCAGGGCGGCGACCGCGAAGATGGCGAGCAGGCCGAGGAAGGCGCGGGAACGCACCGCCTCGCGGCAGGTGGCTCCGGCGACGACGAGGATCACGCCGCACCTCCCAGCCGGGCGCCGGCATGGTGGGTGGATTTGATGCGGTTGACGAACCAGTCCTCCAGGGCGAGGCGCTGGCGTTCCAGGCGTAGGACGCGGGCGGCGGGCACAGCCGCCAGCACGGCCTCGCGCTGCTCATCGGGGAAGCGCAGCGTCCAGGTGCCGTCGGCCCCGGCCTCGGCGCCGGGCGGCGGTTCGCCGGTGCCGGTGAGCACCAGTGGTGCCTGGCCCAGCAGGTCGGCCAGTCGGCCCTGTTCGAGCATGCGGCCGTGGTCGATGACGCCGTAGTGGTCGCACAGGTCCTCGACATCCCCGAGGATGTGGCTGCTGAAGCACAGGGTCGCCCCGCGTGTGCGCTCCAGCGCCAGGACCTCCTTGAAGCGTGCCCGCCACAGCGGGTCGAGGCCGGAGAAAGGCTCGTCGAGGATGAGCAGATCGGGCTCGTGGACGATGGCCTGGGCTAGGCCGAAGCGCTGACGCATGCCCTTGGAGAACGAACGCAGGTGGCGCTTCTTGAGCTCGCCGAGGTCGAGCAACTGGCAGACGCGATCGACCGCGGCGGGGATGCGCGCCACCGCCATGCCCGACAGCCGGGCGAGCCAGGCGAGGTACTCGCCGACCGCCAGGTTGTCGTAGAAGTACGGCTGCTCCGGCAGGTAGCCGATGCGGGTGCGCAAACGATGGTCGTCGCCGGTCAGTTCCTCGCCGAACAGGCGGAGGCTGCCGCTGTGGCCGTGCAGCAGACCGGCCACCAGGCGGATGCTGGTGCTCTTGCCGGCGCCGTTGGCGCCGAGGAAGCCGTAGGCGCAGCCGGCCGGCACGCCGAAGGTCACCTCGGTGAGGGCGTTGACGCGGTTCAGCCAGTCGCCGCGGTAGCTGTAGGAGACACCGGTGAAGCCGAGCAGGTCACTCACGTGGTGGGGCCTTTCTTGCGGGTTGTCCACAGCATCAGGAGGTACAGCGCGCAGAGGCCGGCGCAGGCGGCGACGATCCACAGGGCCTCGCCCTTGACTGCCGCCATGAACAGCTCGGGGTCGTTGATCGCCCCGGGGTTGGCCCGGCCGACGCGCTCGCCGAACCACGCCAGCACCCAGCACCACACGAACGAGCCGACCAGCGTCGCCAGCATGAACACCTTCAGGTCAATGCGCAGGATGCCGCAGGGGATGCCGATGACGTGGCGGACCACCGGCAGCAGGCGGCTGAAGAACACCCCGCCGGCGGCGTAGCGCGCCAGGAGGAGTTCGGCGCGCTCGACCTTCTCCGGCCCGCAGCCGAGGTAGCGGCCCCAGCGCGCCACCGCTGCGCGGCCGAGCCAGCGCGCCACCAGGTAGGTGAGGCCGGCGCCGATGCACGAACCGACCGTCCCCGCGATCACCACGCCCCAGAAGTTCATCAGCCCCTCGGCGGCCCAGTAGGCCGCCGGCGGGATGACGACCTCGGACGGCACCGGGAAGATCGAGGATTCCATCGCCATCAGCAGGACGATGCCGGGATAGCCCCAGTCGCGGACCAGGCCAAACCAGAACAGGGTAAGTTCGTGCAGCACGGGCGCACGTCCTAGCAGACGCCACGGCTCTGGACAACTGACCACTGCGCCATGGGATCGGCGCATGGCCCTGGTCGCCCTGCTCATCGCGATCTGGCTCGGCATCATCGCCTGGCGGCGCCGACTGCAGACCGTGCCCGGTTGGAAGCCACTGGCCTGGGGCGCTGGCGTCGGCTTCGTCATCGCCGTCGTCCTGCTGCTCATCGATCTGGAGGCGCAGAAGCTGGCGGTGCGGCTGGCCACGCCGCTTGGTGTGGCCTGGCTGGTGCTGTTCGGTCTTGCCCTCGATCAGCTGCGCAACCATCGCCCGTGGAGCGGCGGCCTGACCGCCGGCTGCTGGCTGCTGCTGACCCTGGGCGGCAACCAGTGGATATCCGCCTGGCTGCTCGGCACGCTGGAGCGCAGCGTGCCAGCGCCGCAGGCCGAAGTCTGGGACGCCGTGGCCGTACTTGGCGGCGGGACCGCCCTTACCGGTGATGGCGAGGTCGAATTGGGCGAGGCCGGCGACCGCCTGCGCATCGGGCGGGCACTGCTGCACGCGGCACGCACGCCGCTGCTCGTCGCCACCGGCTCGGGCCTGCTCGGTGCCGAGCAAGCCCGCGACCTGTCACGGGAGACGGCGCGGATCTGGAGCGACTGGGGGGTTCCGGACGGTTCGATGCTGCTCCTACCAGGTCCGGTCAACACGCGCGAGGAGGTGCAGCGGCTGGCCAAGGAGGCGCACGCCCGCGGCTGGGGCCGCATCGCCATCGTCAGCTCGGCGTGGCATCTGCCGCGCGTGCTGGCGCTGGCGCGGCGGTTCGGGCTGCCGGCCGACGGGATCCCGTCCGACAGCCGCGGGCGGCTACCGCCCGCCAGCCCGGCCTTCCTCGTGCCCGGTGGCACCGGATTGCACGAGACGCAACTGTGGTGCACCGAGGTGCTTGGGCGGATGGTGGGACGGTAGGGGCTCGACGCGGGCAGAAGCTGCGGTCCTTGTCCGTTGCCGATCCATGCGCGGTCCCTCCTTCCCATTCTGGACCTCGTCCGATGCTCCGGCCATGCTCCGACTCACCAGCCTCGTCTGCGCCATCATCGGCATTCTCGCCACCACCGCCTGCACGCCGCGCGACCGCAACACCTGGCATCAGGCGCCGCCGGGCGGCGAGTCGTCGGCGCGGGCGCTGCGCCCCGACGAGCCCGCCCCGCGCCGCATCGCCGTGGTCTTCGCCCCGGTGGCAATCGGTGATCTGGCCAAGACCTGGCCCGAGGCCAGCGACGCCTTCATCTACGATCTCGCCGACCGCATCGACGTGCTCGGAGCCAAGGCCGATGCCGACGGGTTGGCGGCGCCCAACCTGCCGGTCTCGGACGCCACCGCCTGGCGCGCCTGGCCGGTCGACGGGACCAGCGGGGCCGACCTCGTCGTGCTGACTACCGTCCAGTCGATTGAGCGGCGCGAATCGATGTCCTCGGCCCAGGGCGGTCGCGAGGTCACCTGCTCCGCCATCATCGAGATGCGCGCCCTCGACGGCTACGGCAACCTGGTGTTCAGCAAACGCGGTCGCGGCGACTGGACCGGCGTGCCCTCGCCGAAGTTCCCCGGCCCCGATTCGAAGCCCGAGTCGCGGACCGCCTGGGAGGCGTGCAGCAACGCGGTCGGCGCCCTGCTCGAGTACCTGGAGAAGCGCAACGAGGCGGCGGTCGGCGGCGTGGCCCCCGCCAGCGAGCGGCTGGTCGAGGTGTCGATCGACAGCGAGCCCGCCGGAGCCGACGTCCTGGTCGATGGCATCTTCCGCGGCAACACTCCGTGTACGCTGAACCTGCCGGTGAAGCGCCTGGCCCTGCGCCTGGAACGCGGCAGCCACGCCCCGTGGGAGCGCGTGCTCATCCCCGAGGCCGGCATGAAGGTCAAGCCGATGCTGGAGAAGCAGTGAGTGTCGAGCAGCGGAGCCTGAAGTGAAAATCGCCACCCTCTGCTACCCGACCTACGGCGGTTCCGGGGCCGTCGCCTCCGAGCTTGCCATGCGCCTGGCCGATCGCGGCCACGAGTCGCACGTGATCAGCTACGAGCAGCCGTTCCGCCTCGACCACTTCCGCTCGAACCTGTCGTTCCACGCCGTCACCATCGGCGACTACCCGCTGTTCCGCTACCCTCCGTACACCCTCAACCTGACCAACAAGATCATCGAGGTGTGCGAGGAGTTCGGCTGCGAGATCATCCACAGCCACTACGCCATCCCGCACGCGGTGGCGGCGCTGATGGCGCGCGACGTGCTCGCCGAGCGCGGCATCAAGGTGAAGCTGGCCTGTACCTTGCACGGCACCGACATCACCCTGGTCGGCCGCGAGCGCGGCTACTTCGAGCTGACCCGCTACGCCATCCACAAGCAGGACCTGATCACCTCGCCCAGCCAGTGGCTGAACGAGGCCACCGAGCGTGACTTCGGCACCGCCCCCGGCCGCGTCATCGCCATCCCCAACTTCGTCGACCTCGAACGTTTTGCCCCCGCCCCGGGCTGCGTCCAGCGGCACAGCCTGGCGCCCAAGGGCGCGGCAGTGATCACCCACATCTCGAACTTCCGCCCGGTCAAGCGCGTTGAGATGGTGGTCAACGCCTTCGCCGTGCTGCGTCGACGCCTGCCGGCGGTGCTGGTGCTGGTCGGTGATGGGCCGGAACTACCCAAGGCCGAGCAGCTGGCGCGCGAACTGGGCGTGCGCGACGACCTGCGCATCGTCGGCCAGCAGCGCCCGGAGGAGATTCTCCAGGCCAGCGACCTGTTCCTGCTGCCGTCGATTTCCGAAAGCTTCGGTCTGGCGGCGCTGGAAGCGATGGCCTGCGGCGTGCCGGTGCTCGGCTACCGCGCCGGCGGTCTGCCCGAAGTGGTCGAGGACGACGTCAGCGGCATCCTCTGCCCGACCGGCGAGGACGTCTGCCTGGGCACGCTGGCAGCCAACCTGCTCGCCGACCGCGACCGCCACGCCCGCATGCGTCTCGCCGCGCGGGCCAGGGCCGAGCAGTTCGGCCCGACGGTCATCGTCGACCAGTATGAGCGTCTGCTGCAGGGGCTGCTGGGATGATGCGGTTCGGGGTTCGCGGTTGGAGCTTCCGCTCCGCGGTGCGATCAGCGCCCATCTGCCGGACCGACCAACCGCGAACCGCGAACCGCGAACCCGGGGCAATGCCATGACCGACCCGCTCTCCACCCGTCTTGAACGCATGGCCGAAACGGTGCGGCGGCTGTGCCCGCTGCGCCCACGCGTCGCCATCCTGCTCGGCACCGGCCTGGGCGGACTGGCCGGCCGCATCACCGCGGTGCGCAAGCTGTCCTACGCCGAGATCCCGGGCATGGCCCAGGCCACCGCGGTCAGCCACGCCGGTGAACTTGTCCTCGGCGAACTCGCCGGCGTGTCGGTGGCGGCGTTCAGCGGTCGCTTGCATTGCTACGAGGGCCACAGCCCGCAGGACGTGGTCCTGCCGGTCCGCCTGGCCAAGGCGCTGGGTTGTGAAGCTCTGATCATGGGCAGCGCGGTCGGCGGCTTGAATCCGCAGTACGCGGTCGGCGACCTCGGCGTGCTGGAGGACCACCTCAATCTGATGGGCGTCAATCCGCTGGTTGGCGCCAACGACGAGAAAGTCGGGCCGCGCTGGCCCGATATGTTCGACACCTACGACGCCAAGCTGCGCTCCCTTGCCGGGGCGGTCGCCCTGGAGCGTGGCGTGCAGTTGCACCGCGTCGTCTACGCCGGCGTGCTCGGCCCGTGCCTGGAGACGCGCGCCGAATACCGCTGGCTGCGCAGCACTGGCGCTGACGTGGTCGGCATGAGCACGGTGCCGGAAGCGATCGCGGCGGTGCACTGCGGCCTGCGCACCCTGGCCTTCGTCATCGTCACCGACCGCTGTCTCGCCGATGCGCTTGAGCCCTGCGACGTGCAGCGCATCATCGCCGCGGCCAACGCCGCCGAGCCGGTGCTCGCCGGCCTCATCACCGCCCTGATCCCACGCCTGGACCAAGCCTGACATGCACGACCTCGACCTCACCGCCGCCACCGGCGCCGCCCAGCTTACCGCCATCGTCGTCGGACACTGCGCCCGCAAGCTGCCGCGCCCGGTCGAAGAGGTCGCGGCCCGCCTTGGCGCCGGCACGATCAAAGGCCTGCAGACGGTGGTCAGCGACGACGGTGCCTTCATCCTCGCCAAGCCTGAATCCAAGGCGTGGCTGACCGGTGGTGAAGAGTGGCGCATCCTCGGCGGCCAGATCGTCGAGGCGGCCCGTGCCCATAAGGCCGCCGCCGTCACCATCGTGGTCGAGGGCGCCCAGGCCAAGGTCGCGGCCCTGGCCGAGGGCTGCGTCCTGGGCGACTACCGCTTCGACCTGCTGCGCAGCGGCGAGGCGGCCAAGCGTCCGCGCCTGACCGTGCGCATCCCCGGCTTCGCCCGCGAGGTTGCTGCCGGCGCCGCCATTGCCAAGGCGCAGAACCTCGCCCGCGAGCTGGCGGACCTGCCCGGCAACCTGCTCAACCCCGCGACCTTCGCGGCGCGCGCGCTCAAGGAGATGCGCGGTGCCGGGGCCCGCATCAAGGTCATCGCTGGCGCCGCCCGGCTGCGCCGCGCCGGCTTCCCCGGTCTGGCCCAGGTTGGCATCGCCGGTTCGACCGAGCCGCAGCTGGTCGAGATCCGCTACGTCCCGCCGCGGGTGAAGCGCGGCACCAGGCATCTCGCCATCGTCGGCAAGGGCATCACCTTCGACTCCGGCGGCATCTCGCTGAAGCCGGGCGAGAAGATGTGGGAGATGAAGGCCGACATGGCCGGCGCCGCCGCCACCCTGGCGGCGATGGCGCGCATCGTGCGCGAGAAGCCCGCCTTCCCGGTGTCGGCCTTCCTCTGCCTCGCCGAGAACATGCCTGACAGCCGTGCCCAGCGCCCCGGCGACATCTACCGGGCGCGGAACGGCAAGTCTATCCACGTCGACAACACCGACGCCGAGGGCCGTCTGGTCCTCGCCGACGTGCTGACCTACGCCGCCGAGACCGGCGCCACCCACATCGTCGATCTTGCTACCCTGACCGGCGCCTGCGTCGTCGCCCTGGGCGAGCACGTCGCCGGGGCCATGGGCCGCCACGAGGAGTGGACCCGCCAGGTGCGCGATGCCGGCCAGGCGGTGGGCGAGGAGATCTGGCCGCTGCCGCTGTACGGCGAGTACCGCAAGCTGCTTGATCATGCTCACGCCGACATCAACAACATCGGCGGACGCTGGGGCGGGGCGATAACCGCCGGTCTGTTCCTTAGCGAGTTCGTGCCCGAGTCGGTGCAGTGGACGCATCTCGACATTGCCGGCCCGGCCATGGCCGTCGCCGGCTGGCGCATGTACGCCAAGGGCTTCACCGGCTTCGGCACGCGCACCCTGATCGAGCTGGCGCGCAACTTCGGCACCGCGTGAGGCTGGCGGTCGCCGGGGTCCGACTACTGGCGGTCCTCGCCGCCGTCCCGCCCGCCGGGCTTCTGCTGGCCGCCCTCGCCCCAACCGGCTGGTGGGTCGCCGGTCTGGCCCTGCACTGGGCGCCGCAGCTGGCGGCGCTCAGCCTGCCGTTCTGGTGCTGGTTGGGCCGTCGACCAGTGGTCGGCCTGGCCATGCTGCTGCTCAGCGGCGTGGCGCTGTGGCCGGCCCTGGCCGCAGTCTGGGCGCCGCACGCGCCGCTGCCGGCGGACGGCATCACCGTGGTCACCGCCAACCTCTTCTACGGCAGCGAGCGCCATGCCGAGGCCATCTCCCGGATCGACGGCGCCCTGGTCGCCCTGGTCGAGACCCGGCCGGAAGACCGCGCCCTGGTCCTGCGCGATACACGCTGGCCGCACCAGCGCTGGCAGACGCCGCGCGGCAGCGGCGGCATCGCCCTGCTCAGCCGCTTCCCCATGCGCGCGAAGGATCTGGAACTCGACCAGGCCTACGGCATCGACGCCCGCATCGAGGCGCCGTGGGGCTCGCTGCGCGTCCTCCTGCTGCACACCTGGTCGCCGCGCGACGCGCACAGCACGGCGCGCAACCGCCAGCAGTTGGCCGAGCTCGCCGGCCTAGCGGAGACCGAGCCGGGTCCGCTGCTGGTGTTCGGCGATCTCAACGCCACGCCCGGCGATCCCGGCCTGCGCCTGCTGCGTGGCGCCGGCTTGCGACCGCCGCACGGCGGCGAGGTGCGCACCTGGCCGTCGCGGTTCGGACCGTTCGGCATCGCCATCGACCACATCCTCGCCCGCGACCTCGCGCTTGGCAGCGCCACCGCCATCGACCTGCCAGGCAGCGACCACCACGCCGTGTCTGCCGTGCTTGCCTTTCCTGGGCCCGCGCGCGGCCCGCGCGCCAGTGGCAATGGTTCGTCTCCCCCTCACGATCCGCCCCGTGCGCCAACCCCGCCGCCGCAGCCCCGCTGACCCGGCCGCCTCCGAGCCCGTGGACACGCGCCCCGCGCGCCTCGTCGCCGGCTGCATGACCGGCACCTCGATCGACGCCCTCGATGTCGCCGTGTTGCGCCTCCGCCATTTCGGCCCGCGCCTGCACGCCAAGCTTGAGGCGACCAGCACCGTGCCGCTGGGCGCCCTGGCCGCGCCGCTGCGCCGCCTCGCCAACCAGGAGGCGATGACCGCCGGCGAGATCGCGCGCCTGCAGCGCGAATTCGCGGCACTGCACCTCGCGGCGCTGAAGCCGCTGCACGAGCGGCACAAGCTGAACCTCGTCGCGGTGCACGGCCAGACCGTGTTCCACGCCCCGCCGGATTCGTGGCAGCTGTTCCAGCCGGCGCCGCTGGCGCACGGCCTGGGCGTGCCGGTGGTCTGCGACCTGCGCGCCGCCGATCTGGCCAACGGCGGCCAGGGCGCGCCGCTGACGCCGCTGGCCGATTTCATCCTGCTGCGCCACGGCAGCGAGGACCGGGCTGTCGCCAACCTCGGCGGTTTCTGCAACCTCACCCGGCTGCCCGGCAGTCACGACCTCGACCGCATCGCCGGCGCCGATATCTGCGCCTGCAACCAGGTGCTGGATGCCGTCGCGCGGGCGGTGCTCGACGCCGCCTTCGACCGCGACGGCCATCACGCCCTGGCCGGTCATCCCGACGAGCGCGCCGCCAGCCAGCTTGCCGGCTTGCTGCGCCGCCAGGCCAAATCCAGCCGCAGCCTCGGCACTGGCGACGAGGCCGGCGCCTGGGTCGGGCGGCAGCGCGGCCTCGGTCCGGCTGATCTCGCCGCCAGCGCCTGCGCTGCTGTCGCCACGGTTATCGCCGAGGCCGCCAACGGCGCCCAGCGCCTGATCCTGGCCGGCGGCGGCGTGCGCAACCGTCGCCTGGTGCTGGAGCTGACCGCGCGCAGCGCCTGCCCGGTGGTGTTGTCCGACGAGCTCGGCGTCCCCGCCGCCTACCGCGAGGCGATGGGTTGGGCGGTGCTTGGCGCCCTGTGCCAGGACCGTCAGGCGATCGCCCTGCCGCAGGTCACCAACGCCGAGCGCCCTGCCATCGCCGGGTTGTGGTGCCTGCCGTGACCCGTGTATCCAACGAAGCCCCGGGCGGGCCGCCCGGGGCGACGGGCGGGCCAGCGGCCCGCGCTCCCAGGGATCTGCGCATGCGCTGGTGGATGTGGATCGTCGCCTTCGTCCTGTTGCTG
>JBBREK010000159.1:0-9713 GCA_038203025.1 Planctomycetota bacterium
TGGTCGACATCTCGCTCGACCACCTCGTCGATCTCGGGCTGAAGCCGATCTACACCACCTGCTTCACCCCGTCTGAATTCACCGACTCGACCAAGACCTGCTGGCCCGACCGCAATCCGATCGGTATGCCGCGTGACCTGGCGCAGTGGTCGGCCTTCGTCGCAGACGGTCTGCGTCATCATCTGCAGCGTTACGGCATCGACGAGCTGCGCAGCTGGTACTTCGAGGCGTGGAACGAGCCCAACCTTGGCGGCTTCTTCGACGGCACCCAGGAGCAGTTCTTCCAGCTGTGGTCGGCGACGTGGAAGGCGGTGAAGTCGGTGCATCCCGATCTGCGCTTCGGCGGCCCGTCGACGGCGCGCGCCGAGTGGATTCCGGAGTTCCTCGATTTCGCCAAGCAGGACGGGACGCTGCCCGACTACCTCATCGGCCACGTCTACAACAACGACAGCGAATCGAATCCGCTCTCGCCCTTCGATGGCCCGGCCGTCGACCGGGTCAAGGACAGCCCGCACTTCGCCAGCGGCGTCATTCGCGGCACGCGCAAGCTGCTGCAGGCCCGCGGCTGGACCGGCGAGGTGCACTGGAACGAGTGGGGCCGCTCGTGGTTCCCCAGCGATCCGCCGCGCGAAAGCGCGCGCGAGGCCGCCTTCGTGGTCAAGACCATGGCCGAGGTGTCGCAGGAGGCGGACCTGTTCGCCTACTGGTGCCTGAGCGACATCTACGACCAGATCGGCGTCTCGACCAGCGAGTTCGAGGGCAACTACGGCATGCTCTCGCTGCACGGCCTGCGCAAGCCGTCCTACCAGGCGCACCGGCTGCTCGCGCGGCTCGGTCGCAGCGCCGTCGAGGTCACCGGCGGCGATCCGCTGCAGGGGGCCTTGGCCACGGTGGACGGCGGGCATCGCGCGCTGGTCTGGCGCTATCCCGCCACTCCTGACACGGCGGTGACCGTCGATCGGGTGTCGATCCGCCTACCCGGCAAGCCGGCGCTGATCCCGCGGCTGTTCCGCATCGACCAGCGCGAGCACAACGTGCTGACGGCGTGGCGCGACCTCGGCGCACCGGGGTCGCCGTCGCGCGCCCAGCTCGCCGATCTGCACGCCGGCAACGGCTTGATCGCAGCCGCTCCGTCGGCGATCACGCTGCGTCAGGATGGCGCGGCCTGGTATGCCGACTTCGACCTGGAATGCCCGGGCGTCGCACTGGTAGAGGTTGCGTGATCCGCCGCGCCACCGTCTGCCTGCTCGTCGGCCTGGCCGGGACGCTGGCCGGCGCCGAGGTGCACGGCGTGGTCTACGACGAGAACGGCGACATTCCGCTCGCCAAGATCACCATATTCGCTGATGGTCAGGGCACAAAGCTGACCACCACGGACAGTCAGGGGCGCTTTACCGTGCCTATTCCTGATGGCGAAAAAGGCCGCTGGATCGTGGTCTGGCGCGAGGACGTCATCGGCTCCGGCTACTGGCTGCCGCTCAGCCAGTTCGCCGACCAGCCGGTGCGGGTCGCGGTCGACCGCGGCATGCGGCTGACCGTGCGCGTCACCGATCCCGGCGGTCATGCCATCCCCGAGGCCAAGCTGGATGTGCCGACGCACGGCACGCGCACCGGCGAGGATGGCGTAGGTGTCGTCGGTCCGGTCGCCCGGCATGGCGGCGTCAATCTGTCGGTGTCGGCGACCGGCTATGAACCGACCTCGCTCAACGGCCTGCCGGCGCTGTCGTTTCGTGATCGCGAACTGGTCGTGGTGCTGAAGCCCCTGCCCGGCACGGCACCACCGGTTGAAGCGCCGCCGAAGGCCGCTGATGGTGGCGGGTTCTGAGATTCAGGAGAGTCGTTCCGTCTGCACCGGCGCGCTGATTTCCACCAGCTCGGCAGGGTGCGGCCGGCGCGTTGCCAGGAACTCCAGGGCCGTAGCAAGCACCGCGCTCTGATCCCAACCGATGCGGATCAGCGGTCGCCACGCCGCCGGGGGCGCGGGGAAGTTGGCTAGGTGGATGAGCAGTGTGTCTGCGGCCCGCGGCCCGAGGGCGCGCAGGCCGGCTACGGCAGCGTCCACCAGGTTGTCGTCCAGGATGATCAGCGCGTCGGGCGGCTCGCCGCTGGTCGGATCCCAACTGGCCTCGACGGCATGGGCCGCCCAGGCTGGGCAAGCGATGGACGCGGCGTGGATGCGGCAGGGCGGCAGGGCCAGTCCACGCTTGGCTGCTCCGTGGCGTAGGGTCGACAGGTAGTGCAGGGTGATCTCGTTGGCCTCGCCGATGAAGGCGAGGCGTCGGCGGCCGGCCGCGGTCGCTTCGTCGATGGCTTGGCAGACGATGCGGTGCTGGTCGAGGTTCAGCCAACCATCGATCGGTCGTCCGGTCTTGGGTGCGGCGATGATCGGCACCCCGGACAGGGCTGGCATCAGCCAGGTGTCGATGCGGTCGAGATCGACGACCAGGAGACCAGCGAGCATGCCCGCCGCCAGTTCATCAGCGAGTTGGCGGTGACCGGGCAGTTCGGGGTGCTGGTTCAGTCCGTGATGGATGGCGATGTGTCGATCTGGACGCCCGATCGCTGCCGCGGCCTCGGCCAGGGCCTGCGGCACGCGGTGGCGGTAGCGCCCATCCGGGCCGGGCGCCTCGGGCAGGACCAGGCCGAAGCGGCAGCGCTGCGGCGGGTGCTCGGCGACGTGTGTCCCGTGTCGGCCACCGGTGACGATGAACCCCTGTTCGACCAGGACGCGCAGGGCGCGATGGACGGTTGGCAGCCCCGCCCCGGTGCTGGCGGTCAGGGCGCGAACGGTGGGGAGACGGGCCCCGGGCTGGTACCGTCCCTGACAGATGGCCCGGCGCAGGTTGCTGGCGATGTCTGTCTGCTTACGCACCGCTGCAAGGATCGTTCCATATGGGGCGGATACAACCGGGTCACGAACCGACTATTGTTCCGTTGAAGACAGTAACAATATACGGCTGAGGACTCATCCATGCGTACCCCCACTCTCGTCTCTGCCCTCCTGGCCGTCGCCGCCTCCATTGGCGGTGCGGACATCCTGGCACCGGCTGCCGTGCCAGCCGATGCCTATGTGGTAGCCAATGCCGCCGGCCATCTGACTCTCGGCGGTGAGCGCATCCGCTTCTGGGGCGCCATTGGCGGTCTGCCCAGCACCTGGGCCGGCATCAAGGCCGAGGATACGCCAGAACAGCGCGCCGCGAAGGTGCAGGCTGCCTACCGCAGCAACGAGGCCCTGGTCCAGCGTCTCATCGACCTGGGCTTCAACCTCAACCGCACCTGGCACGATGTACGGGAGGACTACGTCCCGGGCGACGGGTCGAAGGCCGACATCGTTGATCAGTTCTACGCGACGATGAAAGCGCGCGGCCTGCATCTATGGCACGCCGGCATCAACCGGCTCGGCAAGCTGAGTGCCGCTGACGTGGATGTGATCGACGAGCCCGCGACGGCTGCCGCCTGGAGCGCGGCGGTCGCGGCCTGGGGCAAGGACGGCGTCGACGTGCGCAACATCGTCCTGAAGTGGGACCCGCGCTTCGAGGCCATGGCGATCCGCCGCCGGGCTGCGATCGCCACCCATCTCAACCGCCACACCGGCCTGCGCTATGCCGACGATCCGGTCTTCGCCGCCTGGGAGCTCAGCAACGAGGAATGGTGGATCTCCAAGATGGTCAACGGCAGCTTCCGCAAACTGCCGGCCTACTTCCAGCAGACCCTGCAGGAACACTGGATCGCCTTCCTCTCCGCCCGCTACCCCGACCAGGCGTCCTTGGTCAAGCGTTGGGGCAAGCTGCTGCCGGGCGAGAGCCTCGCCAGCGGTTCGGTGCAGATTTTGCCCCTGGCCGGTGAACAGGATCTCTCGACCCTGGCGGTCGACGAGACGGCGCGCAAGGCGCTGGCCGCCAACGCCGAGGCCGGCAAGGGCCAGAAGTGGAAGCGCAGCGACTTCGCCCACGAACGCGGCGAGGATGTCCTGGCCTTCTTCACCGACCTGCATGTATCGTCGAAGCGTCGCGAGGCCGAAGCCTTCAAGACGCTCGGCCGTTCGGCCAAGGCCTGCGTGCTGGCCTGGGACACCGGCATCGGCTACGAGATCCAGGCGCAGTGGATGCAGCAGAACAGCGACGTCTCGGTGCATGACGCCTACGTCAATGGCTGGGGCATGGAGCGCAAGGCGCCCGAGACGTTCGCCGACGCGCAGGCCAAGTGGATGTTCCACAGCGAGGCCGAGGCGGTGAAGGCCAATGTCGGGCCATGGAACTGCTGGCTGCTGAAACCGCCGGGCATCGCCCAGGGCGTACCGTGGCTGGAGCACAACAAGGTGCCGGGCAAACCCTTCCTCGCCTACGAGACGCAGATCCAGCAGCCGGCCAAGTACCGTGCTGATTTCCCGTTCCGCCTCGCCAGCCTAGCCGCGATCCAGGACTGGGACGGAGTGTGCTGGCACTACTTCGCTCCGCCATCCGGCGTCGACGACCAGTCACGGTGGAATGCGCCGATGGACAATACCGTCGGCAAGCACCCGCAGGGCTACCACTTCACCTACGACGAGGTGCAGACCGCTAGCATGCGGGCGGCCTCGATCATCTGGCGCAGCGGCCTGCTCAAGCCGGCTGCCTCGCCGACGACGTTCATCTATGGCCGCAAGAGCCTGCAGGACCCGGATAGCATGAGCTACGGCCGCAGCTACGGCCTGCGCGGTCTCGACATGCTGCAGACGGTCTACCAATACGGTGCGCGGCTGCTCATCGACCCGACCCGCGAGGACGACGAGGTGCGCGGACCGGTGGTGCGCATCGAGGATCGCTTCTCCCACAACCCCTACACGCCGACGCCCGAGATCCGCATCGACTGGAACTCCGGCAACATCGTCTTCGATGCGCCAGGAGCTGCGGTGTTCACTGGCTTCCTGCCCAAGGTCGGCGGCAAGCAGGTCTTCGCCAACGGCGTGACCCTGTCCGATATCGCAATAGACAACCCGGCCGGCATCTACGACCCGGTCACCGCTGAGGAGGGCTACATCTCCTTCGCCCTGCACAGCGAGGACGGCAAGCCGCTGGCCGCGTGCAAACAGGCCGCAGTGGTTCTGGTCAGCACCAGCTTCAACAGCGGCTTCAGCATGGCCAAGAGCGACTTCGAGAGGACCGGTGCCACCGACAGCCCGCTCTACGCCAGCGCCGGAGAGGGCCGTAAGAACGGTGGCCTGCCGGTGCTGGTCTCCCGGGTGGCGGGCACCGTCACCAGCAAGGCCATCGACGGCATGCACTACACCATGTATGACTGGACGATGCGCAGCCTGGGCGAGGGCACGGTCGCCGGCGGCACCCTGCGGGTGCCCAACGACAAGCCGGTGTTCATCATCCGCCTGCAACGCTGAGGATACGGGGCGCTCAGGGCTTGCTGGGAAGTACGGCTGGTGTCGCTTGCGGAGGCAGCGGGAGGGGATCAGCCGCATGCGGGGATCCCAGCCGTTCGTACAAGGCGACACAGTCATCGCGCGGGTGGGACGTACGGCCTCCGTCGTCCCGTCCATTCGGACCTACCAGATAATAGCCGATCAGCCGGCCGTTACGTTCAATGCGACGTACGGGATGGCTGGCCGCATCCATCGGGTCGGCGGGCCAGGCTGATCCCAGCGCCTCGGCGGCGATGACCGCCAGACCGGTGTCGACCTTGGCCCAGCTCCTGGCGATGAGTTCATGGGTGGTCAGCAGAAATTGTTCGAGCGCAACGGCTGGGATCCACCGCGACCGGTCCGCCAGGGCGAGTGAGGTCGTGTGCAGGAATGCGAGCCGATGGGCATGATCAGCAGGCAGGCGGAGGACGGGCATCAGATCGAGCGCGGCCATGAGCGCATCGCCACGTCCCTGGCGCAGCACCAATCGGTGCAGACCCGTCTCGCACAGCCACGTCGGTATGCCCATCTCGGTGGCGATCGCCTCGCCAAGGGGAGACGGTCCGCGAACAGCCTCATGCAGTAGCGTTCGCATGAAGACGAACTCTCCCAGGTATGCCCGGGGCATTGCCACTGACAGCCAGGTCCGGCCCTGCTGCGCCTGGGCCGCGATGGCCGGACAATCGATTTCCGGTTCAGGAAGACGGCAAGCCACCGCCCGTTGCCAGATGGCCAATTCGCTGATTGCGACCAAGCCACCGAGCACGCCGTTCGGGCACTGCATCGTGGCGATAGAGATGAGGCGTTGCGCCTCTGTCGCCACCGCCTCCGGTTCGGCCAGGGCGATCCGCTCGGCGAACAGCTTGCAGGCGGCACGGGTAGCATCGATTTCCGTCATCGAGGTCGTCCAATCCCACGACGTGCGCAGCACCAGATCGCTGCCGGCAAGCTGATCGCACAGCGACAGGAGTTCCGTCACATCTCCTGTGGGGAGGCTGGCGTGATGTGCGCGCAACCCCTCCGGCAGCGGTTCGCCAAGCTGCGGCATCCTGCCCTGATCGTCGATGGCGGAGTAGCTGCGGACCGCCAGGGCAAGGGTCTGGAAGCGTTGCCAGGTGGTCAGCCGGTTCAGATCACTGCGCACCAGGCTCAGGCTGGACCAGGATGTCGGAATGCCCATGGCAGCCGCGCGCCGGTCGACGGCCCGCAGGTCGGCATCACTGAGGAACCAGGCTGTTCCCGCCAGCACCAGGACGGTGACGGCCAGGACCAAACCCATCCGCCAAGTCGGGCGCCATGTCCACGCAGAGGCCGGTTCCATGCGTGCAGCATCGGATCTTCCCGCGGTCTGCCAATGCCGCGGGGGTCAGTCCGTGGGGTCAGCGGCGGTCGGGGCGCGAGAACCAGCGACGCATGACCTCGGCGGCCGGCTTGCCGTCGACGGTGAAACCCTTGTTGCCGGCCGGGTCGTCGCGGAACTGGGGACGGTCGTTCTGCTCGTCCCACTTCCACCAGTACAGGCCGTGCCACCACGGCTCGTCCCACAGCACGCGCAGGGCGGCGTCGAGGAAGTTGGCTTGCTCAAGCGGAGCATAGCGGCCATTGCCGCGCCAGCCGCTCGGCGAAGTGGCGCCGCCGGTTGACGAGGTGCAGCCGATTTCACCGAGGTACACCGGCTTGCCGTTGTGTCGGGTTCGGGTATGGCATGGCACAGGTGCTTCAGCCGGCCAGGCGCACCGCCAGGCGGATCGCCTCGACCATCGAGGGGTGCTCAGCGGCGCCGGTCCAGGCGATGTCGAAGGCGGTGCCGTGGTCGACCGAGGTGCGCACGATGGGCAGGCCGAGGGTGACGTTGACGCCGCGGTCGAAGGCGAAGGCCTTGAACGGGATCAGCCCCTGGTCGTGGTACATGCACACCCAGCCGTCGTAGCGGGCGCGAGCCGCCGGCGTGAAGGCGGTGTCGGGCGGCAGCGGGCCGTCGGCTTGGATGCCGAGTTGGAGCAGTTCGCCGACCGCCGGCACGATGCGCGCCTCCTCGTCGCCGAACAGACCGCCCTCGCCGGCATGCGGGTTGAAAGCGAGCACGGCGAGGCGCGGCTCGCGACCGCGCAGACGGCGCAGGGCTTCGGCGAGCTGCCGGCCGACGCGGACGATGCGCTGCGGATCGAGGGCGGCCGCGACGCTGGCCAGCGACTGGTGGACGGTGACCAGGGCGACGGTGATCTCCGGATGGTAGAGCATCATCGTTTCCTCCGTCACCCCGGTGCGCGCCGCCAGCCACTCGGTGTGGCCGGGGAAGGGAATGCCGGCGAGCTTGATCGCCTGCTTGTGGATGGGCCCGGTAGCCATGGCGGCGAAGCGGCCGTCCAGGCAGCCGGCGATGGCCAGTTCGATGCAGGCTCCGGCGGCGGCGCCGTTGGCGGCGGCGATGCGCCCGGGTTCGACACTGGCGGCGGCGAAGCCGGGCAGGTTGGGTTCGATGATCTGCGCCGGCAGCGGCAGATGCAGATGCGACGCGACACGCTCTAGCAGGGCGCGCGAGGCGATGGCCGTGACCGGCACGTCGGCGAGGGCGGGATCGGCGCAGGCACGCAGCAGGACCTCGGGACCGATACCGGCCGGGTCGCCCATGGTCACGGCGATGGGGGGCATGGGTGTAAGATTGGTGGCGTGCCGTGTGGGGCAAGGCGGGGCTGGCGTCTCCGGCGCGGGGCGGCAGAGTGCCGGCGCTTCCGCACGCTCGAGAAAGGCCCGCATGCATCTCCCCCGCATCCTCGCTCCCACCATCCTGGCCGCCGCGCTGTTCGCCGGCGAGGCCGCGCCTGCCCCGGTGACGCTGCGCGTGGCCGATGGGCCAGCCCTGGTCAAGGCCTGGGACGCTTCGCTCTACGCCAAGGTGTGGAGCGACCCGGCGACTGCTCCGCTGCGCGCCAAATGGGCCGAGGGCATCAAACAGGCTCAGGACGAGTTCGGCTTCGACCCGGTCGCTGTCATCCAGGAAGTGAAAGGCTTTGAGGCTCGCTTCATCGGCATGGCCGGGCCGGACAAGCCCCAGTTCCACCTGCGTGTCGACCTCGGCACCGCCGCCGCGCCGGTCTTCGCCCTGATCGCCAAGGACGGCAAGGGCAAGATGAAGCAGGTCGCCGGCGCTGATGAGGCCTTCGGCGATGACATCGGTTGCGTCGCCCGCTTCGGCAACGTGCTGGTCGTCGCCGTGCACACCGATCCGCTGCCGGCTCCGCCGGCCGGTGTCGCCGCCGCTGCGGTGGCCCTCGACCTCGACGCCAAGCGCCTGGTCGACGTCATCACACCCGCCATTCCGGCCGACAAAAAGGCCGAGTTCGACAAGATCGTGCGCAACGTCACGCCCTATCTGGGCCTATGGAAGTACCGCGGCGACATCGTGCCGGAAGGCGTGCGCGAGCGGCTGAACGCTAATGTCCCCACCCCCGGCACCATGCCCGCCGACCGCAGCGTCCTGGCGCGCCTGCCCGCCACCACCCTGATGGCGGCGAGCTACGGGTTCGACGGCAAGGGCTACTGGAAGGCGGCTGGCGAGGCCATGCTGGTGCAGCTCGACGAGGCGATGCATCCGGGCATGTCGGCCGGCGCTGCCGCCACCGCCCAGGAGATCGAGTCGACCATGAAAATGATGGGCATCGAGGCCTCGCTGCAGCAGGTGGTCGAGGGACTGACCGGCACCAGCCTGTTCGCCCTGACCCAGTCTGCCCCGTTCCCTGCCGTCACCATCGCGGTGCCGCGCTCAGCGGCGATGGATCAGTTGCTCGGCTTCGCCATGGGCCAGATCGGCGGCGGTCTGCCCGAAGAGGGCCAGTCCGCGCCGGTGGTCCTGCCCGACGTGCCCATCCCGGTCGCCATCACCCTGCTGCGCGACAAGGCCCACTGGGTGCTGACCACCGATCCGATGCTGGCCGTGACCTGGAGCAGCGGCGCCCCCGGCGGCTTCGCCGACACGATCATGGCCAAGACCCTGTACGCCGTCGCGCCCAAGGACGCGGCCCTGCTCGGGGCCAGCGACACGCCGGCGGTGCTGCGCACCATCCAGGGTTACCTCGGCATCGTCCTGGCCCAGGCCAACGATCTGACCCAGGAGCAGAAGCAGGCGATCAACGGGGCGATCATCCGTCTCGCCGCCGCTGCGTCGACCGGTTACATCTTCACTGCCAACGATGCCAATGGCTCGCGCAGCGAGGTACGCGGACTGATCGGTTCCGGCGTCGTGCCGATCTTCGCCAGCGCGGCCGCCTTCGGCATGGTGATGAAGCCGCGCATGCCGGGTGGATTCGATGCCGAAATCGAC